>CAZRAA010000068.1:2715-10378 GCA_964597975.1 uncultured Thermoleophilaceae bacterium | reverse complement strand
TGCTGATCGCGCCCTCGACCACCGAGCCGCGCTCGAGCGAGCCGATGATCTGCTGGCGCACCTCGCGGCGTTCCTCCTCGAGGATCGCGCGGCGCGAAAGCACGACGTTGTTGCGCGAGCGATTGAGCTCGATCACCTTGCAGCGGACCGTCTGCGCGCGGAACTCTTCGAGATCCTGGACGCGGCGGATATCGACCAGCGACGCGGGCAGGAACCCGCGGATGCCGAGGTCGACGATCAGACCGCCCTTGACCACCTCGATGACGGTGCCTTCCACCGGCTCACCGGACTCAGACGCCTCTTCGATCTTGCGCCAGGCCTTCTCGAACTTGGCGCGCTTCTTGCTGAGCACCAGGCGCCCGTCGGCGTCTTCCTTGGTGACGACAAGCGCGTCGACTTCTTCGCCGAGCGAGACTTCGTCCGCCGGGTTGACGTTCTTGCGGATGGACAGTTCGTTGACCGGGATGACGCCCTCGGACTTGTATCCGATGTCGACGAGAACCTCGTCGCGGTCGATGCGGACCACAGTGCCCTGAACAACGTCGCCATCTTCAAACTGGACAAGCGTCGCCTCGTAGTTGGGGACGATCTTGCCGTCGACCTCAAGCAGCAGGCCGTCTGAGCCTGGAACTGCGTTTGCCGGCGGGGCGTCGGCGGGGGTTGGGGCCTCGGTGGCCTCGGTGGTCACGGGTGAGTCGGTAAGGGTGGTTGACACGAAAACTTCTAACTAGTAGGTGGATTTGCAGAACTTCTAAGGGTATCAGCGGGACAAAAATGCGGCGGGGTCCGGCGTCGCCGCCGAACC
This sequence comes from uncultured Thermoleophilaceae bacterium, assembly GCA_964597975.1. Lineage (GTDB taxonomy): Bacteria > Actinomycetota > Thermoleophilia > Solirubrobacterales > JACPNS01 > JACPNS01. The sequence goes on along the minus strand of CAZRAA010000068.1, from coordinate 9,573 downwards.
CCGCACACCAAGGCGATCCGTGCACCCCGAAGGCCGGTTTGGCCCCCGGGTCGAGACGGTTCGCCTCGCCACCGCTATCGCGCGTTCACCCCTCGCTCGACTGCACGGGCGACCGCAAGAACTGCGGCCTCCGCGTGCGGCGCGGCAACGACCTGTAGGCCCACCGGAAGCCCCGCCGCGGTCGGCTGGCAGGGAACAGACAGGGCCGGAAAACCCGTGAAGCTCCAGATCGCGACGTTGCGCGAGAGCACAAGCGGCGTCTGGTCAGCCGACTCGACCGACGGCGCGACGATCGGCACGGTCGGAAGCAGCAACACATCGACATCGTCGAACACCTTGAGCATCTCGTCGCGCAGCTCCGCGCGCAGCCGTTGCCCATCGAGGTAGTCCTGCGCCGTGGCGGCCTCAGCCGCCTCAAGCTGCGACCGCACATCCCCGGTGTAGAGCAACGGGTCAAGATCGAGGTTGCGGTGGAATGCCGCGGCCTCACAGCGACTTACCACCATGCTCGTGAGGTTCGCGTTGTCGAGATCGATCGCACTGGGACGGGCCACGTCCACCAGTTCCACGCCGGCGGCGAGCAGCGCGTCGAGCGCCGCTTCGATCGAACTCTCGACCGCCGGTTCGACATCTCGCCAAGCGGCGCGCGGGAGCCCGACGCGGATCGAGCTGACCGGGGGTGTTGAAATGCGATCGGTCGCGGCCGACGGCACCAGCGCATCGAAAACCGTCGCCACGTCGTCGACAGAAGGCGCCATCAAACCGACATGATCAATCGTCCACGCGAGCGGCACTACGCCATCGAGCGGTATCAGGCCGATCGTCGGCTTGAGGCCGACCACGCCGCAGAGGGCAGCTGGAATGCGAATCGACCCGCGAGTGTCTGTTCCCAGAGCAGCCAGTCCCATGCCCGTCTCTACGGCAATCGCCGCTCCGCTAGAAGAGCCGCCGGCGATGCGCGTCGAGTCGTGCGGATTGCGTGATTGGGGGGCGGTTACGCCCATCGCGAACTCGTGCGTAGACGTCTTGCCGATGACCACAGCACCGGCGTCACGCAGGCGGCGCACGGCCTCGGCGTCGTGATCATCCCGCCGCTCATACGCCAGCGAGCCGGCTCGAGTGGTCGCGCCGCGCACCGCGTACAGATCCTTGACTGACACGGGCACCCCGTGAAGCGGGCCCCGAACGCGACCGGCGGAGCGCTCGTGATCAAGCGTCGCGGCACGTTCTCGCGCATCGACTTCGAGAATCTCAACGAATGCATAGAGTTCGTCGTTGCGCGCGTCGATTGCCGCGAGCGCCCGATCGACAAGCTCGACAGCGGTGATATCGCCGCCTTCAAGCAGCCTGCCGGTTGAAGCAATCGCCCCAGAGCGCGCAGCGCCGCCGGGCACGCCCGGCGCACTCGCCGGCATTTCCGGCGAAGAAACTGTGAGCTGCGGCGGGCGCTCAGGGCGCTCCGCTCGCCATCGGCGGATCAGAGCGAGTGCGTTCTGAAACGCATCAGTTGCCAGGTTTGACATTGATTGATCCAGCTCTCGGGTGAATCCACCGTCTCGCCGGCGCCGCGCTAGCGCCGGTTGCAGTGGCTGTAATCCGAAGCTACCGGCGGCGCCGCGAGCGCATCGCGCTCTGCCGTACAAAAATCGCCCGCAGCGATCGTCCGCCTGGACAAAAGCCGATCCTGGCCCAGATCTCAAGCCCGCTCCACCGCGGCGGCGACCGCCGCGAGCACCGCCTCGCCGTTGGGCGGTGCAACTACCTGCAGGCCGATCGGTAGCCCGGAGCTGGCCGGGGCGACCGGCACGGAAATGGCGGGAAATCCGACGAAGCTCCAGAGAATCGCGTTGCGTGAGAGGATTGTGAGATAGTCGTCGGCGTCCTCAACCGGCGGCGCCAGCACCGGCACAGTCGGCATCACAAGCGCATCGACGCCGTCGAATACCGCGAGCATCCGCTCGCGCAACCACCCGCGATAACGCTGGGCCCGCAGGTAGTCGGTCGCGAGCACGCCGTCTGCGGCGTTGAGCTGGTCTCGCACCTCGGGCCAGTAGAGCTCGCGGTCGGTGCCAAGTTCGCGGTGAAACGTCGCGGCCTCGCAGCGGCTGGTGATCAAGCCGCCTGCGTTTGCTCCGGCGAATTCATCGTGTCCCGGCGTTGCAAGGTCCACCTCGTTGGCTCCGGCGGAGATCAGTGTCGCCACCCCGGCGCGCACGGACGCTTCGACCTCGGGGTCGACCTCCTCGAATGAAGCGATCGGCAGTCCGATCGTCAGCCCCTCGACGCCATTGTCAAGTGCGAGGGCTGCCGGCTCGCCGCCGCGCAGGAGGTCGAGCGTCGAGACCGCATCGGCCACGTTGCCGGCGATCACGCCGACGTGGTCCATCGTCCAGCCCAGTGGCACGACACCGCGCGTCGGAATCGCCCCGTACGTCGGCTTGATCCCGACGACGCCGCTGAGCGCCGCCGGAACGCGCGAAGATGCGCGCGTATCGGTGCAGAGCGAAACAAGCCCCATTCCAGTCGAGACGGCAATCGCCGAACCGCCAGAGGACCCGCCGGGAATGCGCGTCAAGTCGTGCGGATTTCGCGACTGCGGCGAGGTCACGCCAAGCGCGAATTCGTGAGTCGACACCTTGCCGAGAATCACCGCGCCGGCCTCACGAAGGCGTGCAACGGCCCAGGCGTCCTGCTCGGGGACGGTCGCAAACGCATCGGATCCGCACCTCGTCGGCACACCGGCAACATGGATCACGTCTTTGATCGTCACCGGAATCCCGTGGAGACGTCCGCGGACGATCCCCTCGGAGAGTTCGCGATCGCGCTCTGCCGCGTCGGCGCGGGCAGCATCTGCGGTCAGCTCGACAAACCCGACGAGCTCGTCGTTGACGTCCGCAGCGACAGCCAACGCCCGCTCGACGAGTTCCGCAGAAGTCACCTCTCCGGCGAGCAGGCGCGCACGCGTTTGTGCGATCGCCCCGCCGGCCTCGACCGGCACCGCCGGCCAGTCGCCTGTAGGCGGACTCGCTTCGCCGGCCCATAGATCAAACGCGACGCGGCGCTCAGGGTCGTCGAGCTCCCAGTCCTTCAGCAGGTCGAGTGCCCAGGCGAAAGCCTCAGTTGCAACGCTTGTCATGGCGAGCCCCTAAACCGTGGCCAGAGCGGCCAGCAGGTCGTCGCTGCTTGCCACGGCCCCGAATACACCGCCCTGCATCTTGACCATCTTCAGCGCGGCCTCGTAGTTGCCGTAGTCGGTCGCGCCGGTGCAGTCGGAGAGCAGTAGGCACTCATAGCCCATGTCGTTGGCCTCACGCATCGTCGTGTGCACGCATACGTCGGTGGTGATACCGGTGAAGATCAGGTTCTCGATCTTCTTTGTACGCAGAATCAGGTCGAGGTCGGTCGCGCAGAAGGCGCCCTTGCCGGGCTTGTCGATCACAACCTCGCCTTCGACTGGGTAGAGCTCTTCGATGATGTCCCAGCCGGGCTCGCCGATAACGAGGATGCGGCCGCATGGCCCGGCATCGCCGATTCCGGCTCCCATCTGCTGCGACCGCCAGAGCTTGTTCGGCGGACAGTCGGAGAGATCGGGCTTGTGCCCCTCGCGCGTATGGACGACCGGCAGACCGAGCTCGCGCCAGCGTGTGAGCACCTTCTTGGTGGCGGGGATGCCGGCGCGCGTGAGTTCAAGGTCGTAGCCCATGTGGTCGACGTAGCCGCCCGGGCCGCAGAAATCCGTCTGCCAATCGATCAGCACGAGGGCAGTCTTCGCCAGGTCGAGGTTCTGGTTGTAGGGCCAGTCGTATGGATCCGCCGAGACGGATGTGATGCGTTTGGACTTGGTGGCTGTCGAGTTCATCAGCGCGGCGCTCCTTGGGGCGTCGAAGTTTTCAGGGCGGAGATCAGATCTGCGGCGGCGCCGACGGCACCGAAAATTCCGCCCGACATCAAGACCTGGGAGATAGCGGAATCACGCAGGTCGGGATCGAGCGGCTGGCAGAGGTCTTCGAGTAACAGGCACTCGTAGCCGAGGTCGTTGGCGCGCCGCATCGTCGAGTGGACTGAAGTCTCAAGTGGCCATCCGGCGAGTGCGAAGCGGTCGATTCCGCGCGTGCGCAGAACGAGGTCAAGGTCGCCGCCGATCATCGCGTTGGTCGTCGGTGAATCCGCGTGCAAGTGCCCGGCGGGGGCGCCGCTGGCTGGCGCGCTGCCCGAACACGCCGCCCAGACGACTGGGTAACCCATCGCCGCTACCTCGTCGGCCAGCTCGATGCAGTCCGCAAGCAGGCCCTCGGGTGCCTCGCCGCTGGCTCCTGCCGAGGACCCGGTGACCACAACGAGCGCGAAGCTCGTCGTGGTCAGCCGCTGGTCCCAGGGCCAGGCGTACGGGCGGGTGCTTTGGACCGCGACCGGACGGTCGGCTGTCTGCAGCTCGCTCATGGCGATCGCGGTCCCTTGCTGCCTTCCTAGTTGGACGAGGTCGGGATCTTGCCGATCACGCCCTTGACCAGGTAGTCGGTCTTCTCGAGTTCGGTCGGTGTCGGGTTCTCGCCAGCCGGGATCTGGGTCTTGCCGCTCTGGTCGACAATCGGACCCTCGAACGGATAGAAGTCCTTGGCCTTCATCTCCTTCTGCTTGGCGAGCACCTGCTCCTGGACATCCTTCGGGACGTTGGAACCGAACGGCGCCAGCTTGATGATGTCGCTGTCGGCGAATCCGACGCGGTAGTCGGCGTCGTACTCAGAGCCCTTCCACTTGCCGGCGATGATCGTCTTCACGATGTCGGTGTAGAGCGGACCCCAGTTCCAGATCGATCCCGAGATCCACCCGTTGGGCGCGAGCGAGGATGCGTCGGCGTGGTAGCCGACCGACATCGCACCCGCCTTCTCGGTCGCCTCGACGATCGTCTTGGTGCAATCCTGGTGCTGGCTGAGCACGTCGGCGCCGCCCTTGATCAGCGAGTCGGCTGCTTCCTTCTGCTTGGCCGGATCACACCAGCCTCCGGTGAAGACGACCGTCGTCTTGGCGTCGGGGTTCACCGACTGCGCGCCGAGCTCGAAGGCGTTGATGTTGAGCAGCGTCTGCGGAATCGGCACCGCGACGACGTAGCCGAGCTTGTTCGACTTGGTCATCAGGCCCGCCGCCATGCCGGTGAGGTACTGGGCCTCGTAGATCTGACCGAAGTAAGTGCCGACGTTGGCGCCTTCCTTCACACCACCCTGGTGCTCGAAGGTGACCTCTGGGTGCTTCTTGGCGACCTCGAGCATCGGCTGAAGGTGGCCGTAGCTGGTCGCGAAGATCGTCGTCGCGCCGTCCTTGATCATCTTCTCCATGACGCGCGAGGCCTCGGAAGTCTCAGGGACGTTCTCGGCCTGGATCAGCTTCACACCGGGGACGTTCTTCTCTACTTCGAGTGAGCCCTCGTAGGCGGCCTGGTTGTAACCGAAGTCGTTCTTCGGGCCGACGTAGAGGAAGCCGACGGTCGTCTCGTCTCCGGATCCGGAGTCAGAGCTGGACGAGCCGCAGGCCGCGACGCCGAGCGCCGAGATCACTGCAAGCGCCGCCAGCGCCAGCCATTTGATGTATCGCTTGGTCATGGGGTTGATCCTTTCGGCGCCGGCCCGAGCAGCCGGCGCGCAGTTTGGGGTTCATGGGAGAGGGAAGTCGAGTGGACCGCGTGGCGACTACGTGCCGCCGGGGGCAAAGACGGCCTTCAGGCCTGCTGGCATCCGTTGCTTCTGGGCCTTGCTTGCGACGGCCAGCACGATCAGCGTCAAGACGTAAGGCAGCATCAGTAGGTAGAAGGATGGGATCCCGACGCCGCGGGTCTGGAGGACGAGATTGAGCGCGAAGGCAGCGCCGAAGAGCAGCGCGCCGGCAGCTGCGCGCAGCGGAAGCCAGGAGGCGAAGATCACCAGCGCGACCGCGACAAAGCCACGCCCCTGGGTGATGTTTTCTGTCCAGTTGAGCGTCGTGGCCAGCACGAGTTGAGCTCCGGCGAGGCCCGCCAGCGCTCCGCCAGCAGTCACGGCCGCGTAGCGCACGCCGCGCGGCGAGTGCCCGTAGGCGTAGACGACTTCGCCGCTCTCACCGGTCGCTCGGAGCAGCAGTCCTATGCGGGTGCGGCGGAAGAACCACCAGAGCGCTGGACCGGTAAGCAGCGCGAGGTAAGTGAGAATGTCTTGGTCGAAGAGCACCGGCCCGAGCAGCGGTATCTCCTTAAACAGCGGGATACCGATGTCGTTGAAGCCGTTGATCTTGTCGTCGACAAAGCTCGATCCGACCGCAGCCGTCACGCCGAGGCCCAGGAAGGTGATCGCCAGTCCACTGGCAAGCTGGTCGGCCTTGCGGTCGACGACCATGAAGGCGTGCAGCAGTGCCGGGAGCGCGCCACCGATCAGACTCGCGAAGGCGCCAATCACGGGAGACCCGGTCCAGACGGTGACCATGAAAGCGGTCAATGCCCCGGTCAACATCGAGCCCTCGGTGCCGAGGTTGACGATCCCCGAGCGCTCGGCGATCAGTTCGCCTTCGGCGGCGAAGATCAGACACGCGCCGTAGCTGACGGCCCCAAGGAGAATCGCCTCAAGCATCAGACCGCACCACCCTTTCGCTTGGCATTGCGCATGCCCAGGACGAGCAGCACGATCACTGCCATTACGACATAGACGCTCGCGGCCGGCAGGTTGTAATCGAGCTGCAGACTGTCGCCGTAGACCGAGATCGACGCAAGCAGCACGGCGCCGGCGGGAATCCACGGCGCGCGGTGCGCGACCATCCAGCTGCAGAGGAAGCCGATGTAACCGAAGCCGGTCGCCATCTGGGCGCGCAGCTGCATCTCGGTGCCGGCGAGTTCGA
>CAZRAA010000068.1:0-2615 GCA_964597975.1 uncultured Thermoleophilaceae bacterium | reverse complement strand
CCGAAGCCGGTCGCCATCTGGGCGCGCAGCTGCATCTCGGTGCCGGCGAGTTCGACGACGCCGGCGAACCCGGCGATTGCCCCGCCGAGCAGGAGCGCAACAACCACCGTGCGACTGACGGCGAATCCGCCGCGCCTCGCGGCCTCAGGGTTGCCACCGACGACCTTCGCACGAAAACCCCAGCGCGAACGGTCGAGCAGCAGCCAGACGACCACTGTGGCGATGACCGCGAAGACGATTCCTACGTGGAGCGTTGAGATGCCGAGCTGCGGGAGCTTGGCTGAATCCGGGATCGGCGCGCCGATCGCAAAGCCGTAGGAGTCGGGGTCCTTGAGCAGGCCGTTGACCATGTAGCTCAGCACGTAGAAAGCCACGTAGTTGAGCAGCAGGGTGGCGATCGTCTCGTTGACGTTGAAAGCCGCCTTGAGGAACGCCGCGACGCCGACCCAGAGCGCACCGCCAAGTGCGCCGGCCACGAGCATCATCGGGAGCATCACCGGCATCGGCAACCCGTCGCCGACCAACTTCGCGAACGCCGCGCCGAGCACCGCGCCGATGAAGATCTGTCCTTCGCCACCGACATTGATCAGCCCGGCCCGCGCCGGCAACGCGACTGCCAGGGCGGCGAGAATGAACGGGACCGAGCGCGTGACTACCGCGGGCTGGTCGACGCCGAAGATCGGCAACATCAGGACGATCAGCAGCGGCACGCCGATCGGTCCGGCGATCTTGACCCAGTTGCCTGCCGGCAGCCACGATCGCGGGTCGAAACTGCGCTCGCCCTGCTCTGGGATGACTGTCGCGTCTGGCGCGCTCATCCGATCGCCGCCGCAGCTTCAGCCTCGTGGCGGCCGAGCATCATTGCTCCGACCTCGCCGCGAGTGGTCTCGGAAGGTTTCAGGTCGCCGGCAAGTTCGCCGCCGTGCAGAACCACCAGTCGGTCACTGACCGAGAAGAGTTCGTCAAGGTCCTCAGAGATGAACAGCACGGCGGCACCGTGCTCCTCGGCCGCTTCGAAGAGCAGCTTGTGGGTGGTGCGCACCGAGAAGAGATCCAGACCGCGCGTCGGATAACAGGCGACGACAACCGCGGGATCGCCGACCAGCGCTCGGACGATCATCAGCCGCTGCACGTTTCCACCGGAGAGCGAATCGACCCGGCGTGCCGGGTCAGCAAGGCCGATCGCCTGCGCCGACTCGAGTTCCTCAGTTTCTGTTGCGACGCGCTTCCAGTCGTAACCGATCCGCGTGCGCGGGGGCTCGATGCCGCCGATCGCCATGTGCTCGGCGATGCTCAGGCCCGGGACGACTTCCATCGCCAGCGGGTCTTCGGCCATCACCGAGACGCCGGCCTTGCGGACTTCGTCGACCGGACGGTTCTCGACGTACTCGCCGCGCACGGCGATGCGTCCGTTCTCGACCTGGCGCAGACCCATGATCGCCTCGGCGAGCTCGCGCTGGCCGCCGCCGGAGACGCCGGCGATTCCGACGACCTCGCCGCGCTCGGCGACGAGCGTGAGTCCGCTGATCGCGGGGAGCCCGTTGTCGCCGTTCACGGTGATGTGTTCGAGCATCAGGGCCGGGCCCTCGACGTGTGCCACTACGTTCGGCCGGTGCGTCAACGACGGAATCTCCTGTCCGACGACGCTGGCGATCAGCTCCTCGTCGCTCATCTCGGCGAGCTTGTCGGTCGCGAGCACGACGCTGCCTTGCCTGAGCACGGTGACGCGATTGCAGACGGCGCGCACGTCGGGGATCTTGTGCGTGATGATCGCCAGCGCGAGACCCTGATCGCGGAGGTCCCGGATCACGTTCATCAGGCCTTCGACCTCTTGAGGGGCCAGCAAGCTTGTCGGCTCGTCGAGGATCACCGTCTTCGCTCCGCAGAGCAGGACCTTGAGAATCTCGGCCTGCTGGCGCTCGCTCATCGAGATCTCCTCGATCAGCCGGTGCGGGTGGACGCTCATGTTGTACTGCTCGGCGAGCGCGACGAAGCGCTGCTCGATCTCGGCGTTGTTGAGCAGGATTCCGTGCTCGGGGAGCGCGAGCGCGATGTTCTCGAGCACGGTGAGGGCCGGAATCAGCCGGAAGTCCTGAAAGACGAGCCCGATGCCGGCTTCTCTGGCAATCGCCGGTGAATCGATCGCCAGCGGCTCGCCGTCCACGAGGATCTCGCCCTCATCTGGGACGTTGACGCCGTAGAGCGACTTCGCCAACGTGGACTTGCCGGCGCCGTTCTCGCCCAGCAGCGCGTGGACCTCGCCGGGAAACAGCTCGAAGTCGACTTTGTTGTTGGCGACCAGCGAGCCGAAGCGCTTGGTCAGACCGCGAACCGCGACGGACGGCTCCATGGCGTTGATCGCGGTCACGTTCATTGCTCCGCGCCCCCTGATGCTGCGTCGAACATGCGGGCGAGCATGCGGCCGACGCGATCCTCGACGACGCGCGCGCTGCGGTCGATGTGCACTCGCATCAACGCGGAAGCGGCGTCCGCCTCGCCGGCCAGAACCGCGTCGGCGATCTCGATGTGCTCGGCGATCGTCGCGTCGATCCGGTCGTCGGTCGTGAAGTCGTGGACGCGCAGGATGCGGATGCGCTCGTTGATGTCGCGCAGGT
>CAZRAA010000067.1:0-10451 GCA_964597975.1 uncultured Thermoleophilaceae bacterium | reverse complement strand
ATCGGTTCGGTCAAGAACATCCAGAAGATCACTTCTGCGATGCAGATGGTCGCGGCCGCGCGCCTGCGCCGTGCCGAACAGCGCATCCAGGCGCTGCGTCCCTACGCGGATGTTCTCACGCGCATGACGCGTCAGGCCGCAGAGGCTGCCGGCAACGTCCCGCAGCTCCCGATCCTGACCGAGCGCGAAGAGGTCAAGAACGTCGGCCTCGTGCTGATCGCGGGCGACCGCGGCCTTGCCGGGTCCTTCAACTCACAGATCATCCGCCGCGGAATCGTTCGCCACGACGAGCTGCGCGAGGAGGGCAAGGAAGTCACGCTTTACGCCGTCGGGCGCCGCATCGACAGCTCGCTGAACTTCCGCAACCTCCCGGTCAAGTCGGCACACACCGGCTTCACCGACCGTCCGGCCTTCGCCGACGCACGCAACATCGCCGAAGAGTTGATGGCCGACTACATCGACGGAAAGATCGACTCGGTCGACATCGTCTACAACAGCTACATCTCGCCACTCTCCCAGGTCGTCACCGGTCAGCGCGTGCTGCCGCTGCAGCAGGCCGAGATTCTCGAAGGCGGACTCGCCGGCGATTCCTCCGGCGCGGCCGATTCCGACGGCGCGGATTCGCAGCCCGGTCACGCACTCTGGCTCTACGAGCCCGAGCCGGAAGAGCTGCTCAAGCGCCTGATCCCAGACTTCGTCGAGATCACGATCTTCCGTGCGCTGCTCGAAAGTGCAGCCAGCGAGATGGGCGCGAAGATGACTGCGATGCAGTCCGCCTCCGACAACGCGTCGGAAATGATCAAGAACCTCACTTTGGAAATGAACCGGCAGCGCCAGGCTGCGATCACCCAGGAAATCTTGGAAGTCGTCGGCGGGGCCGAGGGCGTTTAGCCCCGTCACCGATCACTACCTGAATCAAAAACAGGAGCACCAGCAGAACCATGTCCGCCACAGCAACAGCAATCAAGCCCGGAGTCGTCGAGGAGATCCAGGGAGTCGTCATCGACGTCCACTTCCCCGACGGCCTGCCCGCGATCTACAACGCCCTTGAGGTCGACGTTCCCTCCAGCGAGGGTCGCGAAGGCTTCACGCTGACGCTCGAGGTGCAGCAGCACCTGGGCGACGACCGCGTCCGCACGATCGCGATGGACGCAACCGACGGCCTGCCGCGCGGCACCGAGGTGCGCGACACCGGCGGTCCGATCAGCGTTCCTGTGGGCACCGAAACGCTCGGCCGCATCTTCAATGTCCTTGGTGAAGCGATCGACGAGAAGCCGGAAGTCACCGGCGAGCGCCGCCCGATCCACGCACTTGCTCCGTCCGTGGAAGAGCTCTCGCCGACCCGCGAGATGTTCGAAACCGGCATCAAGGTGATCGACCTGCTTGCTCCTTACGCAAAGGGCGGCAAGATCGGCCTGTTCGGCGGAGCTGGAGTCGGCAAGACCGTTCTGATCCAGGAGCTGATCAACAACCTCGCGCAGGAGCACGGCGGACTCTCCGCGTTCTGCGGCGTGGGCGAGCGCACGCGTGAGGGCAACGACCTCTTCCACGAAATGACCGACGCCGGCGTCATCGACAAGACGATGATGGTCTTCGGTCAGATGAACGAGCCGCCCGGAGCCCGTCTTCGCGTCGCGCTGACCGGCCTGACGATGGCCGAGTACTTCCGTGACGTCGAGAACCGCGACGTGCTGCTCTTTGTCGACAACATCTTCCGTTTCGTGCAGGCAGGTTCTGAAGTGTCCGCCCTGATGGGCCGCATGCCTTCGCAGGTCGGGTACCAGCCGACGCTTGAGACCGAGATGGGGCAGCTCCAGGAGCGCATCACCTCGACGCGCAAGGGCTCGGTCACCTCGGTGCAGGCAATTTACGTCCCGGCCGACGACCTCACCGACCCGGCGCCGGCGTCGGTGTTCGCCCACTTGAACGCGACCACCACGCTCTCGCGTGCGATCTCCGAGATGGGCATCTACCCGGCCGTCGACCCGCTGGACTCCACGTCCACGATCCTCAAGCCCGACGTCGTCGGCGAGGAGCACTTCGCCGTCGCGACCGAGGTCCAGGAGACACTGCAGCGCTACAAGGAGCTCCAGGACATCATCGCGATCCTCGGAATCGACGAGCTCTCCGACGAGGACAAGGTCACCGTCGGCCGCGCGCGTCGCATTCAGCAGTTCCTTTCGCAGCCGTTCCACGTCGCCGAGTCGTTCACCGGCTCGCCCGGCAAGTACGTCAAGGTCGAGGACACGGTTCGCGGCTTCAAGGAGATCGTCGAAGGCAAGCACGACGACCTGCCCGAGCGCGCCTTCTACATGAAGGGCTCGATCGACGAGGTCCTCGAGGCAGCGAAGAAGTAGTCCGCCATGGCGACCACGTTTCCCGTACAGATCATGACGCCGGAGGGTGCTGCCTACGAGGGCACCGCCGAGATGGTCTCCACCCGCACGCTCGTCGGTTCGATCGGTATCCGAGCGAATCACGAGCCGCTGATGGCGATGCTCGACCCGACCGAGCTGCGCATCTACGAGAGCGAGACCGAGATCAAGCGCTTTGCGCAGGGTGACGGTTTCCTGCAGATGGCAGACAACTCGCTGCTGATGCTCGTCGAAGAGGCGATCCCGGTCGAGGAGTTGGACCTCGCCGAGCTGCGCACCCGCCTCGAAGAGGCCGAAGGCCGTCTCTCGGCGGCCGAGGACGGCTCGGCCGACCAAGAGCGCGCCCGGCGCGACGTCAATCGCTGGACCCGCTACGTCGAGATCGCCGAAGGCGCCTGAGCACCACCCGTCGCGCTGGCCTTGCCTTCGGGGCTAGGCGACGGACGTAGCTGCGGATTTTCCGCTGGGTAGGATCGCCGCATGCGCTGGCGGAAGGTCGACGATGACGGCGATGTGATCGACGCCCGCGGCGGGTCAACGGGCGGCGGGCCGAGCATGGGCGGGATCCCCGTCGGCAAGGCCGGTGGTGGCATCGGCCTCCTCGTCGTGATCATCGTGATCGGGATGCAGTTGCTAGGCGGCGAGGGATCGGGCTTTGACATCAGCCAGGCCTTTCCGAGTGACACCGCTGTCAGCTCCCAGAACGCTCAGGGCATCCCGTCCGATCAGGACCCGGAAAAGGATTTCAAGGACTTCTCCTCCTACGTCTTCGTCACGGCACAACAGGGCTGGCAGCAGGCCTTCGAGCAATCCGATGAGCCGTACGAGAAGGCGAAGATGGTGATCTACCGCCGCGGCGTGTCCACCGGCGGTTGCGGTTCGGCGAGCAGCGCGGTCGGACCGTTCTACTGCCCTGCCGACCAGCGCGTCTACATCGACCTCGGCTTCTACGAGCTGATGCAACAGCAGCTCGGTGCGTCCGGCGACCTCGCCTGGGCCTACGTGATCGCGCACGAGTTGGGGCACCACGTTCAGCAGCAGCTGGACACCGAGGAGCAGGTGCGCGCCGCGCAGCGCGAAGATCCGAGCCAGGCCAACGAACTCTCTGTTCGAATGGAGCTGCAGGCCGATTGCTACGCCGGCATCTGGGCGCATCGCGTCTACCAGCAGGGTGACCTTGAAGACGGAGATCTCGAAGAAGCCCTTGGTGCCGCGGAGTCGGTCGGCGATGACACCCTCCAGCGCAACTCGGGCCAAGGTGTGCGCCCCGAATCATTCACACACGGCACGAGCCAGCAGCGCGCCGAGTGGTTCAAGGTTGGATACGAAACCGGCGAGCCGGCCAAATGCGACACGTTCTCGCCGGAGAGCGTCTAGGTCAATCGGTGATGCGACGAGTGACCCAAGACGAGGTCGGCGGGCCGGACGTACTTCAGCTGGAGACTGATGCCCCGAGGCCGCAGCCAGGGCCAGGCGAGGTGCTGGTGGAAGTGCGAGCAATCGGCGTGAACCCGGTCGACGCAAAAGTTCGGCGAGGCAGCGGCCTGATCGGCGAGCCGCCCTTCACGCTCGGCTGGGACGTCAGCGGTGTCGTCGTCACGGGCGAGGGTTTTGAGCCGGGCGACGAAGTCTTCGGCCTGGTCCGGTTTCCGGCAGAGGCCGGCTGTTATGCGGAGTACGTCACCGCGCCGGCCGGTCAACTGCTGCCAAAACCCCCGACGATCACCCACGAGGAGGCCGCGGCGATTCCGCTGGCAGCCGAGACCGCCTGGCAGGCGCTGGTGCACGCTGCCGTGGTCTCAGAAGGCGACCGCGTCCTGATCCACGCCGGCGCGGGCGGCGTCGGACACATGGCGATCCAGATCGCCAAGGCGCGTGGCGCACACGTGATCACGACCGCGAGTCTCGTGAAGCACGACTTCCTGACGGGCATCGGCGCCGACGAGGTGGTCGACTACCACCAGGTCGACTTCGCCGAGCTCTTCGCCGGCAGCCTCGACGTAGTACTCGACACGGTGGGTTCGGGCACCGCGCTCAAATCGATCCCGACCCTCAAAGAAGGCGGGCGTCTGGTGACGATCGTCGAGTATCGAGACCAGGAGTTACCGAAGGTTGCGGCCGAACACGAGGTTGAATACCACGGCGTGCTGGTGGCTCCGAACGCCGACGACCTTCACGAGATCGTCAAGCTGATCGCAGATCACAAGTTCAAGGTTGAGCTCGCCGCGGTCATCTCACTCGAGCAAGCCGACAAGGCGCATGAGCTGCTCGAGACCGGCCGCACAACCGGCAAGATCGTCCTGGTTCCCTGAGTCAGTCGCCAGCTGCGGCAGCGCGCGCGTCGCGCTCTTCAAACCACTGCTTGCCCTCGATCGACATCTGGGGCGTGATCTTCTCCAGCCAGCGCGGGTACCACCAGGCCGCATCCCCAAAGAGCCGCATCAGCGCTGGCACCAGCAGACAGCGAATGATCGTTGCATCCACCAGCACGGCTGCCGCCATGCCTACCCCGAATTCCTTGATGTCGGGGTCGTCGCTGAGGATGAACGCGCAGAACACGGCAACCATGATCAGCGCGGCCGAGGTGATCACGCGCGCGGTGCCCGCCAGCCCCTCGACGACCGCTCTGCGCGCGTCCCCGGTCGCCAGGTAGCGCTCGCGCATATGTGACATCAGAAACACCTCGTAGTCCATCGAGAGCCCGAAGAGGATCGCGAACATCATCAGTGGGACGAAAGAGACGATCGCGATCTCTTCGCCCAGCCCGACGGCGCCGGTCGTCCAGTGGTGCGAGAAGACGTAGTTGACGATCCCGAAGGCCGCACCGATCGACAGCAGGTTCATGACGATCGCCTTCAGCGGTACGAGGATCGAGCGGAAGGCGACCATCAGCAGCAGGAAGCTGAGCGCCAGCACAAGCGCGATTACTTGCGGTAGCGAGTCCGAGATCTGCGTGGCGAGATCGATGTAGCCGGCGGTCTGGCCGCCGACGTGCGCTGTCAGCCCCTCACCCTTGGTGGACGACGGAAGAACCTCTTCGCGCAGCCGCGTGACGAGATCCTTGGTCGCCGCCGCGGAGGGAGCGCTCTGCGGAACGACGCTGTAGATCGCCGCCGTGCCAGTGGAATTGACATCGGGTTCACTGACCGAGGCGACCCCCTTGGTCTTCTGGATGTCGCTCATCAGCGACTGCAAGCGGGGATCGGAGGATTTCGACGCAAGCAGCGCCTCCTCGTCTGTCGTGCTCTGAGATTCGCTCCCAGCCGGCGCGAGCTCAGTCTCCTGGCGCAGGGTGTCAAGTGACTTCTGATCGTTCTTGGCCGGAGGATCGAGAGAAACCGCCACGAGCAATGGACCGTTTGCGCCCTCGCCGAAGCCCTTGGCGATGGCGTCGTAGCTTTCGCGCGCCTGGGTGCCGCTGGGCGCGGTGCCATCGTCGGTCGACCCGAGCGAGAGCGAGAGCGCGGGGTAGGTGAGGACCGCGATCAGAATCAGCGCAACCGCAATAGAGATCGCAGGGTGGTCGCAGATCAAGTTCGCAAATCGTGTCCAACCGTGGCTACGCGGACTCTCATTGCCACTTCCGGCCGATTCGCCACGCTTGACCCATGGCAGCTTGAAGCTTTCAATGTGCCGACCCGTCGCGCCGAGCACGGCCGGCAGCAGCGTGATTGCCGCAAGCATCGCGACCAGCACAACGATCGCCGAGGTGTAGCCGAGCGCACCGACAATCGGGATACCTGCGACAAGCAGCGAAAGCAGCGCGACGATCACCGTCGATCCCGCGAACACCACGGCGCCACCGGCGGTGGCCGCTGCGCGCGCGGCCGCCTCGCGTGGTTCGAGTCCGCCGGTCATCAGCACGCGGTGCTGGGTGACGATGAAAAGGCCGTAGTCGATCGCCACCCCGAGCCCGATCATCGTCGCAAGCGCCGGCGCCGACGAGGGCACGTCGACGAGGTGCCCGACGATCGTCAGCAGGCTGAGACCCGCCGCAAGGCCGAGGACAGCCGTGGTGATCGGCATCGCCATCGCCACCAGCGTCCCGAAGGTCAGCAACAGGATGATCACCGCCGCAGTCAGCCCGACGCCCTCTGAGATGTCGCTGGTCGGCGTCGAAAGGTCGTCGCCCACGTAGCCGCCCGCCCAGACCTTCAGACCAGCGCTCTTCGCGGGGCCTGCGATATCGAGAATCGCCTCGGCGTCCTCGGGCGTCATGTCACTCGGCGTCGTCTTCAGGGTCAGCTCGATGTAGGCGATGTCGCCGCTCTTGGCGAGCTGGCTCGATCCCGCCTGCGAAAACGGGCTCGTTGCGCTCCGCACCGAGTCGTCCTTCTTGTAAGCCGCATAGGCGTCGTCGACTGCCTGCTTGTAGCGGGCCTCGGTCAGTTTGCTCCCGGCGGGAGCGACGAAGACGATCGGCACGCCGGCGTTGGATTGCTCGGGGAACTTGTCCTGCAGCAGACTTGTGGCCGCCTGGCTGTCTGTGCCGGGAAGCGTGAGGTTGTTGTTGAGGTTTTCGCCGAGCGACTTGGCGAGCACGCCGAGGCCAATCGCGAGCACAAGCCAGAGCACGATCACGATCCATGATCGCCGCGAGCAGAATCCGCCGATGGCATAGAGGATGCGTGTCATGTGAAAGCCATGCTACGGGCGAGCAAGACGTATAAGCTCGCGGGCGTGGACGAGCACGACCTCGCCAAGCGCCTGATGGCGTACGACACCTCGTCTCCCGAGGGGATTACGACGGGCGTCAGCTTCATCAAGGGCTGGCTCGAGTCCAATGGGTTCGAGATTGAGGAGATGGAGGTTGCCGGCCTGCCGGTGATCATCACGAGCACGCTTGGGACCGGGCCGGTACTGGTCTTTCACGGCCACATCGACGTCGTGCCGGGCAAGCCCGGGCAGTTCAAACCGCGCGTCGAGGGCGACGAGCTGATCGGTCGCGGCGCCTACGACATGAAGGCGGCACTCGCGGCGATGATGTGCGCGCTGCGCGATCTGCGCGACGAGCCCGGCGTCCAGGTGCGGTTTGTGTGCGTGGCCGACGAGGAGTCCGAGTCGATGGGTATTCGCGGCACAGATGTTCTCGTGGAGCGTGGATACGGCGGCGACTTTGCGATCACGGGGGAGCCGACCAATCTCCACGTCGGCGTCCAGGCCAAAGGCGTACTGGCGCTGCGAGTCACGGTGAGCGGCACGTCGGCGCACGGCTCAACACCGTGGCTGGGCGACAACGCGGTGCTCAAGGCGAACGACGTTTTCCGGCGCATCGAGGGGCTCGACTTCGCCCGCCAGAGCAGCGACTTCTTCGACCGTCCAAGCATCAACCTCGGCCGCATCGAGGGCGGCGATGCGATCAACAAGGTGCCCGACTCGTGCGTTATGGACGTTGACATCCGCTACGTCCCGGGCCAGGACCCTGAGCAGATCCTCGAGGACGTGCGCGCGATCGAGGACATCGCGGTCGAAGTCATCTTCGAGCGCAAGCCGGCCTACGTGGCAAACGACAACGAGTTCGTCGCCGCGCTGCACCAGTCACTCGCCGACTGCGGCGTCGAGGGCGCGGAGCTGGTCGGTCGCGACGGAAGCTCCGAGGCCACTGCGTTTCTGGCCCAAGGGATTCCCGCCGTCGAATTCGGCCCAGTCGGCGACGGCCACCACGGACCCAATGAGTTCGTGTCGCTGCGCTCTCTGGCCGACTACCGCCGCTCGCTCGTCGGCTTCGCCCAACGCATAGCCGCCCAACAGCAAGGCGCCCGCGGCCACATCCGCGCTGTCTGAGCGCCGCAACCGGTCCATTCTGCCGTCAAGCGTGTTTGACTACTGACTGCGCGCGGCGTGCCAGCGCGCGCCGGCCGCACCCCCGACCTCTAACGTAAACCCCAGTGTTTGACGAACAAGAACGCTTTGCGCCCTGGAAGCGCTATCTCTTCGGCTCCCTCTTGATGGTCGCGATCGCCGCGATCGTCGCGTCGCTGACCGCATTCAGCCAGCGCCAGGACATCGCCAAGGTTCTCAAGGAGAACGAGATCAAGGGCATCAGCCGTTACCTCGACGGCGCCACTGGCGGGCCGCAGACCCTCCTGCTGATCGGTGCCGACACCCGCAAGGACGACAAGCGCCTGGGCCTCAAAGCACGCTCGGACACGATGATGCTCGTCCGGCTCGACCCGAACAAGAACGTCACGACAGTCCTTTCGATTCCGCGAGACCTCCGCGTCTCGATTCCCGGACGAGGCGTCACCAAGTTCAACGAGTCCTATTCGCTCGGCGGCCCAAAACTGGTGGTGCGCACGATCAAGGAGAACTTCGGGCTCCGGGTCAATCACGTCGCTGAAGTCGATTTCGGCGGATTCGCCAAGGCCGTCGATGCGGTCGACTGCGTCTACATCGACGTCGACCGGAAGTACTTCCACAGCAACGTTGGGCGCGTCTACGGCGAGCAGTTCGCCGCGATCGACATCAAAGCCGGCTACCAGAAGCTCTGCGGTTACCGCGCGCTCGACTACGTGCGCTTCCGCCATTACGACAGCGACATCTTCCGCGAGGCGCGCCAGCAGGGTTTCCTCAGGCAGGCCAAGCAGCAAGTCGGCGTTACAGAGCTCTTCACCAGCGCGAAGGATCTGAAGAAGATCATCGCCAAGAACATCCACACCGACAACAGCCTCTCCAGCGGCAAGAACCTTCAGCGCATGCTCACGCTGGCGGTCAAGTCTTCTGGCAAGCCCGTCTACCAGGTTGAAATTCCCGGCGTCACGACGCCGACGATCGGCGGAGTCTCGTATGTGGTGGCTTCCAACGAGGCGATCAGGAAGGCGGCTAGATCGTTCATCAAGGGGCCAAAGCAACGCGGCACGGTTTCGTCTGACGCGGACGCCGGCGGCGATGGCGAGACCGCCAAGCCGCAGTCCACGCGCGCGAAGCGCTCAAAGTCGCTCCCGGGATCTATGTCGCCGGCGAAGATGGCCGGCCGCAAGCAGGCCTCGCTGGCTGCGGGCCGCATCAATCTGCCGGTCTTCTACCCGACCGCGCTCGTCAATGGCGCCAGCTACCAGGACCAGAGCACACGCGATTACCGCATGACCACGGCCGATGGCAAGCGCGTTTCGGCCTACCGCATCGTCGCCAAACTCTCCGGTTCAGCCGGCGATTACTACGGCGTGCAGGGCGTCAACTGGAAGGACCCGCCGATCCTCAAGAATCCGTCTGCGACGCGCAAGGTCGGCGGTCGTGAGTACAAGCTCTATTACGAGGGCAGCAAGCTCGCGCTTGTCGCCTTCCACCGCGGCGACGCGTCCTACTGGGTCGCCAACACCCTCACGCGCAAGCTGAGCGGCAAGCAGATGATGGCGCTCGCCGAGTCGCTGCGCCTGTACAACTGAGCTTTCGCCGCCAGTCGGGCCAACTACTACCCTCCCGGGCATGACAAACGTGCTTGAAACCAGCGAAAAGCCGCCGATCGGCGTGATCGGCGCCGGCTGGGTCGGTCTTGTGACCGCCTGCTGCTTCGCCGAGCTCGGCCACGAGGTGGTCGTGCGTGAGATCGTCCAGGAAAAGGTCGACGCGCTCAATCGCGGCGAGCTGCTGATCCACGAGCCGGGGCTGCCCGAGCTGCTCAAGAAGAACATCGACCACATGACCTTCACGACCGACATGGGCGAGGTGCTCGAACGCACCCGCCTGATGTTCGTCTGCGTCGACACCCCGCCGACCTACTCGGGTGACGCCGACCTCTCGCGAGTGCAGACCGTGGTCCGCGAAGTCGGCGACTCAAACGAGCACGCCCTGATCATGAAAAGCACTGTGCCTGTGGGTACTGGCGCCGCGATTCGTCGCGACAAGCACGACCTTGCGTACGTCTCCTGCCCGGAGTTCCTCAAAGAGGGCACGGCGGTCGACGACTTCATGAACCCGGACCGCGTGGTGATCGGTTCAGACGTGGGCGACTGGGCCGGCGACGCCGTCGAAGCGATCTACAAGCCGCTCGGCGGCGAGATCGTGCGCACTGATATCGCTTCCGCCGAGATGATCAAGCTCGCCAGCAACGCCTTCCTCGCCACCAAGATCAGCTTC
>CAZRAA010000066.1:9123-11035 GCA_964597975.1 uncultured Thermoleophilaceae bacterium | reverse complement strand
GCGTGCTCGCGACCAACGTCGAGTTCTGGTCGGCCGTCGTGCTCGACTTCGCCGAAGTGCCGCCCGATCTCTTCACGCCGTTGTTTGCCTGCGCCCGTACCGCCGGCTGGTCGGCGCACATCCTCGAGCAAAGGGTGACCGGACGGCTGATCCGCCCGAGCGCCAAGTACGTCGGACCCGGGCCGCGTCCGGTAGCCGACGTTCCGCAAAGCGCCTAGAGGCATTCCGTTGCCAGAGGCGCGCATCGATCCGATGAGCGGCCTGCGCACCTTGGTCGCCAGCGAACGGGCGGATCGTCCGCACGCGTTCCCCGCTTTCGTCGAGCCAGACGTGCTCGGGCCGGATGACCCGTTCGCCGAGGGCAATGAGCATCTGACGCCGCCGGAGGTCTGGGCCGATCGGCCGGATGGCAGCGCGGCGGATTCGCCTGGTTGGTGCGTGCGGGTGGTGCCGAACAAGTTTCCGGCGCTCTCGCAGCAGTTCGCGGCTCAGGACGCGAGGTTCGATGACCCGATGGGTCTGCAGCGCGGAATGCCGCAACTGTTGACGGGCGGCCCCGCCGACGGCGTTCACGAATTGGCGATCAACTCGCCGCGGCCGGTGCGCTCGCTGGCGGAGCTCTCGGAGGATGAGCTGGGCTGGGCGGTCGCCGCCTGGGGCGCGCGCATCGCTGCACACAGCGAGTCAGCTCAGTATGTGCACGTTTGCGTCAATGAGCGGCGTGAGGCCGGAGCGACCCTGCCACACACCCACGCGCAGATCTTTGCGCTCGGCTTCGTGCCGCCGCCGGTCGCACGCGAGCGCGAGCGCATGCACGCTTACTTCGAGCACACCCAGGGCCGCAATCTGATCGAGGACATGCTGGTCGAGGAGATCCGCGCGCGGGATCGGCTGGTGGCGATCGACGACGACGCTGCGCTGATCGCGCCATTCGCCGCGCCGACGCCCTACCGGCTGACGATCGTGCCGCGCAGGCCTCGGGCGCGCTTTGAGGAGAGTCCGAGCGATGCGTGCGCGATGCTCGGCGCCGCGATGACTGCGCTACAGCGCGTGCTCGAGCCGGACCATTCCTACGCACCGCCGCTGAACCTCTGGATCCGCACGGCGCCGCCCGGTGCCGAGGGCTACAGCTGGCGCATCGAGATCGCCCCGCGACTTGGGCAGCCGGCGGGATTTGAACTCGGCACCGGAGTCGGTTTGAATGCCGTCGCGCCAGAGTCTGCCGCCGCGCGGCTGCGCGAGGTGCTGGCGTGATCTGGATCGTTCTCACGATGGCTGTGTCCGGCTCGCTCGGCGCGCTCTTTGCGCACCGGAAGCCGGATTCGTCGGAGCGCTTCGCCAAGCGCCTGATGGATGTCGTGCTCTGGGTGATCATCCCGCCGGTGCTGTTCTTCAACCTCGTGCATTACGAGTTCACCGTCGAGACCGGGCAGGCGCTGGGGATTGCTTGGATCGGCAACCTGTTGCTGGTCGGGGTGGCTTTCTTCGTCGCACGGCGGATGCCGCTGACCCGCCCGCAGGTGGGCGCGTTGGTCTGCTGCGCGGTGATGGGGAACACGGCGTATCTGGGATACGCCTTCTCTGCCGCAGCGCTCGGCAGCGCGCAGCTCGAGACGGCGATCATCTACGACATCGTCGTGATGCTCCCATCGCTGATCTTCATCGCCTTCTCGATCGGCGCGGCATACGGCACGCACGCCGACACCCCGGCGCAGCGCTTCAAGAGCTACTTCACGAGAAACCCGCTGCTCTTCACTGCGGCATTGGCGCTGATCGCGCCGGCCTCGTTTTCGCCGGAGTGGGCACGCGATCTGACGCACTATTTGGTCTACGCGATCCTGCCGGCAGGATTCTTCGCGGTCGGGATCATCGTGCGACACGAGAGCGAGGTCGACAAGCTGAGCTTCCCACC
>CAZRAA010000066.1:0-9023 GCA_964597975.1 uncultured Thermoleophilaceae bacterium | reverse complement strand
GGAATCATGCCCCGAGCTGGAGTCGAACCAGCGGCCTCTTCCTTAGGAGGGAAGCGCTCTATCCATCTGAGCTATCGGGGCGGGCCGGTCTAAAGCCTAAAGCCCCGGCCACCGGCTGCGTGGCTCAGACCATCAAGTGCGGGTAGTCGTTCTCAACCCGCTCGCGGTAGTGCCCGAAGATCGGGCTGCAGATCGCGACGATCTTCAGGCCGGCGGTCAGCGATCCCTTGACCTTCACCTTGCGCAGCGCCAGCGCCCGCGCGACCTGGAGCTTGCCCTGCATGAACTGATTGGCGACGTCAGACGTGACTTCAATACGCGTCGTGGGCTTCCACTTGACGCGCTTGGACCACACCCAAACGAGGTTCGACTCGCCCTCTTCGCCGCCGCGAATGTTGACGGTGATGTCGAAGTCCTTGTAGTAGATCTCCACCGGCGTCCCCAGGGCGCGCAGTTGCGGACCGATCTCAGTGTCGTCGCCGACCGCTGCGATCACCTGGTCCATCACCAGCCGAAGCTCTTTCTTGGATTTGAAGCGGCTCATCCGTAGCCAATGGGGGTTTGCTAACGAGAAGCTCTAACGGTCGGGGCGGTCGGGATGGATCTCATCGATCGTCGTCAGGGGCCGATACGGCGCTCCGGCCGCCGCCTCGATCGCGGCGCCTCCGCCGGCCAACCGGTCGAGCACGCTGCAGACACCGACGACTTCGAAGCCTTCTTCCTTAACCCGCTCGATCGCCTGCACCGTCGATCCACCCGTGGTGACGACGTCCTCGACGATCAGGCAGCGCTCGCCGGGCTCGAGCAGCGGTCCTTCAACCCAGCGCTGCAAACCATGTTCCTTGCGCTCCTTGCGCACGAAGAAGGCCTTGGCGTCCGACCCTGCGGCAAGCGCCGAGCAGGCGACCGGATCCGCGCCCATCGTCATGCCGCCGACGGCGGTCGCGCCGAGCTCAGAGGCAAAGTCAGCGACCAGTTCGCCGAGCGCCAAGAATCCTGGGCGCATCAGTATCGCCCGCTTGGCATCGACGTAGTACTGCGCGGTCTTGCCGCTGGTCAGCACCACCTCGCCGATCACCAGGGCGTGTTCGCGCAATTCGGTAATAAGGGTCTCTTTCGCGTCTGCCACGAGAAAGCATCGTAGAGGTAGTTACCGAGCGGTCGCTTGCGGGCATGTCCACGACCGGGGATTTACTTCGACGCGGGAAATGCCGATTGAAGAGGGAATACGCGTATGACCGGCCCCATGCCGGGCACCGCACCGAGGACACAATTGGCCACCGCATCCCTTATCCGCTTCATTTCGCTGGTGCTGACCGGCATCATCGCGATCAGCTTCATCTCATTCGTCTGGGATGAGGCGAGCACGGCATCGAAGAACCAGACGGTCCTCGCGCAGAACTCCGGCCAGCAGATAGCGATTGTGCGCGACGAACGCGGGCGCCTGACCAACATCGAGCGCCACAAGATTCGTCAGCAGCTCGACGGCTTCGCCGACTCGCTCACGTCTCCAGGCGAGGAGATCGGCAAGCAGGCCGGCGGCGGCAACGCTTGGGCGATGCGCGGCGGCGCGTTCATCTTCGGGATCCTGCTCTTCGCCGTAGCGTTGCGGCTACTGGCCGGCTGGATGGACTGGTCGGCCCAGCCGAAGAACGAAGACCGCAGCCTGAAGACCGAGGACGAGGACTACACCCCCGGCTATCGCTGACGACCCCTAGTAGTAGGTGTCGACCCGGGTGCCGTACTTCACCCAGCGGAAAATCGAAGCGGCGTTGGGAATCGGCACTCGCACGCAGCCGTGGCTCGCGTTGTACGGCGGCACCGAGGCATATCCGTGGATTGCGTAACCGCGGATGAAGTAGCTGGAGTTGACCATGCCCTTCTCGTTGGTACCCCAGTCCTTGCGGTAGACGCGATAGGTGCCGCGCACGGTCGGCGTGCCCGGGGCGCCGGTGGAGACGTGATAAATCCGCGTGACCTTCCCGCCGGAAGCAAAAACCATGATCTGCTTGCCGATCGAAACCTCGATGTGGCGCCCCGCGCCCGGGTAGCGCAGGCGGAATGCGCCCTTGCCCGCAGCGAGTTTGCGCGCCACCGAGTAGCCGGCTGAATACGTGCGGCGCATGCCGGTGACCTTGCGGAAGGCCATCATCGCGCGGCCCGTCGCGGCGTTGAAGCGACCGTTGAGCGGGACCACATAGTGCAGCTTGCGCAGCTTGTACTGGAAGACGCGAACCGATACGCCGCGGCTGCCCTGTCGAATGTTCGAACGGACGACGGCGATTTTGGTGCCGCTCCCGGCATCGACCAGCGCCTTCTGCTCGTCGGTCAGGCCGATCTTCAGGCGGTAACGGCCCTTGTTGCCAGGGCGCCAGTTGAGGTGGAAGACCGATTTGCTACCGGCCTGGTTGAGCTCAATGCTGCGCCGCTTGACGAGTTTGCCGCCCTTGTAGACCTCAAAGTCGACGCGCTGACCACCAAGATCAGCGTTGACGGCTCCGCGGATGTCGAGCTTGGCGCGCGGCAGCACGTAGCCGCGACCGTGGTAGCGGTACACCCCAGCGGCAGTCAAGCGGAAGGTGGGAAGCTTGTCGGCCGAGACGGCGACTTGCTGGCCGGTCGGTCCGGTCGTCTCGGCGCCGGCCGGGACCGCCAGGACCAGCACGGCGAAAGCCAGCGCGATTCCCGCGATTGATCCAGTGTTACGACCGCGCCTGCTCATTGCGGGAGAGCATATTCGACGTCGCTTCGGCGGCGCCGGTCGGTAAGCAGATATCCGAACGTGCACCCGAGCATCATCAGCAGCCAGATCACTCCGGCCAACGCAATGCCGAAGTCGGAATTGTTCTTCTCGGCGTAGGCGGCGACGGCGATTGAGTTGTTGGTGGCGTGCAGCGCGATTGTCGCGTAGAGCGTTCCGGTCCACGCATAGAGCAACGCGAACGAGATGCCGAGGATCGCCAGCGGCACGACCTGGAGGAGACGCTCGGCGCTGCCGGAGTCGATGTGTAGCGCCCCGAAGAGGATTCCCGAGACAACTGCCGCGGCCCACAGACCGAGTCCGTTTCGCAGCGCGCGAAACAGAAATCCGCGGAAAAAGAACTCCTCCGCGATCGGCGCCATCACGCCGACGAGGATCGCGAAGAAGAACATGTGGGTGTCCGACGTTCCGGCGCCGAGCTTGTCCGGCGAAGTGTCTGGCTCGAGATTGACCAACGCGCTGTACACCGCAAGCAGAGCGAAGTAGGCGGCCATCACGGCCGCCATCCGCCAGACCGTCGGCCAGAACGGCGCACGACGCAATCCAAAATCGCGCGCGGTGACCGGGCCGGTCATCCGCGCGACGACATAGGAGAAGACGATGAAGAAGACCTCGTTGACAGCGGACGCGACGAGGATGAACGACGAGTTGTCGCTGAGGGAATCGAAGCTCACGCCCGCAATCGACGCCCACGCGCCGCCGATGATCAGGATTGCCATCTGCCCGGCGACGAAGCCGCCGAGGAATGCGAGCAGCGCGTGGTACCAACGCCAGCGGTCAGCGCCCTCCGGCTGTAGACCGCCGATCGGCGGAACTCCGCCCGGCGGCGGGGTGACCGGCGGCGGGATTGTGGGCGGCCCGGCGACGGGCATTTCAGGCAGGTAGTGCGGCCGCTGGCCCTGCGGTCCGTAGGAAGCGTCGGTCACGCGGCATATTGTGGCTGCAAGACCGGTTGACCATGCTGCTTGCCGCCCAGAACAGCTTCCTTGACGAGAACGCCCAGTGGATCAGCGCCCTGGCGATCATCCTCGTGACCCTGATCGTGGCCAAACTCGTCGACGTCTTCCTTTCGCGCAGCGCCAAACGTGTCACCTCCGTGCGCGACGCGGAGCCGCTCTCCAAATCGGCGGTCACTCGACTGCGGTTGATTCGCCGACTGATCGTGCTCGGCATCGTGCTGATCGGCACCTTCCTGGCGATCTCGCAGATCGACGCGCTGAAGTCGCTCGGGACCGCGCTGCTCGCGTCGAGCGCCGTGATCGGGGTTGCCCTTGGCATCGCCTCACGCGCAGTGCTCGCCAACGCAATCGCCGGGATGATGCTGGCGACCGTGCAGCCGTTCCGCATCGGCGACGTGATCGAGTGGGAGGGCAATCGCGGCCGGGTTGAGGACATCACGCTGACCTACACCTTCGTGCGCCTGCCATCCGGTCACAGGCTCGTGATTCCCAACGATGTGGTCGCCACTAGTCCGGTCGAGAATTACACGATCGCCGGCACCGTCGTCGACGCGGAGGCATCCGTGCAGTTGCCGCCGGCCCAAGCGACAGCCGCCCTCGCACTGCTGCGCGAGAAGCTGCACGACGCGACGGTCCAGTTCGGCGCCTGCGAAGTCGACCGCTACGAGATCAAGATCGCCTTCTCGACCACCGCTGGCCACGAAGCCACCCAGCGCTTCAGCACCCGCGAGCAGGTGGTCGCGATTCTGAGCGACGCCGGTATGCTGAGCGGGCCTTCGCAGGCGGCCTGACGACCGCACCTTTGGCCGCCAAAGCAGTGTTGTTGATTGGCGTAGGGCCCAGCCGGCGGCAGGGCAGCCACATCAATCGGCGAATCGCCTTGTAGGCAGGCGAATACCACCCCCCAGAGCATGACTGCACGAGAGAGACGCAAGCGCCGAGCACGGCGTGGCAAGAAGCATCGCCCGTTGGCGATCGGTGCCGTCGTGCTGCTCACTCTGGCGCTGATCTCCGGCTTCTCAGCAGTTGGATATGTGATGGTGATCGCCGCCGAGGCTCCGGATCTGGGCAAGCCGGTCAATCGCGGATTGACCTCTGCGGTGTACGCCGACAACGGCCAGTTGCTCGGCTACATCCAGGCCGACGAGATCAGCACGCCGGTCGCTTGGAAGCTGCTCCCGCAGGACTGCAAGGACGCCACGGTCTCGATCGAGGACCAGCGCTTCTACCAGCACGGCGGCGTCGACTACACCTCGATCGTGCGCGCGGCGGTGCGCAACACCACCAGCGGAAAGACGGTGCAGGGTGGATCGACGATCACGATGCAGCTCGTGCGCAACCTCTACATCGAGTCGCCCAAACGTGACTACAAGCGCAAGATCCGCGAGGCCAAGCTGGCTTCCGAACTTGAGAGCGAGCACAGCAAGACCTGGATCCTCGACCAGTATCTGAACTCCGCTCCATACGGAACTGTGGGCGGACAGTCGGCGATGGGCATGCAGGCAGCGGCGCAGACCTTCTTCGCCAAGAACGCCAAGGACCTCAATCTGCAGGAGTGCGCGACCCTCGCCGGTCTGCCGCAGGCGCCGACCGACTACAACCCGTTCCTGAACCCCTCGGCCGCAATCACGCGCCGCAACGAAGTGCTGACGAAGATGGCCGAGCTCGGCTACATCACGCAGGAAGAGGCTTCCGAGGCGATCTCCTCGCCGCTGCGCGTCAAGCGCGGCACGCGCTACACGAAGATTCGCGAGCCCTACTTCTTTGACTACGTCAAGCAGCAGCTGATCGACAAGTACGGCATCAACCGTGTGCGCAAGGGCGGACTGAAGGTCTACACGACGATCAACCCGCGCTACCAGGAGGCAGCACGCAACGCGATCAACTCGACGCTCGTCACGCCGGGCGATCCCTCGAGCGCGATCGTCGCGACCGATCCCAAGACCGGCTACGTCAAGGCGATGGCCAGCAGCGGCGGATACGGCCAGAGCCAGTTCAACCTCGCAGCGCAGGGGTCGCGCCAGCCTGGGTCATCCTTCAAGACGATGGTGCTGCTGACCGCACTCGACCAGGGCATCGACCCGAACTCGACGACCTACAGCTCACACCCGATCGACCTCAAGAGCACGCCGTGGGGACCGATCAAGGTCTCCACCTACTCCGACACCTACGGCGGCACAATGAACCTCGTGCGCGCGACGCTCTCGTCTGACAACTCGGTCTACATCCAACTTGACCTTGACGTCGGCCCCGAGAACGTCAAAGACACCGCGCGCAAGATGGGAATCCGCAGCAAGCTCAACGGCTACCCGGCCGAGGGCATCGGCGGTCTTGAGAACGGCGTCTCACCGATGGAGATGAGCCACGCCTACGCGACGCTCGCCGCCGGCGGCGTTCGCTCCAAGCAGCTGGTGATCAAGCGAGTCGATTTCCCGGACGACGAAGAGGACACCACTTACAAGGTTCACCGCAAGCGTGTTTTCTCTGACGGCGTTGTGCATGAGCTAACCAAGATCCTCGAGCAGAACGTCAACGGCGGCACAGCAATCGGAGTGCGCGGGGTCGGCTTCACCTGCCCGGCCGCCGCCAAGACCGGCACGACCGACAACTTCCGCGACGCCTGGCTGGTCGGCTACACGCCGCTGCTGGCAACCGCCACGTGGATCGGCTATCCCAACGCGCAGCGCTCGATGTACAACGTCGAAGGGGTGGGACAGGTCAACGGAGGATCGCTTCCCACCACGATCTGGGCGAAGTTCATGAAGGCGGCGCTTGGCAATCGCTGCAAGGACTTTGCCGATCCCACAACACCTTTCGTCTCCAAGCCGTTCTCCGGCAAGTACGCCGCCCAGGGCAAGCGCGAGGGCGCCGAGTACGACAACTCGAACGACAAGCAGTACACCGAGGGCAAGAAGAAGAAGCCCAGCCGCGATGGTGGCACGGACAACGGCGGTGGCACCGACGGCGGTGGCAATCCGCCCGCCGAGCCTCAGGACGACACGCCCGGCGCAGCGAACCCTGGCCAGTGAGTGAAGCGGCAGTCGCCTCGCCGTCGCGCGGCGAACGCTCCTGGCTTGCGATCGGCTTGCTCGCTGCGCTGGTCGCAGTTCTGGCGTGGCTGGCCGTCGCGCCGGCCGTCGAGGGTTCGCGCATCGTGCTGGCGAGCGTCGGCGGCTCGCCGGACTGGCTGATCGGGATCTTCAAGCCGCTGGGCGCGGCGTCGCTGGCCGGCGAGAACGCAGGCTGGACTTACTACCTGCCGCTGATGCTTTCGGCGCTGCTCTGGGCCGGAGTGGTCTGGCTCGCCCCGCGGCTTGGCACTCCGGTGCTGATCTGGTCGAGCTTCGGGCTGATCGCGCTGTGCTTTCTGGCGCCGCCCTTGCTCTCGCAGGACGTCTTCAGCTACATCGCATACGCCCGGCTCGGGGTAGAACACGGGCTCAATCCGTACGCCTTCCGCCCATTCGACATCCCGGCAGACCCAGTCTTTCCGTTCGCCGGCTCGAAGGATGCAGTCGACGTCTACGGGCCCTACTTCACGCTGCTCTCGTATCCGCTGGCGTGGATCTCGGTGCCGGCGGCGTTCTGGGTTCTCAAGGCAATCGCTGCCGCGTCGGTCGCCGCGTTGGTGCTGATCGTCCGTTGGATCGCCGAGCGCGTCGAGACATCGTCAGCTCGCGCTGTCGCGCTGGTCGGGCTCTCTCCGGCGACTCTCGTCCACGTGGTTGCGGGCGCACACAACGAGGCGCTGACGATGCTGATTGTCTTCGCCGGCATCGCCTTTGCGCTCACAAGGGTGGACGCCGCCCGTGAGCCGGCCGCCGGGTTCATCAGCACGCTCGCGATCGGCATAAAGGCGTCTGCCGCCGTGCCGCTGGTCTTCATGCTCGCGGCGAGTCGCCGGAAACTCGCGACGTTCGTCGCGATGGCCAGCGCTGCACTTCTGACGGCGCTGACGGCATTCGTCGGCTTCGGATCGGACGCGCTCGGCGGGCTCAACCTGATCTCGTCCAATCAGGATCGCTCCAGTCGCTGGTCGTTGCCACACAAGACCGTCGACGGACTCGACGCGATCTTCGGGGAGATCTCACGCGCGAGCGCGACCGACGTTGTGCGCACGCTCTTTGTGCTGGTCCTTGCGGCGGTGGTTGCGTATCTCGTCTGGCGCAGCTACAAGCGCCCTGAGACTTGGCTGGAGAACGCTGGCTGGGCGACGCTCGGCGTGCTGATCGCATCGGCCTGGCTCGTGCCGTGGTACCTGCTCTGGCTGCTGCCCTTTGCCGCGGTCTCGCGCTCAGCCACTCTGCAGGTCGCCAGCGTGCTCTTCTGCGCCTACACGCTCGTGATTGCGATTCCATTCTGAGCATGAGCGAACGCGAACGCATCGGCAGGCTGGTCGACCGCTTCGCGCAGGCGCCATTGATTGTGCCCTCCGGCGACGACGCGGCGGTAGCCGCTCCCGGCGGGGCGGTCACGGTCACTTCGATCGACGCCGTGGTTGACGGCGTGCACTTCGTGCTCGGCGCCTGGCCCGAGCAGGCGATTGGTTACAAGGCGGTCACGGCGGCGCTTTCGGACCTTGCGGCAATGGGGGCGCGTGCCGGCGAGATTTACGTCGCCACCGGAGTTCCAGAGGGATTCGGCGAGGATCGCTTCGATCGCCTGGCGGAGGGCATTGCGGCGGCGGCCGAGGATCACGGCGCGCACGTGGGCGGCGGCGACCTGGTGCGCTCGGAGGCGCTCTGGCTGTCGGTCACAGTCGTCGGTTATGCAGACAGTGCCGAATCGGTCGTCACCCGCGGCGGCGCACGGCCCGGCGACGTTGTCGTGTTGACCGGCCACCTCGGCGGCTCCGCGCGCGCGCTCGAGTTGATCGAACGGGGCGTGACGGATGACGAAGTGGCCGTGCGCAAACAGTTTTCACCGCAGCCGCGCTTGGCTGCCGGAGTCGCGCTGGCGGCGAGCGGCGCGCGCGCGATGATCGACGTCTCTGACGGGCTCGCACGTGACGCTGGCCATCTTGCGAACGCCGGGGGTGTCGGGCTGGAAATCGAGCTCGCACGGATTCCGTTGGCCGATGGCGTCGAAGATGCTGTCTACGCCGCTTCCAGCGGCGAGGAGTATGAGCTGCTGGCGGTCTTGCCTGCGGATCGAGCTGCCGAGGCGCAGCGAGCTGTGGCCGCTACGGGAATCGAACTCAGCCAGATCGGCCGAGTCGTCGAAGGCTCCGATGCGGTTCTACGAGACGCGGCAGGCCGTGACGTCGAAATCGGGGGATTCGATCATTTCGACTGAGTACATCA
>CAZRAA010000065.1:0-11218 GCA_964597975.1 uncultured Thermoleophilaceae bacterium | reverse complement strand
GCACCGACGGCCTGCTGCACATCAGCAACGTCAAGCCCGGTGAGCGCGTCGAGACTGTCGAGGACGTGCTCGAACGCGGCCAGCAGCTCGAGGTGCGTGTGGTTGAGGTCGACGCCGACCGTGGCCGTATCGGCCTGCGTCTGTCGGCCGACCCGGCGATCCAGGGCAAGAGCCCGGCCGAACTCGCTGAGATCGGCGCCGGCGGCAACGGCGGCGGTGGGTCAGACCGCGGCGGCCGTGATCGCGGCGGACGCGGCGGCGACCGTGGTGGTCGTGGCGGAGACCGCGGAGGCCGAGGCGGCGAGCGCCGCCCAAGAGAGCGCCAGCGCGACTAATCCAAATACGTCAAAGATGCATCTTTGACGTACAGGTTGATTTGGGACGGGCCGCCTTTGGGTGGCCCGTTTCTTTTGCATACTTGGGGGATGACTAGAACCGTGAGTGTTTCGACGGAGCTGCCGATCTCGGCCGAGCTTGCGAGCGCGAAGGCGCATCAACTGGAAATGATGGAGTTTGTGATGCGGCCCTTGCTGGGGTTTCGCCTCAGCGATCAAGATCGCGCCCGAGCGACCGAGGCCGCCGGAGATCTCCTGCCGCTGGGCGAGGAGTTTGTTGGGCGGCTGATGCTCTTCGACCTGATTCCGCTTTGGACGCACAGGCTCACCGTCGTCAGCGACGACGGGCTTGAGATCTTCACCAACGAGACCAGCGGCCCGGTCAAGACCTGGAACCACCGGCTCACCTTCGAGCCGATTGACGAAGCGCGCTGTCGCTACACCGACTCAATCGAGATCGATCGCGGCCCGATCGGGGCCGCCACCGCCGTCTTCATAGCGCTCTTCTTCCGCCATCGCCAGCGGAGATGGCGTCAGATCGCGCCGCTGCTGGCAGACTGACCGCCGTGGGCGAACTACCGCGGATTGAAACCGAGCGACTGATCCTGCGGCCCTACCAGTCGGCCGATGCCTCGGCGCTCGCCCGGCTGCTCGCGGATCCTGCCGTACGTCGGTGGTGGCCGAGTCCGATCGATGAGCCCTCACTTGACGACGAGTTCGCCGGGCAATGGACGATTCTGCGCGGCGACCAAGTGGTCGGGATCCTTGAGGCGTGGGAGGAGGACGACCCGAACTACCCGTCGGTGGCGTTGGACATCGCGCTTGCTGCAGACTGTCACGGGCGGGGATTGGGACCAGAGGCGCTTCGCGCCGCGATCGCGCACTTTGTCTCCAAGGGCCATCACCGCTTTTCGATCGACCCCAACGCGAAGAATGCCCGAGCTATCGCCGCTTACGCCAAGGTCGGCTTCAAGCCGGTCGGGATCGCCCGCCAGGCGGAGATCCAACTGGACGGCTCGCGGCAAGACAGCCTGATGATGGACCTGCTGTCCGATGAGGTCGAATAGGATTCCGCCCAACTTGGCCGCCTCCAAACACCAACTGACGACCCTCGACAACGGTCTACGCATCGTCACTGAACGCTTCGAGAACGTCCGATCGATCGCGCTCTCGATCATGATCGGCGTCGGTTCGCGAAACGAGGAGCTCGATCAGGCCGGTCTCTCGCATTTTCTCGAGCACCTGCTCTTCAAGGGCACGGACAAGTACACCTCAAATCAGATCGACGAGTATTTCGACTCGATCGGTGCCGAAGTCAACGCTTCGACGAACAAAGAGGTGACGACCGTCTACGCCCGCTTCCTCGACCGGCACCTGCCCGGAGCCTTCGACCACATCGCCGAAATGGTCGCGCGCTCGACCTTCCAGGACATCGACGCCGAGCGCCAGGTCGTGATCGAGGAGATCGCGATGTACGAGGACGAACCGTCAGACATCGTCTTCGATCTGCTCGGCCGCCGAGTATTTGGAGACACGCCGCTGGGTCGGCGGATCATCGGCACCGAAGAAGTCGTCGGCGGAGTCTCGGTTGAGCGGATCGCCGCCTACCGCGACAGTCAGTACGTGCCCGGCAACCTCGTGATTGCCGCGGCCGGTGCAGTCGATCACGATCAGATCGTCGCCCTGGCCAAGGAGTTCGGCTTCGATCGTCCCGGCGAGGCACCTGCCTACGAACCGGCGACGCCGCCAAGCTCGCCGAGCCTCGCGTTCTTCGAAAAGGAGACCGAACAGGTCAACGTCGCGCTCGGTGCTCCGAGCATCGCCCGCGCGGACGAGCGGCGCTTTGCCTTCATGGTTCTGAACACGATCTTCGGCAGCAGCACAACCTCGCGGCTGTTTCAGGAAGTGCGCGAGAAGCGGGGTCTTGCCTACTCGGTCTACAGCTACAACCAGCTCTACCGCGACACCGGCGAGATCGGACTCTACGTGGGCACGCGCCCCGACCGAATCGCCGAGTCCGTGGAGATCTTCGCGCGCGAGCTGCAGCACCTCGTCGATGAGCCCGCGACCCCGGACGAGCTGACGCGCGCCAAGGAGAACCTGAAGGGGCGCACCGCGCTCTCGATGGAATCGCCGATGGGGCGGATGATGCAGATCGGCGGATCGGTCCTGTTTGACGTGCCGATTCTCTCGCTCGATGAGATCGAGGCGCGAGTCGACGCCGTCACGCTCGACGACCTTCACGCGATCACCGACGAGTTCTACCGCCCGGAACGCTTCAACGTCGCGGCCGTCGGCAGCGACGAGGACGTGATCCGTCGCGCGCTTGAGCCGCTCAACCCCGACCTGGCCGCAGCGCCCTTGGCGGCCTGACCCGATGATCCGCGTTGCGGTCTCCGGCGCCGCCGGAAAGATGGGGCAGGCCGTGGTCGCCGCGGTCAGCGGCGCGGAAGACATGGAGTTGACGGGCCAGGCCGACCCTGCGCTCGGCGTGGCTCTCGACGATGTTCTGGCCGATGCCGACGTTGTAGTCGATTTCACGCGCCCGGACACGGCGATCGAGAACGCCCGCAAGATCATCGAGTCGGGAACGCACTGCGTGATCGGCACAACCGGGGCCGACTTCAGTGAGCTTGAAGGTGTGGAGGGCGGCAATCTCTTCTTTGCGCCGAACTTCGCAATCGGCGCTGTGATGCTGATGGAACTTTCCAAGACGGCGGCGAAGTTTATGCCCGAGTGCGAAATCGTCGAGTTGCATCACCCGGCAAAACTCGATGCACCCAGCGGCACCGCGCGGCGCACCCAAGAGCTGATCGAGGCCGCCGGTGGCCGGGTGCATCAGCCGATCCATTCGATTCGCCTGCCCGGCGTGATTGCAAGCCAAGAAGTGATCTTCGGCGAAACCGGACAGACGCTGGCGATTCGCCACGAGACCTATTCGCGCGAATCGTTCATGCCGGGAGTGCTGCTCGCGGTGCGCAAGGTCGGCGAGCTGCCTGACCGCATCACGGTCGGGCTCGAGAGCCTCTTTTAGCGCTCAGCGCTGCTTGACCTTGAGCGTCGCGCGCATGCCGCGGGCGCGGTGGTCTGAGATCGTGCACCAGAGCATGTAGGCGCCCTTCTTGACCGTGTATCTGGCGACGCTTCGGTCACCGGGTCGGGTGAGGCCAACGTTGTTGACCGTGCTGCTGCCGACCCGACGGATTGCCAAGTCGTGGTCGTCTTCCCCGTAGTTGACAAACTCAAGTCGCAGCTTGCCGGACTTGATCCTTGTGCGCGAGAGCCCGATCCTGTACTCGGTTCCCTGGGCCTGCACCGCGGTCTGAGGCGTGGCGCCGGCCTGCACGCTGGGGTCCGCGGTTGCGGATGCGCCCGCCCCGATAAAGAGCAGCATTCCAGCGGTGGCGATCGCGGTCAGACCCGGCCTCATGTGAGCAGGTCCGGTAGCTGGAACTTACGCACGCCTGGCATGACGCGCGCGGCGTCAAAGCCGAGCCACTGATCGAGGATCGCGCCGTGGAGCGCCCGGAAGTCGATGCTTGCCCGCATGTTGTCGTCGTCGTCGAGCTTCGCGAGCCCGGTGAACTCGCCGAGCAACTGCCGCTTGACGCGCGAGCCGATCAGCATCGCGGTGCCGGCGGCTCCGTGGTCGGTTCCGCCAGATCCGTTCTCTTCGGGCCGGCGTCCGAACTCCGTCCAGACTTCGACAAGCACCCGGTCTTGCAGGCCGCGCGCTTCGAGATCGCGCTGGAAGGCAAGCAGCGTGTCCGCGGTCATCTTGATGTCGTCGTCAAAGCTCGCGCGCTGATCGTCGTGGGTGTCGTAGCCCCCGGTCGCAGGAACGGCAACGCAGCGCAAGGGCAGCCCGATCGCGAGCATCGCCGCGAGTGACTGCATGCGCATCGGAAAATCGGATTCGCTCGTCGGATAGGTGGCTTTCGGCTTGAGAATGTCCGGCTTGTCGGCCTCGTCGACCGCGAACGGCAGCAGTTGCTCTCGCAGACGCATCGACTGAGCGGACGCAAATGCGGCGGTGCGGAGCGCCTTGTCCTTGGATGCGCTGCTGGCGCGCCCGAGTGCCCCCAGCGAATCGGTCATGGCGGTGCTCAGGTCATCGCCCCAAACGCCCTGGTGCCAGAAGCGGTATGAGTCCGGCCGGCTGATTGCGGCGACCGGCGCGCTGGCGGGAGCAAGCGCCGGGCTGAGGCTGTAGTCGAGCGAAAGACCCTGGAGCGGATTCTCCGGATTTCCGACGACGTCGAGGTAGCGACCCAGCCAGCCCGTGGAGAGTCGCGGGTCGAGGTCGCCAACCTCCCAGTAGTGGCGTGAAGTGAAATGCGATTGGTCGGGGTGGTCGTATCCGATCGACGGCGCAACCGAGAGCTTGTTCTCGTCGTGGAGCACCCGTAGCGAATCGGCGGCGGGATTCCATCGCAATCGGGTGTCGTCGGCGAACGGCGTTCCCGCGTCGGGGGAGAGCGCGAGGGTGGGGCGCAGCTTGCGGTAGATCGGGTCCTCTACCGGTGCAAGCAACGAGAGCGAGTCAGCGCCGCCCTCGAGATACACCGACACGAGCACCGGGTCCGGCGGTCCGGAGGCGGCCTCTGCGATCGCCTCTCCGAGCCTGCGCGGGTCGAGGTGCATCGCGCCGTAGAGCGTGAGCATGAAGGCGCCGCTGCGCAGAAGGAAGCTGCGGCGCGAGAGACCCGTGCCGGCCGGTGTCGGCATCCCGGCTTCGATCGACGGCAGTCCGTTCCCGGCGGTCGCGGCGGCGTCGCGCAGCAGCTGAGCACGGTTGAACTCCTCGCAGGCTTGTTTTTGCGGGCGGCTGGTCATGACGTCTGGTGGTCGGGGCTCATCGCCAGGAGTGTTCGCATGGCGTTCTGGCGCATCACGCGGTATGAGCGCCGCTTCCAGTTGGCGCCGTCGGCCTGTGCGCCGGCTTTGGTCGCAAAGTCCAGCAGCACCGATCGCGTTGCGCCGCTGACGCTGGGGTTGCCCCAGAAGGCCAGCACCTTCTCGAGCGCCTGCTCGGGCGTCTCGTCGGCCGGATAGGCGTCGACGATGGCGTCGTCGCCGGGATCGAGGATCGCGTCATCGCAGGCGTGGCGCGTGACGTCCCAGCGACCGCGAAAGGTTCCGGTGTCAAGCCAGGCGTTGTCGTTCCAGCCCGAGACGTTTGGCGGATGAAAGAGGCGCTGGCCGGTCTGGTCGGAGAGCCAGGCCCAAGCGTCGGAGGTGATCCCGCTTCCTTGCGCGCGCATCAAGCCGGCGGTGAAGACGATCGGCGGCTTGACCATCGATGGTCCCTTGTAGAACGCTGGGTGCATCAGGATCGCCTGGACGACGGGCTTCACGCGATAGCCACTGCGCACATAGAGTCGCTTGAACGTACGCAGATCCTTGCCCTTGAGCTCGACCGGAATGAAGTAGCTCCACAACTTCTTGACGAAGAACTGGGCGTGGTCGGGGTGCTTGAGGCAGAGGTTGCAGGCGTCCTGCCAGTCGAAATTGCCCTTCTTGCCGAAGATCTTCTTCGTGCCGGTGTCGTGCAATCGCTTGTCGAAGTGAAAGTCGGTGTAGCCGACGCCTTCTTGCCAGTCGTTGGTCCATCCCGTCAGCGCCCGGGCTTGTTGCCGGACGTCGTCCTCGGTGTAGCGGGCGTTGGCGCCCAGTGAGAAGAGCTCCATCAGCTCGCGGCCGTAGTTCTCGTTCGGCGACCACTTCGTGTTCTGGTTGCCCGAAAGCCAGATCAGCATCGCCGGATCCTTGGTCACGCCCAGCAGCATCGAGCGAAACGAGCCGAGCGCATTCTTGCGGAAGAACTCGTTCTGGCGGATCATCAGCTTCTGGCTTCCCACCCCGTCGTCTGATGTCGCAAACCAGTCGTGCCAGATCAGCGTCATCCGTTCCTGCAGGGGATTGTTGCTGCGCACCATCCGGTCGAGCCACCAAATGTGATCGTGACCCCAGATGTCTTTGGGGCTAAGCGGATCTTCGAGTTTGGGGGCGGGCCCGACCAGCCGCGTTGCGCCCTTGTGGTTGACAAGGCTCGCCACCGCGCGCTTCATTCCAAGCTTCTTGAGCCGGGCTACATCTCCGGGTCTTGGCCCAAAGCCGGCGCGCCAGAGCAGCCGCTCGGCTTCCTTCTGGCGGAACTTTCCCTTGTAGACCGGAGTCTTGACGCTGTTGTTGGATTTTCTCTTGCGCGACATCTACGGAGGCTCCGTCGCAAGAACTCGTGCGATCTGAGCTGAAGATTCCATTCAACCAACACGCACGGCTGCGGATCGACGCGTATCGGTCATCGGTCCAACCCGGTCTGGTCAGGTGGACCCACGCAGATGTTTCGGCACAACAAAGCGGATTGCTGAGTGCTCGTCGTCGACGGCGCAGACCTTGTTGTCGACGAGCCCGATCGATTTGCCGATCGGCATCAGATCTTCCTGTTTGACGTATGCGGGATGGCCCTTCTTACGGGTGATCACCCAGATCGCACCGTGGTCGGGCAGGCGGGCGCGCAGGCGCTCGAGCCGGTCTGCACCTTCGGCAACACTGCCGACACCGACGATTGCCACATCCAGGTCGCTACGGCGCCGGATGCTCCCGCCGACGCGCTCGGCTGCAGCGCTGAGCAGGGCTTCGCCGACATCTCCGGTCACGCCGACGCGCATGCCGGGTTCGAGGCCGAGTTTGTCGGCCAGGCTGCGGTGCGAGTAGTCGCGCTCTGTCATGAGCGTCCATTCTGTCGCCACGGTCGGCGCGTATGCTTGTGCCATGCCAGATTTCGGAACAGTTTTGACCGCGGTGGTCACGCCGTTCGATGCCGACGGGCGCGTCGACGAGGCCGCCTTCGTACGAATCCTCGAACACCTCGCAGCCAGCGGCAGCGATGGCGCGGTGGTCGCGGGCACGACCGGCGAGGCTTCCACGCTGACCGACGACGAGCACATCGGGATCATCAAGCTCGCGGCGGCTGAGCGCCCAGCTGGATTCACGATCATCGCCGGCACCGGTTCGAATGACACTCGCCACGCCTGCGAGCTGACCTCGCGCGCGTCGCAGTACGAGATCGACGGCGTACTTTCGGTCACGCCGTATTACAACCGACCGCCGCTGCGCGGGGTGGCCCGTCACTTCGAGGAAGTCGCAAAATCCACGGACCTGCCGGTGATCGTCTACAACATCCCGGTGCGCACGGGCACGGACATGCCCAACGATTTTCTGGCCGAACTCGCGCAGATCGACAACATCGTCGGCGTCAAACAGTCAAACAACGACAACCTCGCGATGATCGACGGGCTCCAACTCTACGCCGGCAATGACGAAGTGTTCGCGCAGGTGCTCGACATGGGCGGCAGCGGCGGAATCCTCACCGCGAGTCACGTCGTCGGCGAAGACTTCAAGCGCATGGCCGAGGAGCCCGAAAACCGTCAGGCGATCCACGAGTCGCTGCTGCCGGTCTTCGAGGCGCTCGCCGTCGCGCCGGCCGCGACGGCAGACAAGGCGGCGCTGAACCTGATGGGACTTCCCGGCGGGCACGTCCGTCTGCCGTACGTCGATGCTGACGAGAGTGAGACGGCCACGATCCGCGCGATGCTCGAAGAGCGCGGCCTGGTCGGGGTGGCTGCTTCGTGAGCTCAAAGCTTCGCGTCCTGCCGCTCGGCGGTCTGGGCGAGATCGGCAAAAACATGACGATCGTCGAGTTCGACGGCCGCATCGTGATCGTCGATACCGGATTGATGTTCCCGACTGCCGAGATGCTCGGGATCGACCTCGTGCTGCCTGACTTCGACTACCTTCGCGGCCGCGCGGACGACGTCGAAGCGATTGTCATCACCCACGGGCACGAAGATCACATCGGCGCGCTGCCGTACGTGATTCGCGAGATCTTTCCCGAAGAAACTCCGCCGGTCTACGCCGCGCCGCTGACCGCCGAGATGGCGCGCTCAAAGCTTGAAGAACACAAGTTGCTTGACGCGGTCGAGGTGATCGATCGCGAGACGCTCGAACCCTGGGACGTCGGACCGATGTCACTGGAGCTTGTGCACGTCTCGCACTCGATCCCGGACGCCTGCGCTGTCGTCGTCGGAACCGAACTGGGTTCGATCCTCCTGACCGGCGACTACAAGTTCGATCAGACCCCGGTTGACGGCCAGCCAACGGACATGTCGAGGCTCGCTGAGCTTGGGCAGGACGGCTTGCTGCTGCTCTGCGGTGACTCGACCAACGCCGACCGCGCCGGAATTGCGCCGAGTGAATCATCGATCGGGCCGCACCTTGAGGATGCGTTCGCGCAGTGCGACGGGCGGATCCTCGTCACGAGCTTCGCCAGCAATATCCACCGCGTTCAGCAGGTGATCGACGCTGCCGCCGTGCACGGCCGCAAGGTCGCGCTGGTCGGTCGCTCGATGCGACGCAACTTTGCGATCGGCCGCAAGCTCGGACACATCTACGCCAGCGAAGGCCAGATCATCAAGATCAAGGAAGTCGACGACTTTCCGGATGAGGAGATCGTGATCATCTGCACCGGCAGCCAGGGCGAGCCGCTGTCCGCGCTTCGCCGGATGGCGAACAACGATCACCCGCAGATCACGCTGCACTCGGGCGACACCGTGATGTTCTCGGCCTCACCGGTGCCGGGGAACGAGCGCGCGGTGAACGAGACGATCGACCGGCTCTTCCACATCGGTGCGACGGTGATCACGGCCAAGGATGCTCCGATTCACGCCTCCGGTCACGGTTACCGCGAAGAACTGAAGATGATGATCAACCTCACCAAGCCGCGCTACGTGATGCCGATCCACGGCGACTTCCAGCGGCTGGTTCTGCACTCGAGGCTGGCGGAGGAAGTCGGGGTCGACCCATCGGACATCTTCCGCCTTGAGAACGGACTTCCGCTTGAGATCGATGAGAACGGCGCGCGCGTCGGCGAGCGTGTCAAGAGCGGCGTGATCTTCGTCGACGGCCTTGAGGTCGGTGACGTTGAGGATGTCGCGCTGCGCGATCGCCGCATGCTGAGTAATGACGGCGTCTTCATTGTCGTGGCGACGGTGTCAGAAACCAGTGGTGAATCGGTCGGCGATCCGGAGGTCATTTTCCGTGGCGTTCCGTTCATGGACGATGCAGACGAAATGATCGATGATCTCCGCTTGACGGTCGAGACGTCGATCGCCGATCTCTCCAAGAAGGTGAAGGGGAGCGAGGGCGTCGCCGAATCGGAGCTTCGCGAGAAGCTGCACAACGATGTCGCACGTTTTGTCTACGAGCGGACGAAGCGCCGGCCGATGGTGTTGCCGGTCATCGTGGAGGTTTGACGGCAGCCCCGTCGAAGCAAGTCGCCAAGCACCTATGGCGACAAAAGTGAAGAAGAACACAGGCAAGTCGCGCGCGACTGCCAAGACTCGTCCGGCCGCGCGTAAACAACCCGCCAAACCGCGCAAAGCACCTGCTCGCGCGCCGCAGGCATCGCGCGGAGCGCAGCTGACCGATCAGCAACGGCTCGACGCAATCGGTCTGGGTCTGATGGCGGCTGCGGTCTTCTTTGCGTTTGTCCTTTACTTCGGGTGGCAGGGCGGCAAGCTCGGCGACGCAATCGCCACGGCATTTCTCTACCTGATCGGCCACGGTGCATACCTGGTCCCACTTGGCCTGGCGGCGGCCGGGTTCGTCGCGATTCTCCGTCCGGCGTTGCCTGAAGGCGCATTTCGCTGGCCGGCAGTAACGATGATGTGCGCAGGAATTCTGCTTGGCTTGAGCGCGGGCGTAATGGGGCTCGGTGCCGATGAGCCGGCCAAGCACTTGGTTTTCTCTCCGGATTGGTACAAGGGGCACGGTGGCTTGATCGGCGAAGCCCTCTACTGGCCGGTGGCCAAGCTTGTCGGGACCGCTGGCGCCGCCGTCGTCGCGTTCGCGCTCTTTGTGATCGGTCTGCTGCAGCTCTCGGGCGTGCCGCTGGTTGAGATCGGCCGCAGGTCACTGGAGGCGATCGACCGCTTCCGTCACCCGCAGGCGACACCTCGGGCCGAGACAACTGCTGCCAAGCGCATGCGCCAGCCGGCCGCACGTGCCCGGGAAGACGTCCTTCCTCCCGAGCCGGCCGGAGTCGAGCCGGTCGTGCGCGCGACTCACGTCGAGGCTGCACCGGTGCAGGAGGAGCTGCCGGAAATCGAAGACGATGAACCGAGCGAGTCCGAGTTTCCCGAGTCTGACGTAGAGCTTGTTGCGCCCGAAGTCGAACCAGAGCCAATCGCGATCCCCGACCCCGGCGAAGAGGTGCCGATCCGCGTGGGCCGCGCCGCCAACGTGACGGAAGCTGAGGAGATTGCCTATCGTCGCCCGTCGGCGAAGGTGCTCGAGCGATCCAGCAGCAAGCCGCAGAAAAACAGCAAGGCCGCCCAAGAAAAGGTCGCCACGCAGCTTGTCGAGGCGCTCAACCACTTTGGCATCGAATCGACGCTGGTTGGAACCGTCGCCGGCCCGCACGTCACGCGCTTCGAGCTGCGACTGGCACCCGGAACGAAGATGTCGAAGGTCGCAAACCTCAAGGACGATCTGGCCTACGCGCTGGCGAGTACGGACATCCGCATCCTTGCCCCGATTCCCGGCAAGCAGGCCGTCGGCGTCGAAGTGCCCAACATCAACCGCGCGATGGTTCGGCTGGGGGATGTCTACCAACCGCTGCCCAAGGACTGGTCTCCCGTTTCTGTCTGGTTGGGCAAGGACATCGCCGGCAAGGCGATCGGGACCGACATTGCGAAGATGCCGCATCTGCTTGTGGCGGGTACGACCGGCGCGGGCAAGTCGGGATGCATCAACACTCTGCTCTGCTCGATCCTGCTCGGCTCGACGCCAAATGACGTCAAGCTCGTGCTCGTGGACCC
>CAZRAA010000064.1:0-11281 GCA_964597975.1 uncultured Thermoleophilaceae bacterium | reverse complement strand
ACTCGCAGGGTTCGCGCGCGGCCAAGGAGCTGCTGCTGGCCGACGACTACGACGGGCTCGTCGAGGTCGCCGAGAACCAGGTCAACTTCGGCGCCCACGTGCTCGACCTCTGCGTCGCGCTCACAGAACGGCCCGATGACGAGGGCGACCAGATGCAGGAGGTCGCGCGCCGCGTCTCGCTCACGCAACCGGCGCCGCTGCAGATCGACAGCACCGAGCCCGAAGTGATCAAGCAGGCGCTCGAGCAGACCCCCGGCCGCGCGATCATCAACTCGATCAACCTCGAGGCCGGCCGCGACAAGCTCGATACGGTCGTGCCGCTTGCGATCGACCACGGCGCAGCCGTGATCGCGCTGACGATCGATGAGGTCGGCATGGCCAAGACGGCCGAGCGCAAGGTTGAGATCGCAAAGCGCATCCACGAACTCGCCTGCGGCGAGCACGGCCTAGACGAAGAGGTGCTGATCTTCGACCTCCTGACCTTCACGCTCACGACCGGCGACGAGGAGTGGAGGACCAGTGCGATCGAGACGATCGAAGGCATCAGGGCACTCAAGCAAGCGCTCCCGAATGTGAAGACCTCGCTCGGCGTCTCGAACGTTTCCTTCGGCGTGAGCCCCGGCGCGCGCGCCGTGCTCAACAGTGTCTTCCTGCATCACTGCGTTGAAGCGGGCCTTGACCTTGCGATGGTCAACCCGGTCCACATCACGCCCTATGGCGAGATCAGCGAAGAAGAGCGCAAGCTCGCAGACGACCTCGTATTCAACCGCTCCGACGAGGCGCTGCAGAACTTCATCGAGCACTTCGAGGGCAAGGGCGAAGAGGACCTCGCCGAGGCGGCCGATCCGACCGAGGGCATGGAGCCCGAGGAGGCGCTGCACTTTCACATCCTGCGCCGCAAGAAGGAGGGCGTTGAGGACTGGATCGACAAGTCGGTCGAGAAGATTGGCGCCGTTCCGACGCTCAACGAAGTGCTGCTGCCGGCGATGAAAGAAGTCGGCGACAAGTTCGGCGCAGGCGAGTTGATCCTGCCATTCGTGCTGCAATCGGCCGAGGTGATGAAGAAGGCCGTCGCGCGTCTGGAGAACTATCTGGACCGCATCGAGGGCTACACCAAGGGTGTCGTCGTGCTCGCCACCGTCTTCGGCGATGTCCACGACATCGGCAAGAGCCTCGTCAAGACGATTCTCACCAACAACGGCTACACGGTCGTGGACCTTGGCAAGCAGGTGCCAGTCGGCGACATCGTCGATGCGGCCAAGGAGAACGACGCAACCGCGATCGGTCTCTCGGCGCTGCTCGTCTCCACCTCAAAGCAGATGCCGCTGGCCGTTCAGGAGCTGCACCGTCAGGGCCTCAAGTTCCCGGTGCTGCTCGGTGGCGCTGCGATCAACCGCAAGTTTGGTTACCGCGCCAGCTACGTGAACGGCAAGGAGGACGACACGATTTACGAGCCCGGCGTTTTCTACTGCAAGGACGCCTTCGAGGGCCTTGCGGTGATGGATCAACTGGTCGAAGAAGACCAGCGCGAGGCGCTCGTGCGTCAAGTTGCGGAGGCCGCCGCCGACGCTCGCAACGAGATTGAGAAGGTCGACGACGGACCGCCAACGACCGACGATTCCGTGCGCAGCGCGGTCGACACCTCGACACCGATCCCCGAGCCGCCGTTCTGGGGTCAGCGCGAGATTGAAGTGCCGCT
Organism: uncultured Thermoleophilaceae bacterium; assembly: GCA_964597975.1. Classification (GTDB taxonomy): domain Bacteria; phylum Actinomycetota; class Thermoleophilia; order Solirubrobacterales; family JACPNS01; genus JACPNS01. The sequence goes on along the minus strand of CAZRAA010000064.1, from coordinate 9,582 downwards.
CGACGGGGTCTACAACCACCTCGACACCCACGTGCTCTACAAGCTGCACTGGGGTGGTCGCGGGATGGACAACAACGAGTACTTGAAGCTCCTGCGCGAGGATTTCCAGCCGCGGCTCGAACGCATGTGGAAGGAGCAGACGTATCTGCACCCGCGGACAAAGCTCGGCTACTTCCCTTGCTACTCGGTGGGCAACGAAATCTACGTCGTCGACCCCGAGGATCGTGAGAAGCCGGTCTCAGAAGCACGTGTGATCGAGAAGCTCGTCGCCCCCCGTCAGCCCAAGCACGATCGCATTTGCCTTGCCGACTTCTACAAACCCAAGGAGTGGGTTGAGGAGAACGGTCAGTACGACGTGGTTGCCCTGCAGGCGGTAACCGTCGGCGATGAGGTCACTGAGCTGATGGCCAAGCTCGAAGACGACGGCGAGTTCGCCGAGCAGCTCTTTGTGCACGGCCTCGGAGTGCAGACCGCCGAAGGTCTCTCCGAGTGGCTCCACGCCAAGGTCCGCGAGGATCTCGGCGCCGAACCGACCCAGGGACGCCGCTACTCATGGGGCTACCCGGCCGTGCCCGAGCAGTCCGAGCACGAGAAGGTCTTCCGCCTGCTGGAGGCAGGTGAGATCGGCATGCGACTCTCGGGCGGCTTCGCCGTCGAGCCCGAGCAGAGCACCGTCGCGATCATCGCGTATCACCCGCAGGCCGTCTACTACGGAACGCGGAGCGGCTTCTTGCCGGCGCCGGGCGTGAAAATGCCAGACCAATTGATCAAGGGCACCGAGCGCGACCCGGCTGTGCGCGCCGAACTGCTGGACGACCCGCGCGAAGGGGCCGTCGAGGTTGAGGTCGACGGACAGGCTGTCGCATCAAGCCCTGCCTAACGTTCGTATAACCGGAGTGATGAGGGCCGCGCGGGCCCGCGCCGATACTGGGGAATCGGATGGGCCGTCAGCCCAGCAGCAAAATCAAGGCCGCACGGGATTGCTCGCGACGGACCGCTTCGAGTTTCTCCTCGGCCAGTCGCGCGCTCGCTTCCCGCTCGGCCGCCAGGCGCTCGTGCTCGGCATTCATTGCGTGTGCCGCAGCGATCGGCACGATCGTGCCGGGAATGTGAATCCCAGGCACGTGGCCAGGGGGTTGACCGGGCATGAAGTTCACTCCGGTTTGCTTTCGGGGCGAGATCGGCGTTTGAAGTAGTACTCGTACTTGCTCGCGGCCGTATGGGTCTCATTGCCGATCGAGGTCGCCTCACGTTCGACCGTCGGGGGGCCAACCAGCTCCCATCCAGCACTCCCCATTAGATCAAGAACGCGCACTTCCGCCTGCGTGTTCCAAATAACGTGCGAACCGCCGGCTTCGAATGTCGTTGGCGCGATCTCAAAATCCTCGAATGGGACCGCGCTCGCCGCCCTGGCGTACACGTGACCTTTTTCCGAGCGTGCGCCCAGCCCGGTGACACGAACGGTCGCGTACTCCCATTTGTCCTGCGGGGGCCCTGCCATGGGGTTGAAGGGTAGAGGCCGAGCTGGTCTTGAATTACGTGCCTCCGCTAATCTCGCCGCCGATGGGTAAACGCAGCCGTCAGCGCGATTCTGAGCCGGTCGACCCCACGGTCGAAGAGCGGATAGCCACTGCAGAGAAGGAATACCGCAGCCTCAAGCGCACGATGACCGTGGGCGCGGTGGCCGTGGCCTTGCTGATTGTCGGGCTGATCCTTCAGCAACCGGGCGGGTGGCTAGCTGCGGTCCTGGTTCTTGGTGCGCTCGAGGGCGTTTCCTACTTCTTTTTGCGCAAGTCGCTGGAGCGACGCAGGGCCGAACGCCTTGCTCGCATTCGAGCTGGCGAAGCAGCCTAGAACCGCATACACAAGCGCTTTGCTGCGCGCGATTTCGCCATTGTCCAACCGTGACAGCGGGATTTTCGCCATCGGTATAACGATCGATCGCCCTCGCGAACGTAATTTGCTCCCGTATTCACGAAACCCGCGTTCCGGGACGGCCGCACCAGCCTGAACACCCTCGGAAGCCGCGTTGATCGAAAGGGGCATTCCGCTCAAATGAAACGTAAGTCATTCATCCTCATGGCGGCCGTCGCCGCATTGGGAGCGCTGTTGCTCCCATCGTCGGCGCTCGCTGCGGAACCGGCCGCTGACGCGGTGGTCCAATACAACCTGAACTCGCTCTGGCTGCTGATCGCCGCGGTGCTGGTGCTCTTCATGCAGGCGGGATTCGCGTTCCTTGAGATCGGCTTCTCGCGTGGCAAGAACGTCGGAACCGTGGTGGCGAAGATTCTCACGAACATGGCCGTCGCCGGTCTGTTCTACTGGATCATCGGCTACTCGCTCTCGTTCTCCAATGGCGGTGCCGAAACGGCGCCGGGCTTCTCCGGCAACTTCGACAACCTGTTCCTCTCGAACATCGGTGTCGGTGGCATGCAGACCGCCAGCGACGAATCCGTCTACAGCGAGTGGTCTTTCTGGATCTTCCAGTATGCATTCCTCGCTGTCTCGCTGGCGATCGTCTGGGGCACCACGCTCGAGCGCATCAAGTTCAGCACCTACATCATCTACGGCGCCATCTTCTCGGCGATCATCTACCCGATCGTGGCTCACTGGAGCTGGGGTGGAGGTTGGCTCTTCCAGAACGGCGTTCAGGATTTCGCCGGCTCCGGAGTCGTCCACCTATGCGGTGCGACCGCGGGCCTTGCGGCCACGATCGTGCTCGGGGCCAGGAAGGGCAAATACGTGGATGGAAAGCCGCAGGCGATTCCAGGGCACTCGATGCCGTGGTTTGGTCTCGCGTGCATCATCCTGCTCGTCGGTTGGTTCGGATTCAACCCGGGATCTGAGCTCGCGGCCGACAACCGCGTGCCGGAGATCGCAGTCGTCACCCTCGCCGGTGGTCTCTTCGGAATCCTCGGTGCGTTCATCACGTCGCTGTTGACACAGAGGACGATCGACATCGGCATGGTCGGCAACGGCCTGATCGCCGGATTGGTCGCGATTACGGCGCCTTCGGGCTACGTCATCGTCTGGCCTGCCGTTGTGATCGGTTTCATCGCCGGAATCATCGTCGTCCTCGGCGTCCTGTTGTTTGACAAGCTCAAGATCGACGACCCGGTCGGCGCGCTGAGCGCTCACGGCCTCGCCGGAATCTGGGGCGTCCTCGCTTGCGGAATTTTCACGTTCCCCGAGTTCCTCTACCAGCCCGAGGTCACCGGTCAGACGGCCGGTCTCTGGTACGGCGGCGGTTTCCACCAGCTGGGCGTTCAGGCGCTCGCCACGGTGGCGACATTCGCGTTCGTCTTCGTGATCAGCCTGATCGTCTTCTACGTGATCAAGGCCACGATCGGTATGCGCGTCACCGAAGCTGAAGAAGACGCCGGTCTGGACATCTCCGAGCACGGCATGTACGGCTACCCGGAGCAGTTCATCCCCGCTTCCGAGTTGGTCGGCAGCGGAATGCCGGGCACCCCGACCCATGCATCAAGCGTCCTGTCAAAACCAACCCCGCCCGCCGAGCCGGCCGGCGCCCAGGCCTAGAAAGGAGCATCGATCAACGATGAAAAAGATCGAGGCATACATCAGGCACGAAGCGTTCGAGTCGATCCGCAAGGAACTGCTCGACGCCGGAATCCCGAGCTTGACGATTGTTGACGTCAAGGGCTCGGGCCGACAGAAGGGCATCACAGAGTCCTACCGAGGTTCGGAGTTGGTGATCCACCTGCGCCCGAAGCTCAAGATCGAGTGCGGGGTCGACGACGGCGAAGTCGACACCGTGGTCGAGGTGATCCTCAAGCACGCCCGCACCGGCGAGGTTGGAGACGGAAAGATCTTCGTCTTCAACATCGAGGACGCGATTCGCATCCGCACCGGTGAGCGCGGCGCGACCGTGCTGCAGTCCCACGAGGCTGAGGAGATTCCCTCCGGGGTCTAGAACCCCACTCCTGGATGGATGGTGGGCGAGCGCCCCGGGCCGCAAGGTCTGGGGCGTTCGTTTTTCTTCTCCGGGCGGAGGTCTGGATTAATCCAGACCTCCGCCCGCGGGCTCGCAGCAGTGGCTAAAGATTCGGCCGCGTTCGTCGATCCTTTCACTGGATTTGGCCGCGGGCGCCCTCGCTATATTCGAGCGCAGCGGCTACTGCCGCGTATCGATGAACGATTCATCACAAAACCCCTTCTGCTGAGGTAGCGACATATGGCGCTGCCCGACATCACGCTTCAACTAGCCGGCGAGTCCGGTGAAGGCGTCATTTCCGGCGGAGACATCCTCACCACCGGCGCAGCGCGGGCCGGCTACTGGGGCCTGACCTTCCGTACCTACCCCGCCGAGATCAAGGGCGGGCCATGCATGTTCCAGGTGCGAATCGGCGCCGAGCGCATCAAGTCGATCGGCAATCAGACCGACCTGCTGGTCTGCTTCAACCAGGAGGGCTTCGACCTCCAGCACGAGACGGTGGGCGCCGAGGGGATCGTGATAGCCGACGCCGAGTCGTGCAAGGTCAGCGACGAATTCGCCGGCCGCTCCTTCGAGGTCCCGTTCAGCCAGATCGCCGAGGAGGCCGGCGGCTCGCGCCGCGGCAAGAACATGGTGATCGTCGGAATGGTCTGCGGCCTGCTCGACATCGATCCGTCGCAGATCGAAGCGCTGATCCTCAAGCGCTACGCGCACAAGGGCGACGTCGGCGAGGCGAACATCAACTCCTTGCGGGCGGGCGAGGCCCACGCGCGCGAGAACCTGCCCGACGTCTGCAACGTGATCAAGCCGGGCGAGCCCGAGCGCGATCGCATTCTGCTCTCGGGCAACCAGGCGATCGTCGCCGGTGCGCTCCACGCCGGCCTCAAGTACTACGCCGGCTACCCGATCACGCCGGCTTCGGACATTCTCGAGTCACTCGCATCGCGGCTACCGCGGATGGACGGCGTCGTGATCCAGACCGAGGACGAGATCGCCGCATTGGCATCCGTGCTCGGCGCCAGCTTCACCGGGGCGAAGGCGATGACCGCGACCTCCGGGCCCGGACTCTCGCTGATGGCTGAGCTGATCGGACTTGCCGGAACCGCTGAGATCCCGGCTGTGATCATCGACGCGCAGCGCGCCGGGCCATCGACCGGCATGCCGACCAAGACCGAGCAGAGCGATCTCAACCAAGCTGTTTATGGATCGCACGGCGAAGCGCCGCGTGTGGTGATCGCGCCGACCACGGTCGACGACTGCCTGGACTGTACGGTCGAAGCATTCAACGCCGCCGAGACCTACCAGGTGCCGGTGATCCTGCTTTCCGACCAGTCGCTTTCCCACCGTCTTGAGACCGTCGACCGCCCGGACCTCTCGCGGATTCCAGTTGAGGATCGCGTGCGGCCGGCCGATCCGCATTCCGTGTTCGACGACTCCGATCAGCGCTACCGGCGTTACGCGCTGACCGAGAGCGGCGTCTCGCCGATGTCGATTCCCGGCACGCCGGGCGCGTACGTCTCGACCGGCATCGAGCACGACGAACTCGGCCACCCCGGATACACCGCCGAGCTGCACGAGGCGATGCAGAGCAAGCGCTTCACCAAGCTCCAGCCGCTGGCCGAGTCGAGCCGCGTCACGACCACCGGACCCGAGCAGGCGAAGGTCGGCATCCTCGGGTGGGGGTCGACCGAAGGCGCCGCGATCGAGGCGGCCGAGATGCTCTCCGAGCGGGGTATCAGCGCCGGCACTTTCTACCCGCGTGTGCTCTGCCCGCTACCTGTCGCGCGGATCAAAGAATGGGCCGAGGGGATGGACACGATCGTTGTGCCGGAGGTCAACTACTCCGGGCAGTTCGCGCGGATGGTGCGCGCCGACTGCGGCGTCGAAGTGATTTCTCAGACTCAGATCACCGGTCGTCCGTTCACGGCGGCGATGATCGCCGACTTCATCGAGCAACAGATACCGACTGCGGCGAGAGCCGTCGCCTAGGAGGCAGGAACACGCGATGCCACGCGACGCGAAGGATTTCAAGTCCGACCTCAAGCCGATCTGGTGCCCGGGCTGCGGCGACTTCGGCGTGCTCGCCGCTGCCTACCGTGCGTTCGCCGAGCTCGACCTTGACCCCGACAAGACCGTCGTGGTGTCGGGCATCGGTTGCTCAAGCCGCTTCCCGGGCTTTGTCACGACCTACGGATTCCATGGCGTGCACGGCCGCGCCCTGCCTACGGCAATGGGCGTAAAGATGGCCAACCCCGAACTTGAAGTTGTCGCGGTCGGCGGCGACGGTGACGGCTTCGCGATCGGCGGCGGGCATTTCCCGCACGCGGCCCGCCGCAACGTCGACATCACCTACATAGTTATGGACAACGAGATCTACGGCCTGACCAAGGGGCAGGTCTCGCCGACCTCGCTGCACGCGCAGAAATCTCCCTCTTCGCCCTACGGGAATGTCGAGCAACCGCTCAACACGATGGCGACGGCGATCGCCGCGGACGCCTCCTTCGTTGCGCGCGGCGCATCGTTTCGCGCCAAGGAGCTGACCGAGCTCGTGCTGGCCGGCATCCGCAACCCGGGGTTCTCATTCATCAATGCGTACTCACCCTGCACCTCGTTCAACAACACGACGCAGATCTGGAAGGACGAGGTCACCCAGCTCGACGAGACCCACGACCCGACCGACCGCGCGGCGGCATTCGCGCAGGCGCTCGACGATCCGATGGCTCTCGGCATCTTCTACAAGCACGAGAAGCCGACGATGGCGGGGCAGCTCCAGGCCTTGAAGGACGCGTCCGAGCCGACCACGCCGGACGAGCTGCTCGACTCCTACGCCCTCGACGTCAAGCTCGCCTCAGCCTGACGGGCGCCAGACGCTGGCTAGCGCAGCGTGACTTTCGCTGAGCGCGAGACGATCGACTGATCGATCGTGCTTGTCAGAGTGACGCGCGCCTTCACGCCGCGCTTGGCGGCCTTGCGCCCGGCGGCGTTGGCCTTGATGCTGAGCCTGCCTCCGCGGGACGATCCCCTGGCGAGGATCTTGGAGCCCTTCTTCGCAACGATCGAGATGCGGCAGGTACCGGGACAGCTCGCGGTACCGATCGACCAGGCGCCACGCTTTGCGCGTAACGTGCCCTTCTTGATGTTGTAGCCGGGTCGCCATCCACCGCGCGGCGCACGGCTGAATTTCGTGTCCTTGCCGAGCACGGTGGTCGAGCCGACCTGGAAATACCCGCAGGCGCGCCAGAAGCCGATCGCCACCGAGGCCTGGCCGTGAAGGAGGAAGTCGTAGTCGCTCGGCGGGCCGAAGTTGATCGCGCCCGGTCCTCCCGGGAATGTCGCCGGGCAGCCGCCGCGCTGCGGGACGAACGAGACGAGGATCGCGCTGCGTGTTTCGCTGTGTCCGCTGAAGGCGAAGTAGGGGAGCTCGGGCGACGTCGCCGATGCGACATCGAACCAGTTGAAGGAGTCGGCGGCGTCGCGGAAGGTGATCAGCTGCGAGTAGGAGGTGTTCGGATTAGCCTCGCCGCCTGGGGCGACGTCGTAGTAAGCGTAGATACAGAAGCGCGAAGTGCGGGCGCTTGAATCGATCGCGCTGCTCACGTTGATCTTCGGCAACTCGCCCTGCGATCCGACGTACGCAGTGAAAGTCGACCTGATTGGCACGGTGTTGCCGGTCGCGGTTGGACAACTCTGGTCGCTGTCGACTTGACGCACCTTGAGTGTCTGGCCACCGGACGGCGCATCAAGCGTGCCGCGCAGCGAGACGATGTTCGAAGCACCAAGCACGAAGTCGGTCGCCGCGCCGTTGGGCGTGCTTGCAAACAGCTCGATTTGCGCGGACGCCGGGGTCGCGTAGCTGAGCGCGCAGAGCACGGCCGCCAGGGGGATAAGTGTGAACTTCGTGCGCATCATGCGCCCTTCGGGGGAATTCAGTCCTTGAATATTTCTTCGTCAAAGACGGGCGTCGGGTTGATCGCGACCGTCCTCGTCTCCGCTGCATCCGATCCGTCGGCAGCGTTGACGATCTTGTTGTCGCCGAAGAGGTCCGGTGCGAGCCGGTATCCGACTTCGTGCGATCCGCGCCTAAGCGGCGTGAGATTCACAGTGTAAGTCGCGGTCTCGTCCGGGTCAAGGGGCCCGAGGTTGTAGCTCGTCGAGAGCGTCGAGTTGTACGGCGTGATGTTCGCGTAGGCAACTTCCTTCGGCAACCAGATCGGTCGCACGGCAGACGCCGCACCCGGCTGGTACACGACTGTCTTGAGTCCCGAGATCGTGAGAATCAGCTGAGGGATCTGGCGTGAGTCGTCGTTTCGTACGACAACCGTGAAGTCTTGCGGCTGGCCAAGCGGCTGGTCCTTGGCGAACTTCCAGTCGACCACGGTGACCTTCCATGTACCGCTCGGTGCGTTTGCCGACTGTGACTTCTCGTCCCCGCAGCCGGAAAGTACGAGCGCGAAGACGGACAGCAGCGCCACTGCGAATACGCGCAGCGGTCGCTTCGAACGTCGGATGTGCTCAGTTTCCTCCACCGTCGTAAACCGCTCGCACGATACCACCAGGCTTGACGGCAAGCCGCTCAAACGGCGCGTTGGTGCAGGATTCAACGCAAGCGGAGGAAAACGCCTAGATATGATTCTCCGACGGAACTTGGGGACCGACCCCGTGGTGTTGCATAGGAGCGAACGCAACGGTGTTCGGGCAACCTGTGGGAGAGCGAAAAGGGAGGCCGCGTTGACGGCTGCTGTGGACGGAGCGGTGCTTTGAACTACGCGTCACGCGCGTATGAGCAAGCCAGGGAATTTCTCGCCGAGATCGGCGAGATGGTCATCCTCGCGGGCAAGACGATGGTCTCTGCCGTCAAGCCGCCGTACCCGTACGGCGGCGAATTCGTGCAGCAGTTCCTCTTTGCTCTCAAGCTCTGCTGGTTCCCGCTGATCATCTCGACCGTGGCGCTCGGCTACGGCGCTCCGGGACTTCAGGCCGCAAACATCTTCACGATCCTCGGGTCGATCGACCGCCTGGGCGGTTTCTTCGTGCTGGCGTCGATCCGTGAATTCGCGCCGTTCGTCACAGCGGTCGTGATGGCTGGCGTCGCCGGCACCGCGATCACCGCCGACCTCGGCGCGCGCAAGATCCGCGACGAACTCGACGCACTTGCAGTGCTCGGAGTCGACGCGATCAAGAACCTTGTAGTCCCGCGCTTCTTTGCGCTGATGATTCTCACTGGACTCTTCGATGTCTTCGCGCTGATGCTCGGAGTCTCCGGCGGCGTGATCGCGACCGTGGTCAATGGCGCGCCGCTGGGTCCGTTCTGGGCGACGTTCTTCACGAACGCTTCGGTCACAGACCTATGGGGCTCGCTGGTGAAGACCACGATCTTCGGCGCGATCATTGCCGTGATCTGCTGCCACAAGGGGATGAACGCCAAGGGTGGAGCCGAGGGTGTCGGGCGCGCGGTCAACCAAGCCGTCGTGATCTCACTGATCGGCGTCTTTGCGTTCAACTACGTGTTCACCCAAGCGCTTCTCGCGACACACCCCGAGATAACTCAGATCCGTTAGGTCAAGATGGTCGCCGTACGCAGCAAACTCGAGCAGTGGATTGAAGACTTCGGTCGTGTCGTGAAGTTC
>CAZRAA010000063.1:0-11576 GCA_964597975.1 uncultured Thermoleophilaceae bacterium | reverse complement strand
GATCCAGCTGCCCTTGCCGGCCTTGCCCCAGCGCATGAAGCTGCTCGAGTCGAGCGGTGATTTGAGAAGACCGGCGTTGCCCAGCGCGAAGCTGACGGTGCCCGAGCAGTCATAGCCCTTGGCGATCTTCTTGAATGTGGCGTGCCCGCCGCCGTAGATGTAGGGCTTGCGGGTGATGCGGTTGGCCGCAGCGATTGCGTCCTTGACGGCCTGCGGAGCGTTGTCCGGGGCGAGTGCGGTGCGGCCGTCCGAAGAGATCTTGGCGCGGAGACCGGGAGTGGTGGCCGGAGTGGCCTGGAAGCCCGCTCCGCCGCTGTTGGCTGGGATTGCGGTGTCGGCGGTTGCCACCGAGGCGCGAATCGAGAGGGCAAGCAGCGCTACGGCTGCAATGACGACACCGGCGATAAGGAGATCCAGTGAGGATCGCTTTCGCTTATGTCCGAGTATGTGCGTGTTTAGCGGCATTCAGCCTCCTTCGTGTGCCTACCGGGTTAGCTGACGGGCTGGCGCGAAAGGAGCTTGCGCCTCGGCTTGATACAGGGATCGTGCCGATTAGCCCCAGGAACTCATTGATTTCCGATGGTTCCCCGGTCTGCGTTCCACATCCGAGCAGTGGAAGCGCAGTTAGGCTGCTGTTTGTCGTTCTAGAAGTTCGGGATACTACACAAACCTGTCGGCGGAAAAGTCCCGGGCATTAGGAAAAACCCGGATTTACCGCTTATTTCGCCCACTTCAGCCGTTTTTCCTGCTTCTAACTTGGTACGCCATCCGGCTCTGTAGGGTCCAAAGCTCGATGAAGCCCGGGCTTGCCTGCTGACTGAAGAGTCCGCCAGATTCTGAAAACCCTGCCAGCTCCTGGTCGTAGACGGCGTTCGGCGAGCTACGGCGCACCACCGTGGCCGAGCCCTTGAAGAGCCGCACCGTGATTGCCCCGGTGACCTGCCGGTTGACATTTTCCATGTAGGCGTCGAGGTCCTCGCGCAGCGGCTCCCACCAGAGGCCCGCATACGCGAGGTAGGCCCACTGGTTGTCGAGCTGCGGTTTGAACTGGTTCTGATGCGAAGTGCAGACGAGCTTCTCGAGTTCCTTGTGCGCCGTCAGAACGATCGTCGCGGCGGGAACTTCATAGATGTCACGAACCTTTAGACCGACGATGCGGTCCTCGATGTGGTCAACGATTCCCACCCCGTGCGCACAGCCGAGTTCGCCGAGCTTCTCGATCAGCGGCACAAGCTCCAGCTTCTCGCCATCCAACGAAACCGGCCGCCCGGCTTCAAAGCCGATCTCGACGTCCACCGGCGTGTCGGGGGCCTCCTCCGGGCGGGTCACCAACTGGAACACGTCCGGCTCCGGCGCGGCGGAGAGATCCTCGATGCTGCGGCCCTCGGAAGAGCGGCCCCAGAGGTTGTCGTCGATTGAATACGGCGCCGCCTCGGTGCCGCCGGCGATCTTGATGCCGTGCTGACGGCAGTACTCGATCTCTTCCTCGCGTCCCATCTGCCAGTTGCGCACCGGCGCAAGCGTCTTGATCTCGGGCGCGAGCGTCGCGACCGTTCCCTCGATGCGCACCTGGTCATTCCCCTTGCCGGTGCAACCATGGGCAATCGTGTCGCAGTCGTATTTGCGCGCGTAATCAACTGCGAGCTTGGCGATCAGCGGCCGGCCGAGCGCAGTGAAGAGCGGGTAGCCGCCGCCGTAGAGCGCGTTGGCCTTGATCGCCGGCAGCACGTACTCCTCGGCAAACTCCTCGCGGGCGTCAACGACGTCGCACGCCTTGGCGCCAAGGTCGAACGCCTTGCCGATCACAACGTCGAAATCTTCCTTGGGCTGCCCCAGGTTGACGCAGAGCGCGTAGACCTCGGCGTCGTAGTTGGCCTGAATCCAGTGCAGCATCACCGACGTGTCAAGCCCGCCCGAATACAGCAGCAGAACGCGGTTCACGTCCTCCGGGCGCGCCTCATATGAAGTGGTGACGATGTCGGCAGGTGATCGGTCGCTCATGGGGCGGCAGACTAGAAGATTGCGACCGGCGTGCCGATAGGGAACAGCCCGTCTGACTTACCCTCGTTATTCGACCGACCAAAACTGATGAACCAGCAGGAACACACTCAGACAAGGATGAGCGCTCCCGCGCGGCGCGAGCAGTTGATTGACGCCGCTTCCGCACTCGTTCTTGAGCGCGGCTTCCATGACGTCTCGATCGACGCGGTGGCCAAGCGATCGGGGATCACTCGCGCCGTCGTCTACCAGCACTTCGAAGACCTGAAGGACCTTTTGGCGGCCGTTGTCGATCGCGCGGTCGAACGTGCCGAGACCGGGGCTCGCGAGGCCGACGCCCTGACCAGCACCGAGACCGAGTCACACGATCTGATGCTGGCGAGCGTGCGCAACTACATCCGCGCAGTTGCGGCCGACCCGGCCACTTGGCAACTAGTGCTGATGCAGCCCGACGGCGCCCCGGAACCCTTGCGCGAGAAGCTCACGAAATCGAGGCAGCGGCTGCTGGCTCGGATGACCGGAGCTGTTCTCCCGATTCTCTCGGAGAGTGACGATCCGCAGCTGACGGCCTCCTCCCTCTCCACGATCGCCAACCACTACGCCCACTTGACGCTGGCCGACCCGGTCGCCTATCCGCCGGAGCGCCTCGAAGCGCACGCCGACTGGATGATTCGCGGATTCCTTGAGGGAAAGCGCTAGCGCGGCCAGACCGCCGCGAGCGCGTCGAGCGCGCGATCGGCGTCATCCTCGGTGGCAATCAGCGGCGGCAGGAAGCGCAATCGCGAGGGACCCGTGGCGTTGGCGATCACGCGGTGCTCGGTCAGCAGTCGCGTGACGATCTCGCGCGCGTCGATTGCCGGATCGATTTCGACCCCGATCATCAGCCCGCGGCCGACCACCTTGCCAAATGGAGCAAGGCCGGCGGCCAGATAACCGCCGAGCAGTCGCGCGTCGGCGTGGATCGCCGGGTCGGAGAGCAGCTCAAACGCCGCAAGCGCCGCGGCGCAGGTGACCGGATTGCCGCCGAATGTCGAGCCGTGGTAGCCGGGCTGGAGCGCGTCGGCGCAGTGCCCTGCCGCCAGCATCGCGCCGATCGGCAGTCCGCCACCGAGCGCCTTGGCCAGCGTCATCACATCCGGTTCGACCGGCGTCTGCTGGTAGGCAAACAGCGAACCGGTGCGCCCGATCCCGCACTGGACCTCATCGAATATCAGCAGGGCACCGACGGCGTCGCATGCTTCGCGCGCGGCGACCAGCACATCGTCCGGAACCGGAAAGACCCCGCCCTCCCCCTGCACCGGTTCGAGCATCACGGCGCAGGTGTCGGGGGTGATCGCGGCGCGCAGGGCTTCGGCGTCATCGCTTGGGGCAGTTCGAAAACCGTGCACGAGCGGCGTGAACGGCGCCTGCTTATCCTCCTGCGGCGTGGCAGAGAGCGCGCCCATCGTGCGCCCATGGAACGCATTCTCGAGCACGACGATCTCCCGGGCGTTGCTCCCGCGCGCTACGGCGTGAGCGCGCGCCAGCTTGATCGCGGCCTCATTTGCCTCAGCCCCGGAGTTGCAGAAGAAGACGTTGGAGGCGAAGCTCCGCTCGGTCAGCGCGCGTGCGAGTTCTTCGGCCGGCGGGCTCCAGAACAAGTTCGAGGTGTGGATCAGCTGAGCGGACTGACGCTCGATTGCGGCGACCACAGCCGGATGGCAGTGCCCGAGACTCGTGACGCCGAGCCCGCAGAGAAAGTCGAGATAGTCATTGCCGTCCGCGTCGTAGAGATGGACGCCCTGGCCGCGCACGAACTCGACCCCGTAGCGCGCGTAATTGGCGAACTGGGCGGAATCGGCGCCATATTGCTGCGGAAGCGCCATCAGCGTTCCGGCGTTATCTGCGTGCCGAATCCTTCGTCGGTGAAGAGTTCGAGCAGGATCGAATGCGGCACGCGACCATCGACGATGCTCGCCGAACTTCCGCCGCCTCGGATCGCATCGATGCAGGCTTGTAGCTTTGGCTTCATGCCGCCTTCGATCGTCGGCAGCGCTTTCTCGACCGCGTCGGTCGTGGTCTGGCTGATCAGGGAATCCGCGTCGTCGGCGTCGGAGAGCCAGCCGGCGACGTCGGTCAGGAAGATCGTCTTGCTGGCGCCCAGGGCATGCGCCACCGCCCCGGCTGCCTCGTCGGCGTTGATGTTGTAGGACTGACCGTCGCGGTCCGAACCAACCGGCGCGATCACAGAGATGTAGTCGTCGCGGATGTGGTCGAGCAGACCGCGATTGACGTGGTCGACCTTGCCGACGAAGCCGACGTCGTTGCCGCCCGGCATCGCCTTCGAGACACGGAACATCCCGCCGTCGTCGCCGGAGATTCCGACCGCGAGCTGTCCGTAACGGTTAATCCGCTGGACGATGTCCTTGTTGACCTTTCCGATCAACACCATTTTTGCGACGTCGACGGTCTCCTGGTCGGTCACGCGCAGCCCGTCCACGAACTCGACATCGAGCCCAAGCTTGCCCATGTGCTCGCTGATCTCGTTGCCGCCGCCGTGGACGATCACAGGGTGCATCCCCACGTACTTCAGCAACACGACGTCGCGCGCGAAGCTCTCGCGCAGCTCGTCCTCGACCATTGCGGCCCCGCCGTACTTGATCACGATCGTCTGACCGTGGAACTGGCGGATGTAGGGAAGTGCTTCGAGCAGTGTTGAGACGTCGCGCGGCATCCGCTCTCCTTACGTTGTGTACTCGGCGTTGAGCGTCACGTAGGCGTGACCAAGGTCGCTGAAGTAGACGGTCGCCTCGGCGCCCTCGCCAGGTATCGAGACCTCGTACTCGACCTCGCGACCGCTGACGAGCTGTTCAAGCTCTTCGAGGTCGACGCGATCGGCGATGCCGTTGCTGGCGACCTGCACGCCCTCGATCACGATGCCGATCGATTCCGGCTGCCCCGTGGCCAGCGCCATGCCGACCGACTGCATGATCCGGCCCCAATTGGGATCGCCGCCGTTGAGCGCCGTTTTGACAAGTGGTGAGTCGGCGATCGCGCGGGCGACCTTCTCGCACTGCGCTCGATCGCCGCCCTTGACAGTGATGCGACCGATGCGCTCGGCACCCTCGCCGTCGCGCACCAGCGAAATCGCGAGGCCCTTGAGCAGCGCGTCGATCGCGGCTGCCAGGAGCTCTTCATCCTGCGAGCCCGGCGCGACGTCGACTCCGCTGGCACCGTTGGACATCAAGAAGACCGAATCATTGGTGGAGAGCTGCGCGTCGACCGTAACGCGGTCAAACGATTGCGCAACAGCGGCGCCGAGCAACTGGTCGGCCTGTGCCGCGCTCAGCTTCGCGTCGGTCTGGACGAAGCCGAGCAGCGTCGCGTGAGGCATGTGCAGCGGCGCGATCATTCCGGCGCCCTTCGCCTGTGCCGAGAGCGTGACGGTGCCAGATGGCAGCGCGACCTCGAGCGTCGCCGCCTTGATCCAAAGGTCGGTCGTGCAGATCGCCTCGGCGAACGAGAGCGCGTTGTCGGCCTTCAGCTCACGCGTGACCAGCGAAGCGCCCTTCGTGACCGCGCGCGTGTCGAGCTGGCGGCCGATCACGCCAGTTGAGGCCACGGCGACGCGGCCCTCGGGGACGCCGCAGGCCATCGCGCCGGCGCCCTGCATGTAGAAGGCGTTGTCGCGGCCGAACGGGCCCGTGGCGGCGTTGGCATTGCCGCTGTTGACGACGCAGGCGCGGATCGCGGCAAGGTCCACGCGCGTGCGACAGACCTGGACGGGAGCAGCCGGGGCCGATGAAACCGTGAAGCGCGCCGCCGAGACCGTCTCCTCCACGTCACTGACAAGAATCGCGAAGTCCGGTTTGCCACTGGGCTTGATCCCAGCGGCAACACCGCCAGCGCGAAAGCCGGCCGGAAGCCTGTTGGGATCGACCGCACTTACCCCGTCAGGCAGCTCGACCCAGCGGCTCTCAAACAGCGAGGGACACTCAAGCGCTGTCTCAGACGCTTCCATCGGGTACCTCCTGGCCGGAGAGCAGCCCGGCGCCCTCGGGGAGCCCGAGCATCACGTTGAGGTTCTGGACGGCGGCGCCGGATGCGCCCTTCCAGAGGTTGTCGATCGCGCTGTAGACCACGACTCGCCCGGTGTCGACCTCGACCGACGGGTGAATCGCACAGAAGTTTGTGTCGCGCACGTCGCGCACGCCTGGCGGGCCTTGGACGACGCGCACAAACGGCTCGCCTGCGTAGTACTCGGTGAAACGCTCAAACAGCTGTTCGTCGCTGATCGGCTCGGACGGCTGCAGATAGACCGTGGCCATGATCCCCTGGTCGAGCGGAATCAGGTGGGTGGCAAAGCTCACGCGCTGCTCCCCCAGCTCCATGATCAACTCCGCGCGGTGACGGTGGCGTCCGATGCTGTAGGGCGTCAGGTTCTCGACAACGCTCACAAAGTGCGTCGAGTCGTTGGCCTTGCGCCCGGCACCTGACACACCTGCCTTGATGTCGACAATGATGTCGTCAGTCAGATTCGCGACCGGGTAGAGCGCGAGGAGCGCCGCGGTTGAGTTGCAACCGGGATTCGCCACGAGGTCGGTGTCCTTGATCCGCTCGCGGTGGCGTTCGGTGAGGCCGTAGACCGCCTGACCCAGCAGATCCGGGCGTTCGTGCGATTGGTAGTACTCCTCGTAGAGATCCTGCGGGAGGCGGAAGTCTGCAGAAAGGTCGACGACCTTCACGCCGCGCTCGATCAGCCCGGCGACAGTCGGCGCCGCTTCTTTGTGCGGGTACGCGACAAGTGCCGATGCTGTGCGCTCAGCCACCGCGTCGAGATCGGGCTCTTCGAGCTTGAGTGAGACGTCGTAGCGCGGGTGAACATCGGAAAGTCTCAGGCCCGCCTCTGAGCGCGCCGTGACGAGCTCAAGTTCGAGCAGCGGATGCCGCCAGACGATGTCTGCGGCAAGCGCTCCGGCGAACCCGGTCGCGCCAAGTACGGCGACCTTGTGATCGCGCTCAGCCACGCAGCACGCCCCCGATCTCCTCGAGCTTGTTGGTGATCGAACGGCGAGCCTTCTCGGTCTCCTTGTCGGTCAGGGTGCGGTCGGGCGCGGAATACGTCAGGCGAATCGCCAGCGACTTCTTGCCCTCTCCGACCTGCTCGCCTTCGAATACGTCGAAGACGCTGGCGGCCGTGAGGTACTTACCGCCCGATTGATTCACGAGGTCGATGACCTGCGCCGCCGCCACTGCGGCCGGCACGACAACCGCGATGTCTTCGCGCGCCGGGGGGAAGCTGGAGAAGGCTTCGAACGTGACCGGATCCGGCAGCGCGGCGGACAGCTGGTCGAGATCGAGTTCGGCGGCGACGCCACCGGAGAGGTCGAAAGCCTTGGCAACTTGCGGGTGGATCTCGCCCAGAAAGCCGGCGTTCGCGCCGTCGATCGTCAGCCGCGCAGCGCGCCCCGGGATCAGGTACGGGTGCTCTGAGCCGTCAAGCTGATCGAAGCCGATCGCGACGCCCGTCAGCGCTGCGACCCCTTCGATCGCGCCCTTGAGTGCGTAGAAGTCGCCCGGTTCTCGCTCCCCCGCACGCCAGGTTGGCTGCTGGGGCGATCCACTGAGCAGCAGAGCCAGGGTCGCGTGCTCCACCGGTTCGGAGACTGTGCCGCCGTAGACCGTGCCGACCTCGAATAGCCGCACCGCATCGGCGCCACGCGCGAAGTTGTGCTTTGCCACCTCGAGCAGGCCGCCGAGCACCAGCGGGCGCATGACCGACTGCTCCTCGGAAAGCGGATTCGCGATACGCAGGCGCTCGCCCGGTAGCGAGCCGCCCGGCGCGAGACGCGCCAGTGCCTCTTCACTACTGAAGCTCCAGGTGATCGCCTCGCTGAATCCGCGGGCCGTCAGCTGATCTTCGATTCCGCGCTTCATCTTCTGCGAGCGCGAGAATCTTCCAATCGCCGTCGGCGCGGACGGCAGCGTTGCCGGGAAGCTGTCCACGCCTTCGATCCGCGCCACCTCCTCAATCAGGTCGGCTTCGCGCGTGACGTCGGCGGCGCGGTAGTGCGGTGGAGTCGCCCGCAGGGAGTCCCCGCCGATTTCGACAGCAAAGTCGAGGCGCTCGAGGATCTCGGCGCAGCGCTCAAGCGGGATCGCGGTGCCGAGCAATCCCTCAACGCGCGATGCGCGGAGTTCGATCGGTTCGGGTTGCGGAATCTCGCCGGCGACGTCGATCGTCGCGCTCACGAGGCGTGCACCGGTCAACTCGACCATCAGCTTGGTGGCGATTTCCTGAACCTCGAGCGGCAACTGCGGGGATAGACCCTTCTCAAAGCGTCCACTTGCCTCACTGCGCAGGCCGAGCTTCTGGCTCGTGCGATGGATATTGGGACCGTTCCAAGAGGCGATCTCAAGCAGCACGTTGGTCGTAGATTCGGAGACCTCGCTGACCTGGCCTCCCATCACGCCGGCGATCGCCGACGGTCCTTCTCCGTCGCAGACCAGCAGCATCTGGTTGTCGAGTTCGCGCTCCACATCATCAAGCGTCGTGATCGTCTCTCCATCTTCCGCGGCACGAATCACCAGCTTGCCGCCGCGAATCTTGTCGAGATCGAACGCGTGCATCGGCTGCGATGTCAGCAACATCACGTAGTTGGTGATGTCGACGACGTTGTTGATCGGCCGCTGGCCGGCCGCAGAAAGACGACGCTTGAGCCAGAGCGGTGAGGGCCCGACTTTGACGTCGCGAAAGATGCGCGCCGTGAAGCGCGGGCAGAGTTCGTGGTCCTGCACCGTGATGTCAAACGTCTCATCGCCCTCTGGCGCCGGTCCGACCTCTAGCTCAGCCAACGGTTTGCCGGTGACCGCGTGAACTTCGCGCGCGACTCCGTGGACGCCCAGACAATCCGGGCGGTTCGGCGTGATCTCAAGTTCGAGCACATCCTGGCCCGGCGCGAGCACCTCGGACAGTGGGGTGCCCGGGGCGACGCCTTCGACATCGAAGTGCGCCTCGAGCTGCATGATTCCGTCGTGATCGTCGCTGATCTCGAGCTCGCGCTCGGAGAGGATCATCCCGTTGCTCTCCACCCCGCGCAGCTTGGCCTTCTTGATCTTCAGTCCATCTGGCATCACGGCGCCGGGACGCACAACAGCGACGGTCTGCCCGGCGTCAACATTCGGCGCCCCGCAGACGATCGTCGCGGGAGCATCCTCACCGACATCGACCGTGCAGACGCTGAGCTTGTCGGCGTCCGGATGCTTCTCGCGCGCGAGCACCTTGCCGACCACGAAACCCTCGTCAGATGCAGCCCCGTGGCGCACGATGCGCTCGACTTCGGTTCCGGTCATCGCGAGACGCTCCGCGAGCTGATCGACATCCAAGCCCGAGTCGCAGTACTGCCCCAGCCATTCGAGTGGTACGCGCATCAGTAGCCGCCGCCCTCGAACTGCGTCAGCAGTCGCAAGTCGTTTTCATAGAAGAGCCGCAAGTCCGGGATGCCGTGCTTGAGGAAGGCGATCCGCTCGACGCCCATGCCGAAGGCGAACCCCTGGACGGTCTCCGGGTCATATCCGCTCTCACGCACGAAGGAGAAAACGTTCGGGTCGACCATGCCAGAGCCGAGAATCTCGATCCAGCCTGTTCCCTTGCAGAGGTTGCAGCGGGATCCGTCCTTGAGGTGCCCCTTGCCGGAGCACTTGAAGCAGGAGACATCGACCTCCACAGAAGGCTCGGTGAACGGGAAGAAGTGCGGGCGCAGGCGCACGTCGCGGTCTTCGCCGAAGATCGCGCGCGCGAACTCGAGCAAGGTTCCGCGCAGATCCGACAGGGTGATGCCCTCATCCACGGCAAGCCCCTCGATTTGATGGAACATCGGGGTGTGGGTGGCGTCCGAGTCGCGGCGGTAGACCTTGCCGGGAACGATCACGAAGACCGGGGGCGGCTGCTGCTCCATGACGCGGATCTGCACCGGCGAGGTGTGCGTGCGCAGCAGCACGTCGTCCTGGAAGTAGAACGTGTCGGTCCACTCGCGCGCCGGGTGGTTTGGCGAATGGTTGAGCGCGTCGAAGTTGTAGTGGACCTTCTCGACCTCGGGACCCTCGGCGACTTGGTAGCCCATGCCGATGAAGACGTCTTCGATCTCGCGGCGCACGCGGGTGATCGGGTGCAGCGCCCCGCCACCGAAAACAGGGCTGCCGGGCAGGGAGATATCAATCCGGTCCTCTTCGAGCATGCGGGTCAGCTCAGCGCCCTCCAGCTCCTCGCGGCGCGACTCAAGCGCGGCTTCCAGCGCAGTTCGCGCCTGGTTGCCGGCCTTGCCGACCGGACCGCGCTCCTCGGGGGCGAGGGTCGCGATCGACTTCAGGATCGCGCCGAGCTCTGCTTTTCTGCCGAGGTACTCGATGCGCACATCCTCGAGCTCGGCGAGCGTCGCCGCCGAACCGATCGCCTTTGCGCCGGTGCTCTCAATCTGTTGGATTTTCTCGACTGTGCTTGACATCTCTTGGTGTTTTCTCAGTTCAGTCGCCGATTCCCGCAAGCTCATACAACGCGATCGTCGCCGCCATCGCCACGTTCAGCGATTCCGGGCCGTCTGCCCGCATCGGGATTCGCGCTACAACGTCAGCGCGCTCAAGCGTCTGAGCCGAAAGCCCGTCGCGCTCAGCGCCGGCGCAGATTACGACAGGGCCATCAAGCTCGACGTCCTGGATCGCGATGTCGCCGACGCCATCGAGCGCCACGATTGTCGCGCCCGCGTCCGGCAGCTGGGCCCCCTCCACCGGTGGACGATCGAAGGTCGCGCCCATCGCGGCTCGCAGCGCCTTGGGCGACCAAGGTTCGGCGCACCCGGGACCGAGCAGCACCGGCGTGTCGCTGAAGGCGCTCGCCGCGCGCAGCAGGGTGCCGATGTTTCCGGGGTCCGAGATGCCCTCGATGTAGAGCGCGAGGTTGCCGAGTTCCAATCCGGCTGCGTCGACCCGCTCGAACACCGCGACCGCGCGAGAGCCCGAGCTGAGCGCGGTGGCGCTGGCCAGCACGTCGTAATCGACCTCCCAAGCAGCTTCGTGGGCGCGCAGCTCATCCGGAGCATCGGGCGTATGGAAAATGCGCTGCGGGACCCAGCCGGATTCAAGCGCGGCTGCAACGAGGTCTTCGCCCTCGGCCGCAAACTGTCCGCGGCGCGTGCGAAAGCGCTTTTCCTGGAGCTTCTTGAGCTCTTTGATCTGTGGGTTGTCCTTGGAAGTGATCATCTCAAACAAAAAAAAGGCGCCTTGCTGTGCAAAGCGCCCGGGTCAGTCGGAAGCGAGAGTTGCTTGATCAGCAGCTCAGGCAACCGCCTCGCGGGCGGCGTCGGTAAAGCGTCGGAAGGCCTCAGTGTCGTGCACGGCGATGTCGGCCAGCATCTTGCGGTCGACCTCGATGCCGGCCTTGTTGAGACCGTTGATCAGCTGCGAGTAGGTCATGCCCTCTTGGCGGGCCGCAGCGTTGATGCGCGTGATCCACAGGCGGCGGAAGTCACGCTTCTTGTTGCGACGATCGCGGTAGGCGTAGCTGTCGGACTTGAGCAGCTGCTCCTTGGCGCGGCGGTAGCTGG
>CAZRAA010000062.1:0-12213 GCA_964597975.1 uncultured Thermoleophilaceae bacterium | reverse complement strand
AAGCAGCACATGGTCGAGGCCAACCTGCGCCTCGTGGTCAGCATCGCCAAGAACCACGTCGGACGCGGACTCACCCTGCTGGATCTGATCCAGGAAGGCTCGCTCGGCCTGATCCGCGCCGTCGAGAAATTCGACTACCGCCGTGGCTACAAGTTCTCCACGTACGCGACCTGGTGGATCCGCCAGGCCGTCAGTCGCGCCGTCGCCGACAAGGCGCGCACGATCCGGATTCCCGTGCACATGGTCGAGCGGCTGAACACGATCACCAATATGGAGCGCCAGCTGGTGCAGAAGCTCGGCCGCGAGCCGGAGCCGCACGAGATCGCTTCGGAGCTCAAGTGGCCGGTCGCTGAAGTGCGCGAGCTGATGCGCTTCTCCCAGCAGCCGGTCAGCCTCGAGAAGTCAGTCGGCGACCAGGAAGACTCCGAGCTGATCGACCTGGTGGAGGACAAGACCGCAGAGTCCCCGGACGAGGCCGCAGCCGAATCGATCCAGCGCGAGACGGTCTGGCGCGCGCTCTCGATGCTCTCCGATCGCGACCGCAAGGTGATCGAGATGCGTTATGGCCTGGACGGCCGCAAGCCGGCGACGCTCGATGAGGTCGCCCAAGAACTCGGTCTCACCCGCGAGCGCGTGCGCCAGATCGAGCACAGCTCGCTCAAGCAGCTAAAGCGCCTGCCTGAGGCGATCGCGCTGCGCAACGGTTAGGGCAGCGGCGTGGATGTCTCCCGCGTCTCGCTCGCTTCGCTGACCAGCACGACCCAGCTTGATCTGCCGGAGTTTCAGGTTCCGCCAGCCGATCCGTTTTCGCTTGCCGCCGAGTGGATCGCGCGGGCGATCGACATGGGCGTGCGCGAACCCGGGAGTTTGGCGCTGGCGACTGCCGATGCGGATGGCGCGCCGTCGAGCCGGTTTGTGCTGCTGAAGGGTTTTGATTCTCGCGGTCTGCTGTTCGTGAGCCAGACCACCAGCCGCAAGGGGAGCGACATCGCCGCCAACCCACGGGCGAGCGCGAGTTTCTACTGGCAGGAGCTGCGCCTGCAGCTGCACATCGCGGGGTCGATCGCGCAGATCCCCGCCGAGGAGTCCGATGCGATCTTCCACGAGCGGCCGATCTCGAGCCGCGCCGTCTCGGCGGTCTCCAAGCAGGGCCAGGAGCTGATTGACGAGAACGTGCTGAACAAGGAGATCAGCGATCTGATCTCTCGTGGCCCGAGGATTGAGCGCCCGGATCGCTGGACGGGCTACCGGATTCATCCAGAGCGCTTCGAGTTCTGGCAGGGCGGCGAGAGCCGACTGCACCACAGGCTCGAGTACGTGCTCAGCGAAGAGGGTTGGAGCTGGAGGCGGCTGCAGCCCTAGCTAGGCGTCTGCCGGCAGTTGCTGGCGGATCAGGGTTTCGACGCGCGCTCCGCCCTCGATGTTGAATAGCACGACCGGGCCGACGACGATCGTCGCGCGCCCCTCGAACTCGGGCCGCACGCGCATGCGCGGACGTTCGGCGAAAGTGGCGGCTCGAACGTTGCGCGGGACGCCGTCGCGCACGCGAGCGCGAAGTAGACGCTCGTCGGTGAGCACGTAGATCGTCGAGAGCGCAAGACGCCGTCGCCGGATCACGTGTCCCAGGACCATGCGCCAGGCGGCCCAGAGACCCGCCGCGGCCAGCGCCACCCAGCCCCACGAGCCGGTGCCGCCGGTCACGTCTTTGAGCGCGACGAAGAATCCGGCAAACGAGACGATCCCGAGCACGAGGCCCAGCGGGATCAGCCAGTAGTCGATTCGCATCAGGAGCCGATCTTGGCTCGGGGACCCTGACCAGATCAGCCGCTCGCCCGGATCGAGCAGGCTCTCGAAGTCCGGTTTCACAATGGTGGGAGTTGGATTCGAACCAACGTAGGCAGAGCCAACAGGTTTACAGCCTGTCTCCTTTAACCACTCGGACATCCCACCGGGTAGACCACTGAGTTTAGACACCGTCGATCGCGCCCGGCGGCACGCGACGACACCCCAACCCCAAGCCCCAGATCTTCCTTGCCTGCTCCCTCCGGGAGCAGGCAAGGAGTGGATCGGGGTTGAATTAGGCTCCGCGCCCGATGGCCTTTGAGCTTGTGATCTTTGACTGCGATGGCGTGCTTGTCGACTCTGAGGGGCTCGGGAACCGGGCGCTGGCGGAGACGCTGACGGCGATCGGCCTGCCGACCACTCCTGAGGAAGCGCTCGAAGCCTGCAAGGGCCGGATCCTCGCCGACGTCGTGAAGATCATGGAAGAGCGCAACGGCGGCCCGCTGCCGGCAGATTGGATCCCCGAGTTCGAGGCGCTGCGCGCGCTCTACTTCAAGGAGGAACTCGAAGAGATTCCCGGCGCGCGAGAGCTGGTCGAGGCCGTCAAGGCGGCGGACATCGACGTCGCCGTCGGCACCCAGGGCAAGCCCGAGAAGGTCGCGCTCACGCTCGGCCTCACCGGCCTGATCGACCTCTTCGACGGGGACGCGATCTTCACGTCCTACGGAGTGCCGCGCGGCAAGCCACATCCCGATCTCTATCTGCACGCCGCCGAGCAACGCGGCAAAGCGCCGGCCAGCTGCGCCGTGATCGAGGACACCGCGCTCGGCGCGACGGCCGGAGTCGCGGCAGGAATGACCGTCTTCGGATTCGCCCGCGAAACTGCGCCCGCAGAGCTCGAAGCCGCCGGCGCCACGCCCTTCACCGAATTCAACCAAATAGTTGATCAACTGATAAGATGAATACATGGCCGATCAACTCAGCAGTACGTTCCAGGCGCTCGCCGACCCGACGCGCCGCGCGATTCTCGCGCGGCTGAGCCGCGGCGAGGCGACCGTCAAAGAACTCGCCGAGCCCTTCGACCTCTCGATCCAGGCGATCAGCAAGCACGTAAAGGTGCTCGAGGACGCCGGCCTGATCCACAAGGACCGCCGCGCGCAGTTGCGCGTCTCAAGCATCAAGGGCGCTCCGCTTAAGGACGCCGCCGATTGGCTCTTGGGCTACAGCAGCTTCTTCGAGCAGACGCTCGAGCGCCTGGACGATCACCTAAAGACTCAGAAAGGCAAGAAGCAATGAGCGAGCGAGAAGCACTCGTCGTAACCCGCGTCTTCGACGCATCACCCGAGCAGATCTGGGAGGTCTGGACAGACCCCGCCCACCTGCACAAGTTCTTCGCCCCGGCCGGATCGAGCGTGCCGCTGGAGACCGTGACGATGGACGTCCGAGTCGGCGGCGAGTTCAGCCTGAAGATGATCAACGGACAAAACGGCGAGGAGTACCCAATGCAGGCCAAATACACGGTGCTTGAAGCGCCGACCAAGCTGGCATTCAAGACCAGCGGCGGGATCGACGGCACGATCGAGCTGGAGGACCTTGGCAGCGGCAAGACCCTGCTGACCTGGACCACGCTGGTCGATTTCGACGGCGACGAAGAGTTCCGCCGCGGCGCGACGATCGGTACGCATAGCGCTGCCGATCAACTGGGCGAACTCCTCATCGCCCTCCACAACTAGCGGCGCATCCGCGCAAGTCTGCGCTCCGAGCGCAGACTTGCGACAATTCGCCCCATGGGACTCACAACTAAGCCAGAGCCGGATCAGTTCAAGGGACAGATTGCAGTTGTCACGGGCGCGGGGTCGGGGATCGGGCGCAGCATGGCGCTGCTGCTCGGCAAGCTCGGGGCGAAGGTGCACGCCGCCGATCTCAACGGGGCGTCAGCGATCGACACCGCCGGGAAGATCAACGACGCTGGCGGCTCGGCAGTAGCCCACACGCTCGACGTGACCGACGCCGAGGCCGTCGCCAAGCTTGCCGAGGAGATCTTCGCCGAGGACGGCCGGGTGGACATCCTCCACAACAACGCCGGCATCGGCCACGCCGGCCCGATCGAAGAGACGCCCCTCGAAGACTGGCGCAAAGTCCTCGACGTCAATCTCTTCGGCGTGATCAACGGCCTCAACGCCTTCGTCCCAAAGATGATCGAGCAGGGCGGAAGCGCGCACGTCGTCAACACCGCTTCGATGGCGGGCCTGCAGGCGAGCGCCGGAATGGCGCCCTACTGCACGAGCAAGTTCGGCGTGGTCGGGATGAGCATCGCGCTCGACGCGGAGCTCAAATCCAAAGGCATCCGCGTCACGGCGCTCTGCCCGGGCATCATCAACACGGCGATCGTCAAGGAGTCGACGATGCGCGGAGCGATCGAAGGACGCCACGACGAGCTCACGAATTTCTACAAGAAGCGCGGCGCCTCGCCTGATGCTGTGGCGCGCGACGCGGTCGCAGCGATTCTGCGCAAACAGGTGATCAAGCCGACCCCCTGGTGGCAAGTGTCCCCCGGCTGGTGGCTGATGCGCGTCTCGCCCCGCGCCTACACCGGGCTGGCCAGAAGGACCTATAAGTCGATCATCGGTGGTTGAGAATTTCGGCGACCTGCCGATATCTCAACCACTATGCGCAAGACGATCCTGCTCGCCTCCGCGGCGCTCTCACTTCTGCTCGTCTCCTCAGCCTTCGCGGGGAGCTACACCTACTACAAGATCAAGGGCGGCAGCGCCAGCGTCGATGTCAGCGCGGCCAAGAAGCTCGACAGCGAGTACGGAATCGCGATCGATCGAGTTGTCGGTCCGCTAAAGCTCAAGCGCGGCGGGTCGGTCTACCACTCGAGCAATTCGATGACGGCAGACTTCACCTCGTCCAGCAAGATCGTCGTCAAGTACGACACGCGCGGCGAAGACGGCAAGAAGGCCGGAGTCACGACGTTCACGATCAAGCGCCTCGGCCTCACGGTCGGCAAGAAGCGCTCCTTCATGATCGGTCACGTGAGCGGTAGCTCAACCGTTCCCGGTGTGACCGTCAAGACCGGCGAGATCCGCGTCTTCAACATCGGCGGCGGCAAGGTCAAGAAGTCGAAGTCGAGCAAGTACGCCTACACGTTCGCCTCAAGCGAAATCACCTTCAACTCTGCGCTGACCAACCTGATGAACGCAGCCGGAACCCCGATGGGCAACAAGCACGCGTCGGCCAAGATCGACCTCGGCGGGTTCTCGGTCAAGGTCAAGTAGCCGAGCTAATCCGGGCGCTTCGACGTGCGGCACTCTCGCTTCACGTCTTCGACGTGAAGTGCCACCCGCCGCAGATCAGGCACTTGTAGACGCCTAAGCCGTATTCCTTGGCCAGCCGCTCGGCGTCGCCTTTGAACTTGAAGCGCCGCTTCTCGCCGCACATCTTGGTTTCGATCGCCAGGCGCTCTTCGTCGGTGATCGGCCTGGGCGCCGAGCGCTCACCGATTGACTTGCGTCTCTTCTTTCGCTGCGGCCGTGCCATCGAGGGATATTCTGATCGACACTCGTCGGGCCAATGCCGCATGCGCGGCTTCAAGGAGCAGGGATGCGCAAGTTTTTCATGGCAATGATCATCGCGAGCTGCGTGCTCGCCGTGAGCGCGGCGGCGGCCGGTGCGGCAACGCGCTACGCGACGCCGACCGGAACTGCAGGCTCCGGCTCTGGATGTCTGATTGGAAATCCCTGCTCACTCCTTGCTGCGGTTGACTCCGACGAGCTAGACCCCGGCGACACGATCTCACTCTCAGAAGGTGACTTCGAGTTCGACACGGCGATCAGCATCGGTGCGGCAAACGTGACGCTGACCGGCGCGGGCGCCGACAAGACCCGGCTTGTATTCACGGGCGCTTCCACATACCCCCTGACCCTTGCCGACGCCACCGTGCTCGCGTCGGACCTATCGATCAATACGTCCCACGCCGGGCCATCAGTGCGCATCTCGGCCGGCAAGATCGAGCGCGTTGCTGCCTCTAACGCATCTGTGGATAGCGGCGCCACAGCCTGCCAGGCGATCGGTTCGATAGGCGAGGCCGCGATTGTCAACTCGATCTGCAGCCGACCAAACGCGGGCAATGGCGTTGGCCTACTCGCAGCGTACGGATCCTCCGGAGCCTCATCGATCGTGATCCGAAACTCGACGTTGATCGCCGGCGAGAACGGAGCTGGCCTGTACGCAAGTCCTTCAGCCACCCCGACGAGCATTGCGATCAGCAACACGATCATCTCGGGCGGAACATTTGACGTCGCGACGCAATACAACTCGGCCGATTCTGAGCTGACGATCTCAGCCGACCACTCCAACTATTCGAACGTCTACAACGGCCTGAGCAGCACCGACATCCCGGCGCCCGGCACGGCCACAAACCAGACCGCCGAGCCGGTCTTTGCCGAGTCCAACTTCTACACCCAGGCTGCGAGCTCGCCCACGATCGACGCCGGGCAGACCTACGTCGGCGTCGGCCTGAAGGACCTGCTCGGCGCGCAGCGCACGCAAGGCGCCGCGATCGACATCGGGGCAACCGAGTTCACCTCGCCGATCGTGAACCCGCCCGTCGATACGACAAAGCCGACCGTCACGATCACCAAGCGACCCAAGAGCGGCACAAGCAAGAAGGCCCGCGTGAGCTTCAAGGCCAACGAGCCGGCGACCTTCGAGTGCAAGCTCGACAAGGCGCGCACCTGGAAGCGCTGCACTTCGCCTTGGAAGAAGACGGTCAAGGTCGGCAAGCACAAGCTGCGTATCCGCGCAACCGACACGGCCGGCAACGTCGGCGCGGCGAAGTGGGTGAGCTGGACGGTGAAGAAGAAGCGCCGCTAGTCGCGACTAGGCGGCAAGCGCCGGGATGACCGCGATGAAGCCCTCAGCGAGCTTCAATCGCGTGAGGCGCTTGATCAGCTCATCGCGGTTCTTGGTCGAGACCTTCGCCAGCAGCTCTTCGGCGTCCTGCCAGGCGGCGTCGGCGATCACCGTCTCGGCGAACGCCCGCACGACCGCGGCGTCGGCACGCAACAGCGCCTCGCAGGCGTGGTTGGGGTCGTCCATCTGCGCGACGGCCGGGATCAGCACCTGCCAGCACTCGTGCCTGGAGGTTGCGACAAGCATCTTGTCCATCGTCGACGGCGGCATGTGCCCGGCGATGTTGATCACGCGGATGTACTGATCGTCCGAGAGCTGACTGAGCAAGTCCATCGCCTCCGGCCAGAGGTTGTCCTTCAAGGCGGTCTTGATGATCGAAGCGATTCGCTCGTCGGACTGGGGAGCCAGCGCAACCGAGATGCGCTCCTTGTCCTCGGCCACGAACGCCGTGCGAAGCAGCGCCTCATCGGACGAGAAGTTGAAAGCGGCGCGCAGGATGTCCTCGGACGCAAATCCGATGAACTGACCCATCGTCACGTACTCGTGCCGCTTGATCAGCTCGATTGCGAGCCGCTCGACCGTGCCGTTGTCCAGGCGGCTCAGCACCGGGGCGACGCGGCGCGGGTCGATCGCCGTTGCGATGTCGACGACAAACCCCGTCGGGAGTTTCGCGACGACGCTGGCGGCCTGCTTGGGGTCGACAAATCCGGCGATCCGCGCAGCCAGAACCGGGCCGACGGCCTCACGCGTGAGGCTGGCGATCACCGACGAGGGCAGGAGATTGCCGACCTTGGCAAAGCGCTTGAGGTTTGAGCTCTCGTCGCCGTAGAAGAGTTCGACCAGCTGCGCGCGCAGTTCGCGCAGCGTGTCGGCGTCGCTTGCCGCCAGGTACTCGAGCTCGGCCGGGTCGACCTGCAAGAGGTGCGCGATCTTGACGATTTCCGCGTGCGTTGCCAGCTGTGCGCTCATCGCCCCAGAGTCCCCTGCGCCTATACCCCGAGGATTTTTCTGACGGTGCCGCGCAGCGCGCGAGGTGCTTGATTGACGATCGACTCTTCGGCTTGGGCGACGGTCTCTTGGTGAACCCGCAGCGCGGTCTCGATCTGCGCGTTCAGGTGTTGCAGGTCGCGCGCCGGAAGCTCATCCAGAGTCTTTGGCGGCCTGCCGCCCAGCGTCTTTGCAAGCTGCTGGTAGGCGACCGAAGTCTTTGCCTTTGTCGTGGTTGCCATGCTGGCGAGTTTCGTCCCTTGCGCCTTAGTAGATCAGGCGGTGCGGATGCTCCCTACCGGTTGGTCAGAGCTCACCGCACCCTATAGGCATCGGCCTGCCGCAGAGGCGAGTTGACCTCAAAAATGCTGGTACTTGCAGGGTTTTTCGCTGGCTTTTGGCGGTTTGCCGGCTCAGTGAACGGCGACTTTGGGCGTCAGGCGATCAAGCCAGGCGGGCATCCACCAGTTGGCATCGCCGAAGAGCCGCATAGTCGCGGGCAGCAGAATCAGCCGTACGAGCGTCGCGTCGATCGCGATCGCAAACGCCAATCCAAGGCCCAGCTGCGCGCTGCTGATCAGCTCGGTCGTGAAGGCCATCGCGGTGAAGAGCACGCACATCACCAGCGCAGATCCGGTCACAATCCCGGCCGTCTTGGTCACGCCATCCGAGATCGCGCGCTCGTTTGAGCCGTGGTCCATGTAGCTCTCGCGCATGCGGTTGATCATGAAGATCTCGTAGTCCATCGAGAGCGCAAAGGTGACCGAATAGACGACGAAGAACGAGGTCGCCTCCATCCAGCCTGGCCCGCCCAAGAGCGGCGACTCTCCCTGGAAGAGCAGCGCGATCAGACCCATCGCCGCGCCGACCGTGATCAGGTTGAGGATCACCGCCTTGATCGCCAGCAGCGGCGAGCGGAAGGCGACAAGCAGGAAGAGGAACGACATCAAAGAGAGCGCGGCCAAGAGCAGCGGGATGCGGCTCTTGGTGAAGATGTCGTAGTCGAGGAATGTGCGCCCCGGGCCGCCGACGTGGACGTCTGCCTCGAGCTTCTTCGCCAGCGGCGCTGATTGTTCTATGAGCCGGTCGTTGAAGGCCGAGAGCGACTTGTCGGTCGGCGCTTCCTTGGTGAAGATGTAGGAGCGCGTGGCGGTGCCGCCGTTTGCCTCGTTGAGCACCAGGGCGAGGTTGCGCTTCTGGTCGGTGGGCGCTGCCGAGAGCAGGGCCATCGTCAGGTAAGGCGAGCGGCCGACTTTCTTGAGCGAGACGTCGCCTTGGGCGTCGGCCTCACGGCGCAGCTTTGCGAGCTGCTTGTCGCCGCCGGCGAGGCCTTTGCTGAGCTTGCTCGTGCTCTTGGTGCCGGAGTTCAGGCCACTCGCGAGGCTGCTGCTGCCGCTGGCAGCGCCCGAGAGTCCATTGGCGAGCTGCTGGCTGCCGGCCGAGAGCGGGGAGAGGCCGCTTGCGAGCTGGCCCGAGCCGGACTTCAGCTGGTTGAGGCCGCTCGAGAGCTGTCCGCTGCTTGCGGCGATCTGTCCAACTCCGTCGGTCAACTTGGCGGCGCCGGCGTCGAGCGCGTTTGCGCCGCTCCTTGCGCGGTCGGCCCAGATCTGCGAGTAGGCGATCGCGTTCTTGACGCGGTCGTTGCGCGACTTGGCCTCGGAGATCCCGCCGCCTGAGGAGTTCGCGCTACTGCGCGCGGAAGAGAGCGAGCTTCGCGCGGCCTGCACGGAGGGCTCGTTCTGCTGGGCGGGCGGCAGCGAGTCGATCGCGCCGATTGCCTGGTCGATCGCGGCGACCGCTTGCTGTTGCGGTGAGGCGATCGCGGAGATCGCGCTGCCGGTGGAAGCCGCCATGTTCTCAAGCACTCGCAGGCCGCTGGAGAAGCTCCGCGCGCTGTTTCTGGCCGTGCGGGTTCCGAGCTTGAGTTCCTGGGAGCCGGCGCGCAGCTTCGCGAGACCGGAGTCGAGGCTTCCCGCGCCGCTAGCCGCTTTGCCGAGTCCCAAGTTCAGGGCGCTCGAGCCGGACCTCGCCTGGGAGAGCCCGTTTGCGAGCTGCTGCGCTCCGGCAAGGGCGGCGCCGTTGGCCGCGGCGAGCTGGCTTGCGCCCTTGCCAGCGGTTTTCAGCTTGCTGTCGAGCTTGGCCGCGCCGGTCGAGGCGGCGCCAAGGCCTGTGGAGATTCGCGCGAGGTTGGTCGGGGCCGACTCTGTGGTTTTGGAGAAGTTTCTCGCGCGGGTGGTGCCAAGGCCGACGATGTACTTGGTCGCCGAGTCCCGGGCCACGGTCGCTTGGAAGTCGCTGAGCGCTCGCACGTCGTCAGGGGAAGTGATCGGCAGATCCTTGGAGGTCGCGATCACTTCGTAGGGCGCCATCACGCCGCCGCCGTACTGCTTGGAGACGGCTTCCGTTGCAACGCGCATCGGGTTGTCGGCGCGGAACATCTTCAGGTCCGGCCCGCCGGTCTTCAGGCCCAGCGCATATCCGCAGAGCAGCAGCAGTGGAATCAGCGCGGCGGCGGTGGCGGCGACCGGGTGGCGGGTGATCGCGTTGACGATCGGGGCAAGGCGCGCGCCGCTTTCCGTGCCGCCAAGCGCCCAGCGGTCGATGTTGGGGCCGATCAGCTTGAGGCAGGCCGGAAGCAAGGTGAGCGCGGCGAGGATGCTGAAGAGTCCGGCGAGGATCACGCCGATCGTGCCGGTGGTCATCGATGCCCAGCCAAAGCAGACGGCGATAACCAGCAGGCCGGCGAGCACAAGGATTCCGCCGGCGAAGATCACGGTTCGGCCGGCTGTAGCGAGCGAGGCGTTGACTGCCTCGTCGGTCGTTTTGCCGAGCCGCAGCTCATCTCGGAAGCGCTGCACGAAGAGCAGCGAATAGTCCACTCCCAGTGCGAGTCCGATGATCGATCCGCTGGCCTGGGCGAGGATGTTGACGGGGGTGATCAGTCCGAGCAGCGTGACCGTTCCGGTGGTGACGCCGATCACGGCGAGGCCCTGGACCAGCGGGATGGCTGCGGCGATCGGCGCGCGGAAGATCAGCAGCAGGATCAAAAGGAGGAAGGGGAAGGCGAGGAGCTCTGCTTTGAGGGCGCCCTCGAAGACGCGATCCACGAGTTCGGTTGAGAAGCGAGCCTGGCCTGCGACCGTGGCCTTGATGTCGTCGGGCAGGGAGGAGGCGAGCGCGGCGTTGATCTTTGGCAGCGTGTCGCGGCCGGCGTCGACGACCTCTTTGTTTACGGAGATGATCAGTAGCGCGCGCTGCGGCGTCTGGCGCATGAGGTCTGGCGCGCCGGCAGACCAGGGGGAGGCGGCAGAGACGCCTTCGAGCGCGTTGAGTTTCTTGACCAGCGGCGGGCCGGCGGTGTCCAGGGCGATTGCCGGACCCTCGATCATCACCGTGACCGGGGTGGACTTGCCGAAGGCGGCCTCGTCGATGGCGAGTGCTTGGGCACTTGGAGTGCCGCGGATCACGAGGTCTTCGGCGTGGAGGACCTGCTTGGCGAAGAGGCCGATGACGCCGAGGATGAGGGCGAAAGCGAGCCAGATTCCGATCACCAGGCGAGGCTTGCGCAGCGCCAGCCGCCGGCGAATCGCAGGTGTGGGTAGCTCGCGCTTTTCGGGCGAGATAGGCGCCCGCGCTCGCGCGGTGCCGGTCAGTTTTTGTACATCGATCTCATCCTCGATGAGATCGTCACGCGGCTGGATTTCCAATCCCGACCCCTTCAACGCAGGCGGGGCTTCGCCTGCGGCGCATTGGAATGACTCAACCTACTGAAATTGACCGATCATGGCAACCCATCTGGGAGTTACATTTTCCGCGGCGCGCCGCCGGCCGACGTGCCTGCCCTATTTCGCGCAGGCCTTGAAGCCGAGCTTCTTGCCGAGCTCATCTGCCTTCGTGTTGACGGAGTTGACTCTGTCGACGACTTGCTGGACCTTTTCCTCAGATCCGGCGGCTGCGGCATCGCGCACGTCTTCGGTGCCGGCCTGCAGTTGATTGAGCTGCTCGATCCAGGCGTCGTACTGGGAGGCGAGGTCTTCCGGGGGCTTGAGCGCGGCGAGTTTCTTGATGGCCGGACCGGAGAGCTTGATCTGCTGGCTGATCGCATCTTCGAGCCCCTCGATGTTCTCGGGCGCTGGGATCTTGTCGAGCTTGGCCTGCATGTCTTTGCAGATTGCGTCAGCCTTTGCGACGAGTTCGGTCTTGGTCAGCGGTTCGGGCGCGGCGGCGCCGTCGCCGCCGGAGGTGGTGCTCTCTGAAGACCCGCAACCGGCGAGCGTGAGGACGAGGATGCAGAGGGCGAGAAGCGGGATTCTGGGATTCATCGTCAGCCTCCTGGGCTGGGAGCGCGGGCGGCCGACGGCCGGGCCGATGCGTCCATGAATGGACTGGACGAGCATTGATCCTATTTGCGCCCGCC
Organism: uncultured Thermoleophilaceae bacterium; assembly: GCA_964597975.1. GTDB lineage: Bacteria > Actinomycetota > Thermoleophilia > Solirubrobacterales > JACPNS01 > JACPNS01. The sequence continues at coordinate 110 of CAZRAA010000062.1, read as the reverse complement.
CGCAGCGCCGATCACTTGACAAACACGAGCCAAAACCGCAAGCTATCTTTTTGACCCACGCCCTCTTAGCTCAGTTGGTAGAGCACTTCCATGGTAAGGAAGGGGTCTCC
>CAZRAA010000061.1:0-13036 GCA_964597975.1 uncultured Thermoleophilaceae bacterium | reverse complement strand
ACTTCCTTGTAGTTCTCGAGCATGTCCCACATCCGCTCGGAGGCGTCGACGATGTCCTCGAAGTAGACCTCAAGCTCCTCCGAAAGGAAGCGCGACTTCACGCGCTCGAGGTCGCGCAGCACGGCACGCTGCGGGCGGATGATCTTGCGGAAGTTGATGATCTCCTGCTTGACGTTGGAGATGTCGCGGACGACCTCGTGAGAGCGGCCGCCCTCGAAGATGTCCTCCTCGATTGAGTCGAGCTTGAGCCCGATCTTTCGCAGCATCGGGAAGAAACTCGCGAAAGCGTCGTCGACGATTGTGTAGAGCAGGAACCCGGTGCCCTGACCCATCCGCTGCTCGCGCGTCTCCTCGTGGCTCTTGCAACGCTCGAAGAGGTACTCGACCGGTTTGAGCTCCTCGTTGGGGATCGTGATCACGAAGTCCGGCCCGATGAACATGTCGAGCTCTGCAGCGTTCAGCCGGCCGACACGTTTGTCGAACACCGCAAGGTGAAGCACGATGAAGAGGTAGTCGTCGTACTCGTCAATCTTCGGCCGCTGGTTGCGCGAGCGAATGTCCTCGAGGTCGAGTTCGTGGAACTCGAAGTTCTCGCGCAGCCACGTCTCCTCGGAGGGGCCGGGCTTCTCGATGTTGATCCAACGGATGCCGCCGTGTTCGATCTGCTCGACACGCGGTGCGACGTTGGTCTCAGGTACGAGCGGTTCTACCGATGCGGAAGTTCCACGACGGCGAATCCGCCCAGGCATGTTGCGAATGCGGGCCATGACGGACTGAGAGGGTCATCAAGTGTCGTGGAAACGGGCATGGTGCAGCCATTTTATCGGCAAAGTGGCGAACAACCTGTTGCCTGCAAGCGATGGCCCGGCCGGGGGCGGGTTTCAACCGGCCTGGCGAACCACGTTGAACTCTCGAACGATCTCCGCTGCAACCTCGTCACTGGGCGCTGAAGGTTCGTCGTACCAGGTGCCCACGAGTGCGATGTCCTCGACATCCTGGGGACTGTGCTCAGGGCCGGCGACACGGTCGTATCCATGGATTTCGCCGGGCGGGATCGTCGGCGTTAGCAGCCAGACGGACGCGACATTGTGGCGCGCCATCGCCAGTGCCACCGCCTCGAGCGCCGGAACCGTGGCCGACCCGTCGTCGACTACGACGACGGGTCGGCCGGCGGTCACCGCGGTGTGTCGTTCCTCCCCCCGGTAAAGCTTTGAGAGCCGCGCGATCCGGGCGGTCGCCTCGGCGACTCGGACGGCGATCGAGTCCTCGGTGACCCCGAGTGCGGCGAGTGCTTCGGCGTCGATCACGCGGATTGCGTTTTCCGCCACCGCGCCGACGATGTATTCGGGCTTCCCCGGCGTTGCGATCTCCTCGACCGGCATCACGGTGAGCGGTGCCTTCAGGTACGCGGCGACTTCCACCGCCACGACCACTGCGCCGCGCGGCAGGGCCACTACGACAGGGTCCTGCAGACCGTGCAGTTTCGGGCACTGCGTGAGACTGATTCCAGCGTGCTTTCGATCCTTGAATGGCACGTCGCCAGCGTATGTCCGCATGCGCCGTGATGCAAGCTATACTGGGCCGACATAGCTGTACGCATCCAGAGGGGTGGAGGGACTGGCCCATTGATACCCCGGCAACCTGTGTGATGAACAAGGTGCCAATTCCAGAGCCGACTGACGGCTAGAGATGTGGACGAGGCCTCGCACCTGTTGAGCAACCTTCGGTCACATCGGCCGGAGGTTTTTTTGTCCAGGTAGAAATTTAGATCGACGAGGTCCCCCAAATGGCTGTAGATGCGCTCAAATGCAAGGAATGCGGAACCACTTATCCGCTCGAGGCGAAGTTCGTCTGCGAGCACTGCTTCGGTCCGCTCGAAGTCGCCTACGACTTCTCGAGCGTCGACCCTGATGAGGCTCGCCGCAAAATCCAGGCCGGCCCGCAGAGCATCTGGCGCTACTGGGACTTCTTGCCCTTCGAGGCGCAGCCCAAGTCGCGGCTCGCGACAGGTCTCTCGCCGCTCGTACACGCACCAAGGCTCGGCGAGTACCTCGGCGGATTGAAGAACGTCTACATCAAGAACGAGGCGTCAAACCCAACCCATTCGTTCAAGGACCGCGTCGTCTCCGTCGCGCTTGCCAAGGCTCAGGAGCTCGGCTTCGAGGTGATCGCGTGCGCGTCCACCGGCAACCTTGCCAACTCGGTCGCCGCGCACGCCGCAGCCGCGGGGCTTGACAGCTACGTCTTCATCCCGACTGATCTTGAAGAGCAGAAGATCCTCGCGACCGGCGTCTACGGCACCGAGCTGGTGGGCGTCAAGGGCAACTACGACGACGTCAATCGTCTTTGCACCGAACTCTCGGCGGAGAAGGACTGGGCCTTCGTGAACATCAACATGAGGCCGTACTACAGCGAAGGCTCAAAGACGCTCGCATACGAGGTGGTCGAGCAGCTCGGCTGGAAGGTTCCTGACCGCATCGTCTCACCGATCGCGTCTGGTTCGCTGTTCACGAAGCTGCACAAGGGCTTTGGCGAATGGCTCGACATCGGCCTTGTCGAGGGTGAGCAGCCGACTTACCACGGCGCCCAGGCGACCGGCTGCAACCCGGTGGCCGAGGCCTTCGAAGAGGGGCGTGACTACTGCAAGCCGGTCAAGCCGGACACGATCGCAAAGTCTCTGGCGATCGGCAACCCGGCCGACGGCCCGTATGCGGTCGACGTTGCGCGGTCCTCGGGCGGCACGATCGAACAAGTCACCGACGACGAGATCCGCGCGGGCATCAAGCTGCTCGCACACACGACCGGGGTCTTCACTGAGACGGCCGGTGGTGTCACGATCGCCAGTCTGAAGAAGATCGCCGACCGCGGCGAGATCGACCCGGATGAGGTCGTCGTCGCCTACGTCACCGGCGAAGGCCTCAAGACCCTCGACGCCGCGCGCGGCACTTTCGAGAAGTACGAGATCGAGCCGACCGTCGAAGCATTCAACAGCCTCTCGCCGATCCCGGTCGAGGCCTGAACCGCGAGCATTCAAAGGAGCAACAACGCCACATGGCCATCACCGTGAAGATCCCCGCCCAGCTGCGCCCTGTCGTAGGCGACCAGGCGACCGTCGAAGTCGCCGCCGCAGGCACCGTCGCTGAGGTGCTCGACTCGCTCTACGCGGAGTTTCCGGAGCTCAAAGACCGGATCAGCGAGAACGGTGAGCTTCGCCGTTTCGTCAACGTCTACGTCGCCGACGAGGACATCCGCTTCGGCGAGGGGCTTGAAACGGTCGTCGCCGACGGTTCGGAAGTGACGATTCTGCCCGCCGTCGCAGGCGGCTGCTGAGCATCCCGTTCCGGGTCGTCACGGTGAGCGAACGGGCACCGAAAATCGCGATCCTCTGCGGCGGACGCGGCACGCGGATTGCGCGTGGCGATGAAGACGCGCCCAAGCCGCTGGTCGAGGTCGGAGGGCGTCCGATTCTTTGGCATGTGATGGCGCTCTACGCCGCGCAGGGATTCTGCGAGTTCCTGCTGCTGACCGGCTGGCGTTCTGAGGATGTGGCCGCCGCCGCCGCGGGCTTTGACGAAGTCGTGGCCGGTGAATGGCATGTGGAGTGCCTTGACACCGGTGAGGACACACCGACCGGTGGTCGCGTCGACGCCGCCAGGGGGGTTCTGCGCGGCGGGACGTTCGGACTGACATATGCCGACGGCGTGGCCGACATCGACCTCACCGCCGAGCTTGAATTTCATCGCGCGCATGGCGCGCTCGCAACGATCGCGGTCACCCGACCGCGCAGCCCGTGGGGTGAGGCGCGACTCGACGATCAGCAACGCGTCACGGGCTTCATCGAGAAGCCGCGGCTTGAGAACTGGATCAACGGCGGATTCATGTTCCTCGAAGAGGGAGCCCTCGATTTCGTTGGCGCCGACGACGTGCTTGAGCGCCGGCCACTGGAGAACCTCGCAGCCGCGGGTGAGCTGCGCGCATGGCGCCACGAGGGCTTCTGGGACTGCATGGACACCTTCAAGGACACGCTCGAGCTGAACCGGCTCTGTGCCGAAGGCACTCCGCCGTGGCTCGCCGGGGCGGCGATCGGTAGTGGGAGCGCAAGTTGAGCCGCCGCGGTGATGTCGCGCTCGTCACAGGCGCATACGGATTCATCGGTGGTCACTTGACGTGTCGACTGCTCGACGAGGGTGCGGACGTGGTTGTCCTGCGCCGCGACAATCCAGCTCGGTCGCTGCTATCGGTCGAAGGAGTCGAGGGCGATTGCAGCATCGCGGCCGGCGACCTGCTGGACCACGATTCGTTGCTTCGAATCCTCAATGAGTACGGCGTCACGACGGTGTTCCACCTCGCCGCGCAGGCGATTGTTGCGGTCGCCAACCGCTCTCCGCTCTCGACCTTCGAGACCAATGTGCGCGGCACCTACAACCTGCTCGAGGCCGCGCGGCTGGCACCAACCGTCGAATGTGTGGTGGTCGCCTCCAGCGACAAGGCCTACGGCCAGCACGAGGAGCTTCCGTACCGCGAAGACGCGAAGCTGCAGCCGAAGTTCCCGTACGACACCTCAAAGGCCGCGGCCGACCTGATCGCGCGCTCCTATGCGGAGACCTATGGCCTGCCGGTGGCCGTGACTCGCCTGGCGAACGTCTACGGCGGCGGCGATTTCAATTTCTCTCGTCTGGTTCCCGAGACGGCGCGGGCAATCCACGCCGGCGAGGCGCCGGTGATCCGCTCCGATGGTTCACCTGAGCGCGACTTCATCTACGCCGCCGACGCAGTCGATGCCTACCTGACAATCGCAGACGGGCTGGCAGATCCCGCGAACGTCGGCCTGGCGTTCAACGCCGGCGCAGGCCGGCCCTGGCCAGTACTTGAAATCGTACGCACAATGCTCGATGTTGCCGGGAGCGCGCTTGAGCCGGAAGTGCGTGGCGAGGGCGTGCCCGAGGGAGAGATCGACCGCCAATACCTCGACTCGAGCCTGATCGCAGAGCGACTGGGCTGGACGCCCAAGTGGAGCCTCACCGACGGACTCGCGGAGACCTGGAACTGGTACCAGCGAGTGCTGGGAGAGACACCCGTCGCCGGCTGGTAGGTTGTTTTTCGATGCACGCATCTGCAGATCGCGAGGGCCAGTTCGACGTCGCGCACAGTTCGGCTGGCGATATCGACACGTTCGTCCTCACCGGTGAGCTCGATATCGCCACCGCTGACATATTGACCAGTGCGCTCAATGGAACATCGGGAGAGTCGGGTCGCGATCGTGTGATCGACCTCTCGGGCGTGACGTTCATGGACTCGACTGGACTCCGCGTCCTGATCAGCGCCAATCGCGCTGCCGCCGACGGAGGTTATGAGTTGACGATCGTTACCGGCGACTCGCCGGCCAAACGTGTGCTCGAATTGACGCGCATGGACGAGCACATGCGCGTGATCACTGCTAAAGCCTGATCGTCTCCCAGGAGGGTACGGCGGCGAGAATCGCGACGTCGTCGCGATTCGGCTCCTCTTGTCGTGCGATCGCGGCTTCGCTTACGCGCTGGGCGAGAAAGGCGTCAGCCTTCAGCTCTGTGGAGGCCGCGAGATCGAGCGCGTAGCGGGTGTCGTCGGTGGTCTGGCCCGCGGAAAGTCCGTCTGTGTACAGGAGCAGAGCCTCGCCGCGTTCGAGCCGACTGGCCTCGCTAGGGAGTTTCGGATCTGGAACGACGCCAAGCAGGGTCCCGGGGGTGCCGAGGGCGCGCGGGGTCCGGCTACCAACAACGACCGGGAGTGGGTGGCCGGCAGAAATCGTCTCGAGTTCCACGCCGCCGTCTTCGCGCGGAGTCGCGCGGGCGAATGCGAGGGTGCAGAAACGCCCGTCGGTCACCTGTTCGAGCAGCGCCTTGTTGAGCTCCCGGAGGATCGTCTCGGGCGACGATTCATGCATCGCAACGGTGCGGATCGTGTAGCGCGACAGTGCAGTTAGCGCCGCCGCTTCCGGTCCTTTGCCGCAAACGTCGCCAATCACGAGCGCGCCGCTCCCGTCGGGCAGCCTGAAGGCGTCATAAAAGTCGCCACCGACTTCGGCGTCGCGCTCGGCGGGCCTGAATGCGGCCGACAAGATCAGCCCGGGCAGGTCTGGGAGCTCTTCCGGGATCAGGCTCTTCTGGAGGCTGCCGAGCATCCGCATGCGCTCGGTGTGCAGACGCGCGTTGTCGATTGAGATTCCCGCCCGGCGACCCAGCTCGGTGACAGTCCGGACGTCGTGCTCGGTGAACCGCGCGTTGGGTCCGGTGAGCGCGAGCGTGATCGCACCTTGGGGACCGTCGCGACCCGTGATCGGCACCGATAGGGCCGAGTGCGCAATTAGCTCGCCCAGGGCCTCTGCTCGCGCGTCGTCGCGATAGATCTCGCCAATACGTGCGCGGTCGACCTGTTCGTAAAGCTGGGGGACTCCTGAAGAGATCGCGAGCGCGGGTCCGAAGTCGTCCTGGCGTTTGATCGGGAAGTCATCGCGGTACGCCCTGAGCGCGCGCTGGCCGTCCTTGCTGCGGTGTCTGCAGGCGACGGTTTCGATCGTGCCCCGGGGGCCGAGCATTTCGATCGTGCACCAGTCGGCGACGCTCGGTACGGCAGAGTCGGCGAGTGCCTCGAATGTGCTCTGAAGATCGAGCGAGACGGCGAGCTTGGCACTGGCCTTTGCCACAAATGACTGGGAGACTTCGTTGCGCCGGCGTTCGGTGTTGTCCTCGATCACCCCGATCGCAAGTGAGGGATTGCCGGCGCTGTCGAAGATCGCGGCTGCCCGGACGAAGTACCACCGCTCCTCACCGCTTGATTTGAGGACGCAGCGGATCATCTGGGTCGGTTGGCTCTCGCCGCGCAGGGCTCGGCGACTGGGCACCTGGCCGGTGTCCAGTGGGATCCCATCCTCGTCGCGCAGCTGCACCCGCGAAAGCACGTCATCAAAGCTTGTGCCGATCATCGCCTCGGCGCTCTCGGCGTCGAGCAGGCCGGCAGCGACGTCATTGGCGTAAACAATCCTGCCGTCGGGGCGCTGAGCGATGATTCCGCTCGCTATTCCACCGATGATCGCACTGATCTCGTCTCGCGACTCGCTCAGTTCCTGCTGGGCGTGCGTGATGCGATCGATCAGTTGGTCGGTCCGAGCACGCTGCGCGGCTTGACGGCTCAGCGACGCCGCCTGCGTCACCTCGGCCTCGCCCCATGGGGGCCGAGGATCGGGGCAGATCAAGTAGTACGTGGCCTTCAAGTCACCGACAGGCGCACCGAGCACCATCGTGTGTGTTTTGGAGAGGTTGGCGACTTTCGGCCCGTCGAGCAGATCTGTGAGCAGATCAGCTGGAGTGTCGCGCAGCAGAAGTGGACCGCCGCCTTCGACGTCGGCCGCGTATCCCACCGCCGCCGAACCCGGCTCGTTGCGAACGACGATGTCTGACGCTTCGACCGAGTCGCTGGTCGATGTGATGCGGACAGTGCTCCCGTCGGGCAGGCGCATGTCGAGGACCGCCCAATGAGCGAACTCAACTGTCACGGCGGCTTGAGCGAAGCTTGCCAGCGCAGCTTCGACGCCGGTGGCTGCTGCCAAATGGCCGCGCGAGGCATTGATCAGGTTCAGTCGGCGACGGGTGCGAAGGTCGCGCTCGCGCAGGATCGCCGTCTGCACCGCCAACGCGCTTGCCAATGCGACGACAGTGATTCTCAACATGTGGCCGGCGTTCAAAAACTCATCGTGCGCCTGCGCGCCGAGCGCTACCGCAGCGGCCAGCGCCAAGGTGCTGACAATCGCGGTGCGTCGGGGGGTGGTGCCAAGCCCGGCGATCAGCGGCGGCGCGATCAGCATCGGGATCAGACGCGTCTCGCCGCCCAGGGCCACCGAGATGATCACGACAGCGGCCAGCAACGCGAAACTGACAAGCGTCCACAACCGAAATTCCGTGGTTCGCACGGCTAGTCCAATGCAATCACAAGTACGGAACCGGCATCGTCGGTGTCGACACTGACCGAGGCGGCAGTGTGGGCCAGGACGTCGCCAACCTCCGGCAACAGGGCCGCCTCGCGAATTGCTGCCGCTTCATCGTGGGTCAGGTCCGCGACGGCCAGCAGCAACGACTGCGGTGCGATCGCGAGCTTTAGGTGCCAGGGGCGTCCCGCGAGCGCCGTTGTGATCGCGTGGACCAGCGAGTCGGTGAGCGTCATCGCATTGATCACTCGGTCAACGGGAAGACCTGCTTTGGCGGCGGCAGCCGACACGAGCCGTTCGAGCGCGGGTCCGCCGAGCGCGGGATCGCCGATCGTCAACTCAAGTTCATCGGGTGCGACTAGATCGGTGTTCAAGGCGCGCCATCCACCGTCGGGGTGACATGCCGATTCAAGCTGAATTCCAGGACCACGGAGGTGCCGGCGTCGTCGGTCTCGATTTCACAGCGTTGCGAAACGGCTTCCATTAGCGGGATTCCGAGTCCGCCCGTGGCGTCGCCGTCGGCCTCGCGATCGAGCCACCTTCCGCGATCCCGGATTGTGATGCGAAAGCCCAGGTCGAGGGGGTCGAAGGCGACTTCGAGCGATCCTGGTTCGCCGCGGTAGGCGTACTTGATGACGTTTGAGCAGCCCTCTGTGACGGCCAACTTGAGATCGTCGATCACCTCGTCGCTGGCCCCGAGCTGCCGCGCGGCCCCATCGACCATCTGGCGGACGAGCATCGCGTTCTCGGGCGCAGCCACGAGGCGAAGCAGAATCGCGTTGATCGTGCCATGCGTCTCCGCCACGGCGGTATCGCTCGTCATCGGGCTTGCTCCCTCAGCAACTCGCATGCGGCGGGCCCCGAAACCGGTCCTGCATTCCCTAGCTTTGCCGCGGATTTGACGCGCACATTACCCCCAACGGATACCCGCGCGCAAGCTCGTGCAAACGGTTCCGAATCGCGGCAGAACGCGGAACGGCCCGCTGCGTGCTGGCGGGCCGTTCGCAATGTCTGCCGCAAGAGTTGACTGCGTTGCTCGTCGGAGCCACTCTGGATTCCGATCCGCGACAGACGCGCGGCGCGGCATTGACGCGGCAGACACGCGCTCTGTACCCGTTGTCCCTTGCGCCCAAACATCATCGGTCCATTCCCCCGGCTTCTAGGTTCTCGCGCGCCGTTTTGAGGGCCGCGCGCAGGATGCGTGAGACCTGCATCTGCGAGATTCCCATGCGCGTCGCGATCTCCGATTGGGTCAGGTCCTCGAAGAAGCGCATGTGAATGATCTCGCGGTCACGATCGGTCAGCCCGTCAAAGCTCGCCCCGAGCGCGCTGCGCAGCTCGGTTCGGCGCAGGTCCGGATCGTCGGTCGCCAGCGCGACGGACTCGATCGGGCTCGAGTCTTCGTTGTCTTCGATCGTCAGCGGCGTGGTGTCGTAGGCGGCGCCGGCGTGCATTGCCTCGAGCACCTGTTCGTCGCTGAGGTTTAGGTACTCGGCGAGTTCAGCGACGGTCGGCGTGCGCTGGAGGTCGGCCGCAAGAACGTCGACCGTGCGCATGACCTCGGCGTTTGATTCCTGCAGGTCACGCGGCGGGCGCACGCTCCAGCCGTGATCGCGGAAGAAGCGCTTGATCTCTCCGGTCACGTTGGGTTCGGCGAACGTCGTCAGTCGGACGCCTCGCGAGAAATCGAAACGTTCGATCGCCTTGACCAGTCCGAGCGAGCCGACCTGGACGAGATCGTCGACGTCTTGACCACGGTTTGAATAGCGCATTGCGACGCGCCGGACCCACGGGAGCATCATCTCAACCAGTTCGTCGCGCGCGTGTTCGTCGCCGTCGATGCGATAGCGGCGAAGAAGGGCGAGCTCGGCGTCGGCGCGGGCGGCCGATTCGTCTTGACGTTGGTTCACGCTTGGGTTCCCGTAGTGAGCGTTGCAGAGTTCGACACATTTGTGTGACAGGAAGTCCGCACGCCCGTAGTACCCATAGATGCAGACGACTGAACACGCACAATCCGCCACCGCTCAGACTGCCCGCCCGCCGGGCTATGACGAGTTCAGCCGCCTATACCTCGACTCGCGCGACGATCTGTTCGCGTACCTGGCGTTTCTCGTGGGGGACCGCTCGCTCGCCGAGGAGCTGACTGCGGACGCGTTTGAGCGTGCGTTCAGAAAGCGCGCGCTCTTCAATCGTGGACGGGGCGAGTTGCGTGGTTGGTTGTTTCGGATCGCGCGCAACAACGCGGTCGATGAACTGCGGCGTTCGCAGCGCGAATCCGCGCTGGCGCTCCCAGAAGTCGACGCGGGAGTCGATTCGGCGAACGTCGTGGATGACCGATTGCTGGTCGAGCAGGCGCTGAAGGAACTGCGACCGCGTGAGCGCGAGTTGATCGCCCTGAAGTTCTTCGCCGGATTGGAGAACGACCAGATCGCACGCGTACTGAAGATTTCGCGCAGCAACGCCGGGACGCAGCTCCATCGAGCGATGTCGCGGCTTAGAGATGTGATGGGAGAACGGGAAGATGTCTAAGAACTCGCAGAGCGAACAGGCGCGGCGTGAGCTGGCGATCGTCGACGCGGTCGTCAAGGGCGGAGGCCATGCGCGGCCCGAGGACGCAGAGTTGGTGGAGCTGGCGCTCTCGATCCGCGCTGTGCGACCGGTGCTTGACCACGGAGCCGTGACGCGTCTCGACGAGCGCCTGGCTGGCACGACCCCGAGCCGCAAGCGGTCGACTCTCAAGCCAGCGCTCGCGGGATTGGCGGTCTGCGTGCTGCTCGCCACCGTTGTCACAACTCAGCTCGGGAACGAGAACGCCCCGTCAGTGATCGACTCGGGCGGCGACCAGGTCGCCGGGAGCGGGGCGACGGTCGCACCGGACCAAACGGAGCGACGGTCGCCGGAGGATCTCAAGACGTTTACTGACGAGTCGATGCAGAAGTCGGCGCTCGCGGCACAGATGGCGGTTCCGCGCGGCGCGCAGATGGACCGGGTTCAGGCGCAAGACGCGACGATCTCGTTGGCCACGCCGCCAGACGACTTCGAGACCGCGGCCGATCAAGTCGGCCAGGTCGCCGATCGCGCCGGGGGTTATGTGCAATCAACGAGCGTTCGCGTGAGCGGCTCGGGCAACGGGCGCGGAAACTTCCTGCTGATGATTCCGGCAAACCGCCTGCAGGACGCGCTCAGCGACCTTGCGCGATTGGGTCACGTTCGTTCGCGTTCGCTGGGCGCCGAGGACATCACTGCTGACTTCAATGCGGCAGAGCGCACACTTGCCGCGCGTCGTGCCCGGGTACGTTCGCTCGAGCGAGAAGTCGCCGCCGCGAGCGACGAAACCGAGCGCGCGGCGCTCGAGCGCCAGCTGGCGCGGGCGCGCGTCGCTGAGAAGCGGGCGACCCAGTCGGTGCGCGTGATGCGCACCCGCGCGAACTACGTGCCGGTCAATGTGAAGCTGATTGCCGACAAGAAGGCCGCCGATGCGGACAAGGGCGCGATTGCGAAGGCGTTCGATCGTGCCGGAGAGATCTTGCAGGCGATGCTCGCCGTGGCAATCGTCGCCCTCGCCTTCGTCCTGCCGCTGGCACTGGCGATCGCGATTGCATTGTGGATCGTGCGGTTGGTGCAGCGCCGCCGTGCGGAGCGGACGCTCGAGGCGTCAGCGAATCAACCGGAAAAGCGGTAGGGCGCGAAGTCGTCGGGTCCGATCAGGCCGGTGTGGAGCGCGAGGACGAGGCAGTCGAGTTCGTCGCGAAAGTTCTCATCGGCGAGTTCGGCGTAGGTGGTGCGGAGCGCGGCTTTGCCTTTGGCGAAGTGGCGCCCGAACTCGCGGGCCTCTTCCCAGGTGCATTCGCCTTCGCGTATGTGGTGGCACTCTGGGCAGCGGAGCGTGAGGCGCACGGTTCCGGACTGCTCGGTCTGCGCGTCGAGCGGCTGGACGAGGTCGGAGAAGCAGATCTCGCAGATCTCCGGCGGCACGCAGCCGGGGGGCTCCACCACTGCGGCGGTGCGCTTGCGGGAACTCCGAGAACTGTCCATGCGATGCATCTTGCCTCCCCCTCGAAGACGACTGATTCCGAGAGTAGGAGGGTTTACGGACGATTCCCAGAGTGACCGAACGGTTACTTGGAAAGATCCCGCAAACTGGCGTATCTGCGCGGGGAATCCGCCGCCGACAACGGGAGGATTGAGCGGTGACCGAAGCATTCGCATGGGGATTCGTCGGCGGCGCAGCGCTACTGATCGGTGCGGCGATCGCATATCTCTGGGACATGCCCGAGCGCGTGTTGGGGGCGATCATGGCGTTCGGGTCCGGAGTCCTGATCAGCGCGGTTGCGTTCGAACTGGTCGACGAGGCGAACAATTCGACCGACGGCAATTGGGCGGTGGCGGTCGGGCTTGGCGCGGGTGCCCTGGTGTTCTACGCGGGCGACCTGCTGATCGACCGCGCCGGCGGCGCAACGAGAAAATCGCCGAGACCCCAAGAATCGGAGGAGGGGGGAGCAGCGATCCTTTTCGGCACCGTGCTTGACGGCATCCCGGAATCGATCGTCATTGGGGTCGGACTGATCAGCGGCCAGGGAGTGAGCGCAGCGATGGTTGCCGCGGTGTTCCTTTCGAACCTTCCGGAAGCGATCGCATCCACCAGCGGGCTAAAGGCCAGCGGCTGGAGAGCGGGACGCCTCTTTGGCATGTGGGCGGCAGTGGCGCTCGTCGCCGGACTCTCGTCGCTCGCAGGCTTCGCGCTCTTCGACTCCGCGCCCAGCGAATCCATCGCCTTCGTCCTGGCATTCGCCGGCGGAGCGCTCCTGACAATGCTGATCGACTCAATGGTCCCCGAAAGCTTCAACCTCAACGGACCCACAGCCGGATTGCTGACCACCTTGGGCTTCGGAATCGCCTACGCGTTCAGCGCGTTCTAGCCACCTGCCGGGACGTCGGATCGGGAATGCCGATCCGACCAATCAAACAAGCCTGCCCGACCATGGTCCGGGCGGGTCTCCCGCGCGGACCGATCCACCCGGCGGGACGTCGGATCGGGAATGCCGATCCGACCAATCAAACAAGCCTGCCCGACCA
>CAZRAA010000060.1:0-13153 GCA_964597975.1 uncultured Thermoleophilaceae bacterium | reverse complement strand
AGGCGACGGTGGTCTACGACGGCAAGACTTACAAGGACATCGAGCAAGGGGACAAGATCCCGCCAAAGAGCAGTAACGCGCTCGTGTCGCTTATGGGTGTCAACGACACCGGCAGCCGCGCGATGTTTGAACTCGTCGAGGGAGCCACCGTTACCGGTGTCACGGCCGACGAGTCCGGCAAGACCTTCGTCCTCAAGCCGGGCCAGACTGCGACGATCACCGACGAGTTCGGTGACGCCCACAAGCTCAAGCTCACGAATATCTCGAAGGTCAAGGCCTGATGCGGCTGCGCGCGGCAAAACCGCGTGCGGGCGCAGGCCGGGGTAGTGCCCGCAAGCGCCGTCCGGCCGGGGAGCCGGAGACTTTCGCCTGGATGGGGCCGCTGGATGAGGGCGGCCCGGTGTTCGTGGAGCGCGAGATCGTCGTCGAGCGTGCCGTCGAACGCCCGGTGATCGTTGAGCGCCCGGTCGAGCGGGTCGTCGAGGTCGAAAAGGTCATCGAAAAGCCGGTGACCGTCGAGGTCGAGAAGATCGTCGAGGTTGAGAAGGTCGTCGCAAAGCCGATCGTCGTCGAGAAGGAAGTGATCGTCAGGGCTGACGGGAAGACGAAGAGTGCCGAGAGCGCCGCCGCAGTCGAGGACGAAGGCAAGGCGGATGGCAAGTCCGCGAAGAAGGCCGACAAATCTGCCAAGACTGTCGTGATCGGTCGCGGACCGAGTGTTTTCGCTCGAGTCGGTCGCGTACTGCCCAAGCCCGCCCCGGTGCTCGCCGGCGCAGCGGCTCTGTTCGCGGTGATCGTCGGCCTCTCGCTGATGTCACCGTCCGGCGACAACGCGGTCGCCGAACACAGCGCCCCACGCACCGACAAAGCTGCATCTTTGTCGGAGCCGGATCTGACGTTGAGCGATGAGAGTCTTGCGACCCGTCGGAGCAGTCGTGACCCGTTTGCTGCCAAGGGGTACTCGCCGAACAAACCCAAGCCGCAGACAAAGGCGCAGAAGGCGGCGGCGCAGAAGCAGGCAGCCGCCACCCGCGCGGCAGCGCCCGCGGCCGCGGCAACCCCGGTCTTCACCGCCAAGCTGACGACTTACTCATCGTTCACCCCGTGGAAGAAGGCGCGCAAGCGCGCCGGCGGATGGATCGACTTCGGCGGCAAGCCGACCGTCAAGGTTCTGTCGGTGGGCAAGGCCTCGGCCCTGCTCTTTGTTGTGACCGACGTCGAGGTGATCAAGGACAAGAGCTCGCGCATCAGCTACGACAAGCCGATCCGCCAGGTCAAGATGGCCAAGGGCGGGGTAGTGCGCTTCTCGGACTACCGCAACATCCAAGGCGACGACGTCACCTACACAGTGCGCTTCGACGGCAGCGACCGCATCGTCGTCAAGAAGCAGCGCTGATCCGCAACCTCCCTCTCAGCGATCGCCCCGTGATCTAGGCTTCGCGGCGATGCGTCTGCGTTTTACGACAGCTGGAGAATCCCACGGCCCCGGACTTGTGGCCGTGATCGAAGGCGTGCCCGCAGGCCTTGAACTCTCGCCGGAGGACCTTAACGCCGATCTCGCCCGGCGCCAGCTCGGCTACGGCCGCGGCGGTCGCATGAAGATCGAAAAGGACGCGGCGACGGTCGTCTCCGGTATTCGCCACGGGCGCACGCTCGGTACTCCGATCGCGCTGTCGATTCCCAACCGCGACTACACCAACTGGGAAGATCGTATGAACCCTTGGCCGGTCGAAGCCGATGTCGCCGAGGTGCATCTTCCGCGACCGGGCCACGCAGACCTCGCCGGCGTGCAGAAGTTTGGCCACGACGATGTGCGCAATGTGCTCGAGCGCGCCAGCGCACGAGAGACGACGGCGCGCGTTGCTGTTGGCGCGATCGCACGGGCGATCTTGCGAGACCTCGGCGTGACCGTGCGCAGCCATGTCACGCGAATTGGCGAGGTCGATGCACCGCAGCCGGAGACGCCGCTCGTCGAGAGCGACTTCGAGGGCGTCGACGACTCACCCGTGCGCTGTCTCGACACCGAAACGGAGCGCGCGATGATCCGTCACATAGACGTCCAGCGCAAGGCGAATGAGACGCTGGGCGGCATCTTCGAGGTGCTGGTTTTTGGCTTGGTGCCAGGACTCGGCTCGTATGCAAGCTGGGACGGCAGGATCGAAGGGCGCTTGGCGCAAGCCTTCTGCTCGATCCAGGCGATCAAGGGTGTCGGCTTTGGCGATGGCTTCGGACTCACCGGAATCCCCGGCTCGCAGGCGCACGACGAGATCTTCCCCGGCGGCCAAGGACCCACGGAGGCGTTCGGCTTCCACCGCCAGACCAATCACGCCGGCGGCATCGAGGGCGGCATGACCAATGGCGAGACGGTGGTGATCAAGGGCGCGATGAAGCCGCTGCCCACGCTGACCAAGCCTCTGCGAAGCGTCGATATTGCGACTGGTGAGGAAGCGTCGGCGCTCAAGGAGCGCACTGACTCCTGCACGGTGCCTGCGGCTGGCGTTGTGGGCGAGGCAATGGCCGCGCTCGTCTTTGCCGACGCGTACCTCGAGAAGTTCGGCGGCGACAACATCGCCGATACCAAAGCCGCGCTGTCCGCTTATCAGGGCAGAATCGCGGGCGAAGTGTTCTTCGCCGACCAGGAGAGCAACTAGCCCCATGGCCCGTCATCTCGTCTTGACCGGCTTCATGGGCGCCGGCAAGTCGAGTTCCGCGACGAGGCTGGCCAAAACGCTCGGCCGCGAGTCGGCCGACGTTGACGCATTGCTTGAGGCAAAGCTCGGCATGCCGATTCCGGACTTCTTCGCCAAGCGC
The DNA here is from genome assembly GCA_964597975.1 of uncultured Thermoleophilaceae bacterium. Classification (GTDB taxonomy): domain Bacteria; phylum Actinomycetota; class Thermoleophilia; order Solirubrobacterales; family JACPNS01; genus JACPNS01. The sequence continues at coordinate 10,342 of CAZRAA010000060.1, read as the reverse complement.
GGCGAGGGCGAGTTTCGCCGCCGCGAGGAGGCAACGGTGCTTGAGCTGCTGGCGCGCGACGAGCCGCTTGTGATCGCGCTGGGTGGAGGTGCACTGGGCTCGGCGAAGACGCGCCGTGCGCTCAAGAAACACCTCACGGCGCTGCTCGACGTCAGCGCCAATGACGCCTGGGCGCGGGTGCGCAAGTCCAAGCGACCGCTAGCGCGCGACGAAGCAGCGTTTCGGGCGCTCTATGCCGAACGCGCACCGATCTACGAAGACGCCGCCGACGCGATCGTCGGCAACGCGAGCTCCTCCTCCGTGCGTGAGGCGGCGCCGCTACTGCGCGAGCTGCTCGCCAGGCCCGCCGGGCCGCGGATGATTTGGACCTCGGGCAAGTCATGGGGCTACCCGTCCGTGTTCGATCCGGGGGTGCTCGAGAGCGGCGACCTCTGGCTGGCCCGCCGCGACGCGGTGACTGTGACGGACGAGAATGTCGCAAAGCTCTATCCATGGCTCGACGAAGGCATCGTCGTGCCGCCGGGCGAGACTTCGAAGACGCTCGCGGAGGTTGAGAAGGTTTGTTCGCTTTTGGCCGCCCAGGAGTTTGCACGCGGGCGGCAATTGGCTGCAGTGGGCGGCGGTGTTGTCGGCGATCTAGCCGGATTCTGCGCAGCGATCTACCAGCGCGGCACGCCGTTCGTGCAGGTGCCGACCTCCCTGGTCGCACAGGTCGATTCCGCCTACGGCGGCAAGACCGGCGTCGATCTGCCGGCGGCGAAGAACTACGCCGGCGCCTACCACCAGCCGGACGCCGTGCTGGTCGACACCGACGCGCTGGCCGGGCTTCCCAAGGGCGAGCTCGTCGCCGGGTGGGCAGAGGTGATCAAGACTGCGCTGATCGCCGGCGGTCGCCTGTGGGACCGTGTGGCCAAGGGCGTCGATTTCAAGCAACCGATTGACCCGTGGATCGTCTTCGAGTGCGCGCGCACGAAGCTCGCGGTCGTGGCGGCCGACGAACGCGACCAGAGTCTGCGCCAGATTCTCAACCTGGGACACACGATCGGCCACGCGATTGAGACGGTCGCTGGCTACGGCACTATGCGCCATGGCGAAGCAGTCAGCATCGGACTCGCCGGCGCGCTGAGGCTCTCGGGCGACGACGCCTTGCGCGATCAAGTGGTCGCGCTCTGCCGTGACGCCGGCCTGCCGGTTCGCGCGAAGGGATTGCCACTCGATACGGTGCTCGACGTGATTCAGCTCGATAAGAAGCGGGTGGGCGAATCGGTGCCATTTGTGCTGGTCGGCGCACCGGGCGACGTGACGCCTGGCCACGCGGTTGCGCCGGACGATCTGCGCGCGGCGGTTGCGGAGCTCGTGCGATGAGGCATCGGATCGAGGTTCTGCACGGGGTCAATCTCGACCAGCTCGGCGTGCGCCCGGCCGAGCATTACGGGAAAGTCACGCTGAGCGAGCTTGAGTTTGAAGTCGAGCGCTACGCGCGCGAACTCGGCTGCGAAGTGGTGAATTTTCAGACCAACAGTGAAACCGAGTACGTCGAGCACCTTCATCGCATCCGTGAGATATCGGACGGATTGATCCTCAATCCCGGCGCCTGGACGCATTACAGCTGGGCGATCCACGACGCGCTTGAGATCGCCGGCCTGCCGGCCGTCGAAGTTCATCTCTCCGACGTCGCCTCGCGAGAGGATTGGCGTTCTGTCTCGGTGATCCGAGACCTCTGCTTGGCGACGGTCTCAGGCAAGGGCGTAGCGGGGTATCGCGAGGCGCTTGACCTGCTCGCCGCGAAACTCGGCGAGTAGGGGAGGCAAGAGGTGGGTTTTCAGGCCGAACGGCTCGCGCGACTGCGTAAGGCGATCGCCAATCATGGCGAAATCGAGCTGCTGCTGGTGACGAACCTCGAGAACGTCAGGTACTTGACCGGCTTCACGGGGACTAACGCGACCCTGGTCGTCGGCAGCGAACTCGCTGCCCTGCTGACTGATTTCCGTTACCTCGAGCAGGCGGCAGATCAAGCGACCGGGTATTCGATCGTCGACGGCGGCAGTGAGCCGCGAGCAAGGCTTCTGGAACTGTTCGACGGCGCAGCGGCGATCGGTTTCGATGACGCAGAGATGCGGGTGAAGCAACATCGTGCCCTCGCAGACGAGCTGCCAGAGGGCTCGTCGCTCGTTCCGGCCTCCGGCATCGTCGAACTATTGCGGGCAGTCAAAGACGAGAGCGAGATCGATGCGATCGCGCGGGCCGCATCGATCGCCGATTCGATCTACGTGGCATTGGCTGAGGAAGGCCTCGTCGGTCGCACCGAGCAAGAGATTGCTTGGCGCATTCAGGAACTCGCCCACGAGGGCGGCGCCAGCGGACTGTCATTTCCACCGATCGTTGCGGCTGGACCGCACGGCGCGCTGCCACACGCAGAGCCGCGCGACATCGTGATCGAGCCCGGCTTGCTGGTGGTCCTCGACCTCGGGGTCGTGCATGGCGGATACTGCTCGGACTGCACGCGCACATTTGCCACTGGTGCGATTCCCGAGCATCAGAGCGAGGCCTATGAGCTCGTGCTTGAGGCGCAGCGCCTCGCGCTTGCCGCAACGCTCGTCGGGGCCGACTGCAAGGCGGTCGATGCGATCGCGCGCGAGACGATTGACGCCGGTGGCAGGGGAGACCAGTTCGGTCACAGCCTCGGTCACGGTGTAGGAATCGAGGTTCATGAGCTGCCGACACTCTCGAGCCGCTCGGAAGGCGCGCTCGAAGCCGGAAACGTCGTCACCATCGAGCCGGGCGTGTACGTTGAGGGCGATTTCGGCGTTCGCATCGAAGATCTCGTCGTGGTGCGGGAAGACGGTCCGCGTGTGCTGACACCATTCACCAAGGAACTCCTGACGGTCGGCTGAGCTTTACATCAAACGATGTAACGTTGTGGCTGCGCTGACCGCGCGGGACAAACCCTCTTCACCAGGAGACAGAAAAGTTGACCATGAACACGCGCTGGGCGCTGGCGATTGTCGGCGTTGCGATCATCATCGGCGCTGCCGTCGTGATCGGCACCGGCAAGGACGACACCGACGCAACGCCAGTCCAGGGCACGGCCACTGAAGCAACCGGGCAGACGGGCAAGGCTGGCACCACGGGCAGCACCGGCGATTCGCCGACCGAGAAGACATCAAAGTCCGGTGGATCGAAGGACAACAGCGATTCAGGCGGAGCCAGCCCAGACGACGGATCCGGCAACTCCGGCAATCAGAGCGGGGGCGCGGCACCTGAGCTTGAGAGCGGCGGCGCAAAGGCGATGAATGGCGTCATTACGCCCGTTCTTACGGCGTCAAACCCGCGCACCGTTAAGGTCGACAAGGGCGAGATCGTCACGATACGCGCCCGTGCCAACCAAAACGCGACTCTCCACGTTCACGGTTACGACAAGACAGTCGCAATCAAGGCTGGCGCGGTCGGCCTGATCAGGCTCCGGGCGACGATTGACGGCGAGTTCGCAATTGAATTTCACTACTCCGGCTCGGAGGCCGAGGCGGGCACGCTGCGGGTCAGCCCGTGAACCAACTTGTAGTTCCGCTGGCGCACGGCCTGGGCGTGCGCAGCGATCTTCCGCTCCCCGGGTGGCTGTTCTCCTGGGGCGCGGCGATCGTGCTTGCGGTTTCGTTTTTTGCGCTCGCCGCACTCTGGACAGACGCAAAGCTTGAGACCGCACGCGTACGCGAACTCTTCCGCATTCCGCGGATGATTGAGCCGACCTGCGGCGCGATCGGGATCGCGATCTTCGCGGCGCTCGTCTACTTCGGCTTTGCCGGCAATCAGGACGCAGATCAGAACGTAGTGCCGACGTTCGTCTACGTCTTCTTCTGGACGATGCTGCCCCTGCTCTCGGCGATCTTTGGCGACATCTTCCGGCCATTCAATCCTTGGCGCGCCGCGGGCCTTGCTGCGCACCGGGTGCGCGTTCGGTTCACCGGCTCCGACGCTTCGGCGCCGCCGCGATTCGCGTATCCCGACGCGCTCGGACGCTGGCCCGCCGTGCTCGGTCTCATCGCATTCGGCTGGCTGGAGCTGGTCTCGGGCGACGACGGCCGCAAACCTGAGCTGCTGGCGATCCTCGCGCTGGCCTACTTCGCATTCCAGGCGCTCGGGATGTCGCTTTTCGGCGCTCGGCGCTGGCTTGAGCGGGGTGACGCTTTTGGCACCTACTTCGAGTTCTTCTCGCGCATCGCGCCGCTCACGGTCGAACGGGGCCGGCTTTGCGCGCGCGTGCCGCTCTCTGGCCTGACCGACATTCCGGGCTACGCCGGAACTGTGATCTTCGTCTCGACGATGATCGGCATCACGGTGTTCGACGGGATTGAGCGCGGAGGGATTTGGGAGTCGATCGCAGGTGCCGACCCGGGAACCCTCGTCGCAACGCTCGGACTGCTCGGCTCGGTCGGGTTGGTCGCCGGCTTCTATCGCCTCGGCGTGATCGGTATGGAGGGGAGCCACGTTGGCAAGTCTCCTCGCGAGCTGTCGATGATGTTCGCGCCGTCGCTCGTCCCGATCGCGCTCGGGTACCTGATGGCCCACTACTTCTCGTTCATGATCTTTGTCGGCCAGGCGCTGCCGCACGTGATCGCCCATCCAATGGGGAACTCCGGGCCCGCGAGCATCGATTACTTCGTCTCCGGCAAGGTGATCTGGTGGGTGCAGGTCGCCGCGCTCTTGATCGGGCACGTCGCGGGTCTGATCGTCGCGCACGACAAAGCGACGGCTGTGTGGGGCAAGGCGCGCGCGGCGGCGCAGTCACAGACCTGGATGCTGGTCGTGATGGTCGGCTTCACATGCCTTGGCCTCTGGCTACTTTCACAGTCACCGTGATCTACGCGGAACTCTTGATTCCGCTCGCCCACGCCGGCCATTGGTTTGCGAGCATTCTCTATCTGCTGCCGGTGTTCATCCTCGGCGGCGGCATCCTCTGGCAGCGACGGCGCGATCGCCAACTGCGCGACGCGCGCGGCGGCGCAGCCGAGGAGGACGTCCCATTCACCGATGAATGACGACCACCTACCCTTCTCGCCATGATCTCCACGAACCAGTTCAAGAACGGGAACCACATTGACGTGGACGGGACGGTCTTCAAGATCGTCGAGTTCCAGCACGTCAAGCCCGGTAAAGGCGGCGCCTTCGTGCGCACAAAGCTCAAGCGCTCGAGCGACGGCGCCGTGATCGACAAGACGTTTCGCGCTGGCGAGAAGTTCCGCGCGGTTCGCACCGAGGTCAGGAAGCTGCAGTACCTCTACAACGACGGCACCGACGCGCACTTCATGGACAATGAGAGCTTCGATCAGCTCTCGGCGCCGTTTGCGACGCTCGAGGAGCCACTCGGCTTTGTGAAGGCCAACACGGAGGTCGAGGCGCTCTACATCGACGGAGAGTTCTCAGACATTCAGCTGCCGGCATCGGTCGTGCTCGAGATCACCGAGACCGAGCCGGGCGTGCGCGGCGACACGGTCAGCGGCGGCGGCAACAAGGCCGCAACCCTCGAAACCGGCAAGGTCGTGCAGGTGCCGCTGTTCCTGAACACCGGCGACGCGGTCAAGGTTGACACCCGCAGCGGCGAGTACATGTCGCGTGCCTAGGGCGCGGCAGTGAAGCGGTCAGATCAGCGCAAGCAGGCCGTTTTCGCCCTGTACCAGCACGATCTGACCGGCCGAGCGCTGGAGGACGTTTTCGATGATCAAACGACTGATTTTGCGCGTGCGCTTGCTGCTGAGACGCTTGATGAGCGCTCGGCAATCGACGCCACCCTCAGTCGATTCATCAAAGAGGGATGGACCCTCGAGCGCGTCGCCCCGCTCGAACGAAACATCCTCCGTGTCGCCGTCCACGAACTCACGGCCGGAGATGTCCCCAGAGAAGTCGCAGTTGACGAAGCCGTTGAGCTCGCCAAGCGCTATTGCTCTGCAGACGCGCCAAAGTTCGTCAACGGTATTCTCGGCTCAATCCTCCGAGAGCTCCCTGCTGGCGGAGATTGACGAGATAGAGGAACTGCTCGCGATGCCCGAACTCGACCCAACGACCCAGCAGTCGCTCGATGAGCTCGACGTGTTGATCGCCCAGCTCAAGGAGAAGGTCTCCTCCCTGCGCGAGGGCGAATTCGACGCCTCTGCTCTGGAAACCCGCCTGCGCGAGTTAACCGACCTGGCCAGCCGCGCCGCCTCAACGCTGGAGTCGGTCTCGCGGTGAACGCCGCGCCGGCCTTTCCGGACGCAAAACGCCTCGCCGTCGACGCCTATCTCGAGCAGATCGATTACGGCGCCGTCCCGGCGATCGACGGGCTGCTCGAAGCCATGCGTTACTCGCTGCTGGCGGGCGGCAAGCGCGTGCGCCCGGTGCTTGCGCTATCGACCGCCCAAGCACTAGGCCACGATCCATCTGTGGTGATGCCATTCGCGGCGGCGCTGGAACTGATCCACACGTATTCGCTGATTCACGACGACCTGCGACGGGGAAAGCCCACCTGTCACGTCGCGTACGGCGAGAATGTCGCGATTCTGGCCGGCGATGCGCTCTTCGCCGAAGCGCTGCGGCTGATCACCGCCCACCAGGCCGGCGAGCCGCGGCATGTCGTCGACGCAATGGACGAGTTGCTGGCGGCGATCGGGGCCGGCGGGATGGTCGGCGGTCAGTTCATCGACATCGATGACCAGGTCGACGGCGCGGATGCGCTCAAGCAGATGCACGAGCTCAAGACCGGCAGGCTGATCCGCGCATCGGTGCTCGGATCCGCGATCGTGCTCGGCGCGCCGACCTCGCAGGTCGAGCGACTGGGAGATTTCGCCGGCGAGCTAGGGGTTCTTTTTCAGATCATCGACGATATTCTCGATGTCACCGGCTCTTCGCAGGAGCTCGGCAAACCGAGCGGCAGCGACGAGCGACACGGCAAGTCGACATACGTCAGCGCGTTCGGCCTCGACGGCGCGCGAAAGCTGGCGGACGAGAGCTACGCGAAGGTGCGCGAGCTGCTTGGTTCGATCGATTTTCGCGGCGACGCGAGCGATCTCGAGGCAGTCAGTGCCTACATCTACGGTCGGGACCGGTGAATCAAGCTCAGTGAGCAAGAAAGACAAGAAACTCGACTCCGGACCTCTACTTCCGGGAATCTCCGGACCTGCCGACCTGACGGATCTCTCCGACGAGCAGCTCCAGCAGATCGCGCAGGAGGTGCGCGAGGAGCTGATCGACACCGTTGGTGAGATTGGCGGACACTTCGGGGCGAACCTCGGCGTCTGCGAACTCTCGGTCGTGCTGCATTCGCTGCTCGATTCGCCGACCGACAAGATCCTCTGGGACGTCGGACACCAGGCCTACCCGCACAAAATGCTGACCGGGCGCCGCGAGCAACTACCCACGATCCGCAAGTACGGCGGCCTCGCGCCGTTCTGCGCGACGTTCGAGTCCGAGCACGACATCATGGGCGCGGGCCACGCGTCGACATCGATTTCATACGCGGTCGGCCTCAAAGAGGCGATGCGCCGCGGCCATGGCGAAGACGGCAAGGTCGTCGCGGTGATCGGCGACGGCTCGATGACCGGCGGGGTGGCCTTCGAGGCGATCCACAACGCCGGCGGCCTGGGTACGCCGATCGTCGTGATCCTCAACGACAACGGGATGAGCATCTCACCCAACGTAGGCGCGCTCTCGCGCTACTTCAATCGCGTACGCATGAATCCGAAGCTCTACAAGGCGCGTGAGGCCGCGGAGGGTGGACTGGCCAAGCTCCCGGCAGGAATCGGTGCGGCGTTTGAGCGATTTGGGCCGCAGTTCAAGGAGTCTGTGAAGGCGTTCTGGGCACCTGGCCTGCTGTGGGAGGAGCTTGACTTCGCCTACATCGGCGTCGTCGATGGGCACGATGTGCGCGAGCTGCGCCCTGCGATCGAAGAGGCCCTGGCCGCCGACAGGCCGGTCGTCGTGCACATCGCGACTGTCAAAGGCAAGGGCTTTGAGCCTGCCGAGATGGGCGGCCTGGAAGGCATGGAGCAGTGGCACGCGGTCAAGCCCAAGGGGATTGCCGACCGCAAGCCGGCGCCGGCCGGCATCAGCGGTGGCGCGCCGAGTAAGCCTTCGCCGCCGCAGTACACCAAGGTCTTTGGCGAGGCGATTGTCGCCGAGGCGCGTCGCGACTCGCGCGTTGTCGGGATCACCGCCGCGATGAACTCGGGCACGGGGCTTTCGATCATGCAGAAGGAGCTACCCGAGCACTACTTCGATGTCGGGATCGCCGAGCAGCACGCGGTGCTCTTCGCCGCCGGCCTCTCGCTGCAGGGGGTCAAGCCGGTCGCCGCGATCTATTCGACGTTCTTGCAGCGCGGCTACGACCAGATCGTCCACGACGTCTGCCTGCAGAACCTCAACGTCGTCTTTGCGATGGATCGCGCTGGACTTGTTGGTGATGACGGGCCGACCCACCACGGCGCATTCGATATCGCCTACATGCGCTCGCTGCCGAACATCGTGATGATGGCCCCGCGCGACGAGGCTGAGCTTGTCGACATGCTGCACACTGCGCTGGTCTACGACGACGGGCCGGTGGCGATCCGCTACCCGCGCGGCGAGGGCGTTGGAGTGCCGCTACCTAGCTCGCCGACCGCGCTTGACATTGGCGTTGGGGAGGTCTTGACCCGCGGCGACGGGTCTGTCGCGCTGCTGGGCTACGGCACAGGCGTCGGCGTTGCACAGGGCGCGGCCGGGCTGCTGGCCGACGAGGGAATCAGCGCGACGGTTGCCGACGCGCGATTCGCGAAGCCGCTCGACACTGAACTCGTGAATGAACTCGCAGCCGAACACGAGCTGCTTGTCACGCTCGAAGAAGGCGTCCTGGCCGGCGGGTTCGGCTCCGGCGTCGTCGAGCACCTTGCAGACAACGGCCTGCCGGTGCAGGTGATGCGCGTTGGGCTACCGGATCGATACGTCACCCACGGCGCACCGAAGCTGCTCCACGAAGAAGTCGGCTTCACGGCGGACGCCGTGGCGCGGCGCATCAGTGAGCGCCTGGCCCAGAAGACGCCGGCCGACGCCTCGTAGCGCCTAGACGACTTCGATTTTGATGCCTGCCGCGGGCAGGCGGGTGAGCAGCGCGTCGCCGGCAGCGGTCACCGGGGTCAGCTGCCCAGAGCGCTCGGGGACGTCGTCCAGGACCAGCGCCATTGAGGTTTCGGCGAGCATTTTGGCGGTCTCGTCGTAGCCTGCGTCGCCACCCGAGACAGCGGTGCGGACCGACTTGCCGCCGGCCTTTCCGAGGAACTCGACGCGGAACCAGCTCTTGGCGCGGCGCTCGGCGCTCGGGCCGGTGCCGGGCGGAATCAGCTTCATCATCAGCTTGCGAAGCGGCGGGATCTGCGCGAGCAGGAACACGGTTCCGACGAAGAGCGAGCCGAAGACAACAGTGAGCAGTCGCTTGGCGGCGTAGTTGTGGCCGTAGCGAAAATCAGGCCCGTAGCGATCGTTTGACATCGCCGAGCGCAGCACGACGAAGAGGTCGATCGTGGGGAGGGGGGCGACCCACATTCCCATGCGCTTGTCGCGATGCGGGGCCTTGTTGATCGGCTTGATCGTTCGGCCCTCGGGCGCGCGCTCGAGCTTGCGACGCTCGCGCATCGCGTCGATCGTCTTCTTGGCGCTGCCAAATCCGTTGAGCGCTGAGTAGAACGTGCCGCCAGAGATCATTCCCGAGGCGCGCACCCGGCTCTCGACGGTGACCGGCTCGCCCTCGGGGAGTTCGAGAACGGTGAAGTACGCGCCAAGGTCGTGCGGGATCGAATCGAATCCGCAGGCGTGCACGATCTTCGCGCCGGTCTTGAGCGCGACGGGGTGGTACTTGACGTACATCTCGTCCACGAACGCAGGCTCGCCGGTGAGATCGGTGTAGTGCGTGCCGTTTTCGGCGCAGGCCTTCACGAGTGGCTCGCCATAGATGGCGTATGGGCCGACCGTGGTGATCAAGAGCCGTGTGCGGCGGGCCATCTCGTTCAAGGAGGTCTCGTCGTTCGAGTCTGCTTCCACGAGTGGCAAGTCGGACAGCGCGGGATTGATCTTCGCCAGGCCGTCACGAACGCCGGCAAGTTTGTCGGTGTTTCGACCAGCCAGTGCCCAGCGCAATTGCGACGGAGCGTTCTTGGCCAAGTATTCGGCGGTGAGGCGTCCGGCGAAGCCGGTGGCGCCAAAAAGGATGATGTCGAACTCGCGCGCAGTCATGGTTGGCATCCTATTGGCGAAGGACACACGAGAGGCTCCCTCGCGGCCGCAGCAGACTTTGTGCAAGTGTGAGCAATCTCACACACACATCACATACCGGTCCGTATCT
>CAZRAA010000059.1:0-13812 GCA_964597975.1 uncultured Thermoleophilaceae bacterium | reverse complement strand
GCCCGAAGCTGGGTTAGAACTCTTCCCAACGTTGATCGACGTGAGCCTGCAGTCCCGAATAGCGGCTGAAATGCCCCGCGCCAAGGAGGACCTTGCACAGTTGGTCGCTTTTCGCTCGGTCGCCGATCCTGCCGTTGAAGACCCGTCCGAATGCGCTGCCGCCGCCGACTGGGTGGTGTCGGCGATGCGCGAAGCAGGGGTGGCAGACGCGGCCGCACATGAAACACCCGACGGCAGCAGCGTCGTACTTGGTGGGCTCGCAGGCCCAAGCGGTGCCCCTACGGTGCTGCTCTACAGCCACTACGACGTCCAACCGGCCGGCGACCCCGATGACTGGAGCAGCCCGCCGTTCGAATTGACCGAGCGCGACGGCCGGCTCTACGGACGCGGCGCGGCCGATTGCAAGAGCGGGGTGATCGTTTCGCTGCTCGCGCTCAGGGCGCTCGGGGCGGCAACGGGCACGCCCTTGCCGGTCAACGTGAAGATCGTCGTCGAAGGATCTGAGGAGCAGGGCACCGGCGGGCTCGATCGGTTCGTTGAAGCCAACCCGGAGCTTTTCGCAGCCGATGCAATGCTGATCCTCGACTCGGGCAATTTCGAGCTCGGGCTGCCGACGTTGACCACGAGCCTGCGGGGCATCGTCAATCTCAACGTCAGCGTGGAGACGATGGCCGGCCCGCAGCATTCGGGCGTCTACGGCGGCGCATCGCCGGACGCGCTAGGTGCCTTGATCGGGATGCTGGCTTCGCTGACCGACGAGAACGGCAACACGACGATCGACGGCGTCGATGCCGGTCAGGTCTGGGACGGTGTCGAGTACGCACCCGAGAGTTTCGCCGCCGACGCGGGCGTGCTCGAAGGAGTGGACCTCGCGGGCGACGGCAGCGTGCCGGAGATGATCTGGGCGCGGCCGGCAGTCAGCGTGCTCGGTATCGATGCTCCGGCGGTCGACGGCGCCGCCAATGCGATCCAACCGCGTGCCCGCGCGAAAGTCAGCGTCCGCGTCCCGCCGGGACTCTCCGGCGAACATGCAGCTGCGGCACTGGAGTCTCACCTGCGCGCCCGCGCGCCATGGAACGCGAAGCTCGCCTTTGAGCGCGAAGCAGTCGCCGACCCGTTCAGCGGAAGGCTCGACGGTCCGGCGTTCGAGACGCTCTCCAGTGCGATGGCCGAAGCATTCGGCCGGCACGCGACGACGATGGGTCAAGGCGGATCGATCCCGCTCTGCACGCTGCTGGCCGACGAGTTCCCCGACGCTGAGATTCTCTTGCTCGGCGCTCAGGAGCCGTCGTGCCAGATTCACGCGCCCGATGAATCGGTGGATCCGCGAGAGATCGAACGCATCGCGCTGGCCGTGGCGTCGTTCATCGCGAGCTACTCAGCCTGAGCGCAAGCGCGGCTTCGAACGCCCCCGCTAGATCTGGCCGAAGCGCGACCAGGCGATCGCTTCGAGCGCGTACTTCAAGCCAAAGATCAGTTCCGCATCGTCGTCCCAGGTGCTGCGCCCACCGCGGGTGTAAACCTGGTTTCCGAGAAAACCAGCCGGGCCCTGCGTGCGCATGCGCGCCAGTGAGCCGGCAAGCATCCGATTCGCCAGCGGCTGCCAGCGCTCTGGGTGCGCGCAGCCGTTGCGAACAACGTCGCATGCCTTTGAAAGGTGCAGGAGGCCCGCGGCCGCGATCACACCGGCCGAAACGTCCCGTGGGTCGCTGCGCCGCGCGCGGTAGTCCCACAGCGGCAGGCCGTCGGTCGGCACGTGCTTTGACACGTAGTCTGCGTTCTTCTCCGCGATCGCGAGGAACTTGCGGCTCGAGAACTCGCGTCCGGCGTCCGCGAAGCCGTAGATGCTCCAGGCCTGGCCGCGAGCCCAGACACTGCGGTCGGACAGGCCCTGGTGCGTGTGGCGAATGACTCGCGGACGTTTCGACTTGCGGACATAGCGACCGGCCTGATAGGTGGACCCGTCGCTGCGCTGCAGGTTGCGTGCCACCCAGTCGGCGTGGCGTCGCGCGAGCTGTCGGTACTTCGATTCGCTGGTGACGAGGGCAGCCCAGTAGAGGAGATCGAGGTTCATCATGCTGTCGACAATCGTCTCTGTGCTTCCCCTCGGGCAGTCCGAGCAGCTCCGGTCGCTCATCGGAATGATCCCTTGGCCGGTCGTCCTCGACAGCCGTAACAGCGTGGCAGCGGCTTTCAGCCCGCTTGACTCGAATCGTCGGCAGTCGGTCACCGAGCGGCCGCAGATTCGCCACCAGGCGGCGACGGACGACTCGCCGTACATGAATCCGAGATCGTGCAGTTTGGTCCGCTCAAACCCGAAGTGGCCGATCGTCGCGCTGCGAGCCCGCAGCGCGTTCGAATCCGTCGGGCGCAGATCAAATGCACTCCAGAGCGCTCCCGCCCAGAATCCTGAAGTCCAGTCTCGCCCCGGCGCGAAACGCAGCATTCCATCGCTGCCGGTGCCGACGGGAAACTTTCCGGCTGGCACCTGAGTCGAGAGCGCGTCGATCCGCTGGAGCAACAAGTCTCCCTCGGCACTGAAAGCGGTCGGGTCAGGCGTTAGCGCTCCCGCTGCGGCCGGGAAGCCGCAGAGTGCGAGCACGGCAAGTATCGCGAGCATCGAGCGCATCTCAACTACCAACAGTGGCGTGCGAGCAAGAGTTGCGGGTCAGGACCGCTCGGCGCCGAGCAGATAAAGCGCGGCGTCGATGTCGGCGGCGACGCAGGCGTCATGGTCGCCCTCCGGATCCTGGAACATCTCAAGCGCCAACCCGTTGGCCATCGCCAGGAGCGCAGACGCAGTCGCCAGCGGAGCATGGCGCGGCGTGATCGCGCCCTTCTCAGTCATCTGCTCGATGATCTCGGCGAATTGTCCGCGCGTCTTGCGGTTGTAGTCGGCGACCTCGTTCCCGATTTCGGGGTGGCGTCGCGCCTCGCCGATCAGCTCGAAAGCCAAGAGGTAGAGCTCGGGTTCGTTGTCGAGGATGATCCGCAGTTGCGCGAGCAGCAGATTCACAAGTTCCTCTGCGCTGCTGGCGATGCTGGTGGCCGCCTGGATCGTTTCGACCAGACGGTCGGTCTCGCGGCGGATCACCTCGATCAGCAGGCGCTCCTTGGATCCGAAGTAGTAGTGCAAGAGTCCGCGGCTGACCCCGGCCTCTTTCGAGACGTGATCGAACGTTGCCCCGGCTGCGCCGTACTTGGCGACGCAGGTGCGCATGGCGGAGACGATCCGTGTCGCCTTCTCGCCAGTCAGATTCGGAGCTGACTTTGTGTCCGCGGAAGCCACTCGACGTGCAGTCTAAGGCTCGAACGGGGCGTAATGACCGGGGATGATCCGCACCGGCTGCAAATCGCGGATTTTGCGCCACTGCGCGAGCAACGTCTCGCGGCCGGGGAAGTCCTTGGGTAGCTCCATCTTCTCGAAGTACTCGGGCAGCGGGCCGACACAGTCGCTGGGGATAGCGACCAGGCCCTCGTCGGTGTCGACGAGCAGAGTGATCAGGCCATCCGAGTGCCCAGGCGTGAGCATCCAACGCACACCATCTTCGAACTCCCCTTCGCTGCCGGAGAGTGGAATCACCTCGACCGTCTCGAGCAGGCCGGACCACATCTTCGCGTAGGGAGCATCGAGTTCGATCTCGTGCACGAACACCCGGCGCCCGGGAAACTCCATCAGTGCTCCGACGTGATCGAAGTGCATGTGGGTGAGGATCACGTCCTCGATCTTGAACGGGTCGACGCCGAGCTCCCCGATTGCCGCGCTGTAGGGCGCGCCTTGCATCGGGATTCCGGGATCCACCACATAACTGCGAGCAGCGCGGATCAGACAGGAATTGGGGATCACCAGCATCGCAGCCGACTCGCCGGCCATCTGGATCTCCTTGTAGCGAGCGAAGCCGCTGGGCGAATCGGGTGCCTGCTGGACTTCGGCGGTGCCCGCCCCGACGGCGAAGACGAATCGCCGTTCGGGGAAGAGCAGATCTACCGCGTGTGCCACGCGCTAGGCGGAACCGTTGCTGCTGCCAACCGGGCTCGCCGTCTTGGAGGTGTACTGGAACTCCTCCTCGGCGCCAAACAGCGCATCAAGCACAGCCTTGCGGGCGTCTTCGCTGACGGCCAGCGCGACGATTGCTCCCAGTGTCGCGACTACGAAGAGTTTGCGCACCGGGTGGCGCTTCTTCTTCTCCTGCTCTGCAGGCTCAGGCTCGGGGGCGGGGGCGAGGGCCTGCTTCTCCTCGGCCTTCTTGGCGGATCGCTTCATCTGTTTCTGCGCTTTCTTCGAGATCTTCTGCTCGGTTGGCTTTACTTCCTCGACCGCGTGCTGAACCGAGTGCAGCGCGCTGAGCGCGTGCTCGCGGAGTTCGGTGTCGGTGAGGATCTGCTTGATCTGCTTGGCCTTCGTGGATGCCATGGCTGACTCGCCTCCTGGCGGTCGAACTTCGATTGCGGATACTAAATGCTGACTTTCTTGCCGGTTCGGCCGTTGGCCGCTGATTTCTTCTTACCCGGCTTGCCGTTGGCCGACGACTTCGCCGGTTCGAGCGCCAGCGCGAGAACCTCGTCGATCGAGCTGACAAATTTGAACTTCGTCTTCTTGAGCAGTGCCTTTGGGATTTCTTCGGCGTCGGCTTCGTTGTCGGACGGGGCGATCACCGTCTTCATCTCGGCCTGCTGGGCCGCGATCGCCTTCTCTTTGAGGCCGCCAATCGGAAGCACCTGCCCGGTCAACGTGATCTCGCCGGTCATCGCAACGTCGCTCCTCACGCAGCGGCCGGTGACCAGTGATGCAAGCGCCGTCGTCATTGTCACGCCCGCTGATGGCCCGTCCTTGGGCACCGCGCCTGCGGGCACATGAATATGGATGTCGTGGGAGGCGAACCAGTCATCCGGCAGCCCCGACCCGAGTTCCTTGTAGTGGCCCTTGATCCATGAGAGCGCCGCCTGGGCCGATTCGCGCATCACGTCGCCGAGTTGGCCGGTGATCTGCAGTCCGCCCTTCCCGGGGTAGGCGGTCGCCTCAATGTAGAGGACGTCACCACCGACCGGCGTCCAGGCGAGTCCTGTCGCAACGCCCGGCGTGTTCGTGCGGCGCGGCGCGTCGGCCTTGACCTTTCTAGAGCCGAGCAGATCGGCGATCTGCGCCTTGCGAACCGTACGCTTCGACTTACGGGTACCCTCGGCGAACTCCCGAGCCACCTTGCGGCAGACGGCGCCAATCTCGCGCTCGAGATTGCGAACGCCGGCCTCGCGTGTGTAGCCGTCGATGATCTCGGTCAGAGCGTCGTCGGCGAACTCAATCTTGGTCTTGCTGAGTCCGTTGCGCTCGATTTGCCTTGGCACTAGGTAGCGCTTGGCGATCTGCAGCTTGTCCTGGGCGGTGTAGCCGGAGAGCTGGATCACTTCCATGCGGTCGCGCAGCGGTCCGGGGATCGGCTCGATCTGATTGGCCGTCGCGATGAAGGTCACGTTGGAGAGGTCGAACGGCAGGTCGAGGTAGTGATCGCGGAATGTCGCGTTCTGCTCCGGGTCGAGGACCTCGAGCATTGCGCTCGCCGGGTCGCCGCGAAAGTCGTTGCCCATCTTGTCGATCTCGTCGATCATCAGGACCGGGTTGTTTGAGCCGGCATCGCGCATCGCGCGGATGATCGTGCCCGGCATCGCGCCGATGTAGGTGCGGCGGTGGCCGCGGATCTCGGCCTCGTCTCGCACGCCGCCTACCGAGATGCGCTCGAACTCGCGGCCCATCGCGCGGGCGACGCTGCGCCCCAATGAAGTCTTGCCAACACCCGGCGGCCCGAGCAGGCAGAGGATCGTGCCGCGCGAATCGGGGTTGAGCTTGCGCACGGCGAGGAACTCGATCAGGCGGTCCTTGACCTTCTCGATGTCGTAGTGGTCGTCGTCGAGCACCTTTCTGGCGTGCTTGAGATCCAAGTTGTCCTCGGTGTACTTATCCCACGGCAGCGAGACGATCCACTCGAGATAGGTGCGGATCACGCCGTATTCGGCTGCCGCGGCCGGCAGTCGCTCGAGGCGTTCAAGCTCGCGGTCGGCGGCTGTGCGGACCTCTTCCGGGAGTCCGGCATCCTCGATCTGCTGGCGCAAGTCCGCAGCCTCGGCGGCGTCGGGGTCCGACTCGCCGAGCTCCTCTTGAATCGCTTTGAGCTGCTGGCGTAGGAAGAACTCGCGCTGCGACTTGTCGACCTCTTCCTGTACCTGTGTCTGGATCTTCGCGCCCATCGCGATCACATCGGCCTCGCGGGCCAAGAACGAAGCGAGCTTGCGCAGGCGCTTGGAGACGTCTGCCTCCTCGAGCAGTTCCTGCTTCTCCTCAGTCTTCAGGCGCAAGGAGCCCGCGATCACGTGGACCAGCTGTGAGGGGTCGTCGACGTTGGCGACCGCGACCATCAGCTCCTCGGGGAGGTATGGCACGTTCTCGACGATCTGGTTGAACGAGCCCTGGACGCTGCGCACCAGCGCTTCAAGCTCGGTCGACTCCTCGAGCAGGTCTGGCAGCTCTGTGACACGCGCGACGAGGTACGGCGTGGTGCGTGTGTAGTCGTCGATGCGAATTCGCTGCGAGCCCTGCACGAGCACGCGGAGCGTGTCGTCAGGCATCTTCATCATCCGCTGGATAGTCCCGGCGACGCCTACCCGGTAGAGCTGGTCAGGCCCGGGCGACTCGTTTTCTGGATCGGTGCTGGCGACCATCGCGATCATGCGGTTGCCGGCCAGAACGTCATTGACGAGCTCAACGCTGCGATCCTGTCCGATCGCCAACGGAGTGAGCGTGTCGGGGAACGTGACCGTTTCGCGCAGCGGCAGCACCGGCAGCACGTCCGGCAGCGACGAACCGCCGAACTCGACCTGCTGGGCCTCGCCCGACGAGATGATCTCGATCAGCGAATCGTCAGCCATCAGGCCTCGCCCTTCTCTCGCGAGGGCACCTTCTTGACCGGGGTCAGCTGAATCTTCTCGGGCTCGGCGAGCGGCAGTTCGATTCGCAGCAATCCGTCCTCGTATGTCGCGCTCGCAGCGTCGGCGACAACGTCGGCGCCGAGCTCGATGACGCGACGAAAGCGACCGTGCTCGATTTCGATCTGCTGGTAGAGCCGGTTGGTCTCCTCGCCGTGCGAGCGCTCGCCCCCAATCACCAGACGGCGACCTTGGATCTCAAGTCCGACATCTTCGATCGAAATTCCGGCAAGGTCGGCGGTGACGATCGCCTTCGGCGGGTCGCCGCAGTAGTAAACGTCGACCTTCGGGGTGAATCCTGGACGCTTGCGGCTCGAAACGCCGACGCGCTCCCAGCTCTGGCCGAAGAGCTCGTCGAGCTGCCTGCGCATGCGTTCGAAGTTCGCGAAGATGTCGTCGTCGCGCATGTGGTGAAAACTAGCGATTGGTGCTGGCTGTTGGGTCGATTCTGGTTAGCCCCATTGCAGCCGAGGCAGTGCGTCTGTACCGTGGCCGAATGAACTCTCAGCCCCCGGCACCAACTTCATCGCCGTTGATCGAATTGAGCGGTGTCGGCCGCAGCTACGAGATCGGGGATGAGCCTGTTGTTGCGCTCGAAGGCGTCGATCTGCGCGTCGAGCCCGGCGAGTTTGTCGCGGTGCTCGGTGCGTCGGGCAGCGGCAAGACCACGCTTCTGAACATGATCGGTGCGCTCGACGCGCCGACCAGCGGCAACGTGACCGTCGGCGGCCGGCAGATCACCGGCGCTTCACGGAGAGACCTCGCCGAGCTGCGGCGCCACGAAGTCGCGTTCATCTTCCAAACGTTCAATCTCTTCCCTGGACTCACCGCATTCGAGAACGTCGCCTTCGGTGCTGAAGTCGCCGGCGTCGAGGATCCGGAGACCGCCGCGCGCGAGATGCTCGGCAAGGTCGAACTCGCACACCGGATCGAACACTTTCCGCATGAGCTTTCGGGCGGTGAGCAGCAGCGCGTGGCGATCGCTCGGGCGCTTGCGACAGGCAACTCGGTGCTGCTCGCCGATGAGCCGACAGGAGAACTCGACTTTCGCACCGGGATTCAGATCCTCAAGCTTCTGCGGGCTGAATCGCGCGCCGACGGAGGTCGCCGCGCGGTTGTCGTCGTCACGCACAACCGCGAAATTGCGCGCGCCGCCGACCGCATAATCGAGCTCTCCAGCGGCCGCGTGATCAGCGACGCGCCGCCGGAGGGCGGTCCTGCCGAAATTGGATCGCTGCACTGGTAGGAGCAGACGATGCGAGGTGCCGGCTTCTGGATGCGTTGGAGTCTGCGCGATCTGCGGCGCAGGTGGTTGCAGGTGGTGGCGATCGCCCTTGTGATGGCGATCGGTGTAGCGGTGTTCGCTGGTCTCGGAGGACTCAAAGAGTTCCGCCAGCAGTCGCAGCTTCAGAGCTTTGAGCAGGCGCGCTTCCACGATCTGCGTGTCTCGCTGGCGGAAGGCGAATACGTCCGCGCGGGTGAGATCGAGCGCGCGGTCTCCCGTGCGGGCGTGGACGTCGTCGCTCAGCAAGAACGGATCGCCGTTCGAACCCAGATCGATGCTGCGCCGATGGGGCGCGACATCGTCACGCCCGGGTTGGTCATCGGCGTGCCGGTTGCCGCAGACGGCGACGTCGATCGGCTCGCGGTTCACCGCGGCGCCGGTCTGACCTCGACCTCACCAGACCGTGGGGCGGCGATGCTCGATCGCTCTTACGCCTCCTACTACAAGCTTCCAGCCAGCGGAACCCTCGAACTCTCGGGCGGCAACAAGGTGCGCTACAGGGGCGTCGGCCAGTCGCCCCAGTACTTCTTGATCACTTCCGAGTCCGGCTTTGGCGGTGAGTCGACGCTCGGTGTCCTTTACATGCCGCTCGCGGCGGCGCAAGCCTTCGCCGGCAAGCCGGACAAGGTGAACGAACTGGTCCTTCGGCTCCCTGCTGGCGCGGACACGGCCGCCGCCGCGGCGACGCTCAAGGAGGCGCTGGCCGGCTCGCTTCCCTCGGCGAGCGTCACAACCCAGGCCGAGGAGCCGGTCTACCGGATCGGCTACAAAGACGCCGGCAGCGAGCAGCGCATGTTCTCGCTTTTCGGCCTGCTCGTGCTGCTGGGCGCTGGACTTGCGACCTTCAATCTCGTCGGGCGCAACGTTGAGGCAGAGCGCCGGGAGCTCGGTGTTGGGATGGCTCTCGGCGTGCGCACGCGCCAGCTCGCCTTCCGCCCGGGCATGCTCGGGGCGCAGATCGCCGCGCTCGGCACGCTCGCCGGTGTCGCGCTCGCGTACGCGTTTGCGCAGGGCACGGCGGCGGCCTACAAGGAGCTTCTCCCGCTGCCGGTGTACGTGGAACCGTTCACCTTCGGGGTATTTGCGCGTGGCGCGATCGTCGGGTTGATCATTCCGATTGTCGCGACGGTTTGGCCGGTCTGGCGAGCGGTAAGGGTTCAGCCCGTCGAAGCAATCCGGGTGAGCGACCGAGCCGCCCGCGGCGGAGCGGTTCGCGCTGCTTCTCGACTGCGGCTCCCCGGCGGCACGCGGGCCCAGATGCCGTGGCGCAATGCGATGCGCACACCGCGCCGCACCTTCGTTGCCGTAGCGGGCCTCGGTGCGGTGATTGCGGTGCTGATCGCACTGCTTGGCGTCGTCGACAGCTTTGACGCGACTGTCGCGGAGAGCCGGGCAGAGGCGTCGGGTGCGGAGGCGGGCCTGATGAATGCCTACCTCGCACGTCCCGAGTCCGCAGCGGGCGAGGTCGCCCGGGCGATCGCTGCAACAGACGGCGTCGCCGCGTCGTCGGCGCGGATCGACCTCGCGGGCCGGCTTCGCGGGATCTCGAACGCCTTGTCGATTCCGGTGGTGATGAGCGCGCCCGCAGCGCCCGAGCAGATCTGGCAGCCGACGATCGCCCAGGGCACCCCGCCCAGGCGCGAGAACGAGGTGCTGCTCGCTCCCAAGGCGGCGGCCGACATGGAAGTAGAGATCGGCGACTCGCTGCTGCTCGAACTTCCGAGTCGCCAGGCTCGCGCGCAGAGCACGAGTGAGTTGGTCGTTCGCGTGACGGGACTGACCGGCGATCCGTTCCGCGCATTCGTCTACGCCGGACCGGGCCTCGCCACTAAGGCTGGCTATTCAGGCCTCGCCAATCAGTTCAAGGTGCGCAGTGAGCCAGGGACGTCGTCGGCAGCTCTACAGCGCCGGCTGGCCGCCGTTTCGGGCGTCGCGCTCGCCCGGCCATCAGGGGCCGACGCGCAGGCGCTCAAGGACACGGTCGGGCAATTCGGATCGATCATCCAGTTCGCCGCGTTCGCGGTCCTGCTACTCGCGGTGCTGATGGCGTTCAATCTTTCGAGCATCGCGATCGACGAGCGACGACGCGAGTACGCGACAATGTTCGCCGCCGGCCTGCCGGTCTCGAGCGGTCTGCGCATGGCGGCCACAGAGAACTTGATCGTCGGAGTGCTGGCGACGCTGCTCGGTATCGCGATCGGGTACCTGACGCTCGGCTGGTTCGTTGATTCTCTCTTTGGCGAGACGTGGCCGGAAATCGGCTTGGTCCGCCACATCTCATTGGCGACGATCGCGCTGGCGTTGCTCGTCGGCGTAGTCGCGGTCGCGATCACGCCGTACTTGCTCGCACGCCGTCTGACGCGAATGGACATTCCCTCGACGCTCCGCGTTGTCGAGTGAGTCGTAGGATCGGCGTCGTGAATGAGCCGGTCAAACCGATTCTTCCATTCCGGCATTCGTCCGAGACGCTCGCCGGACTGATCTACGGCGTCGTGACAGCGATGGCCGTGATCGCTGCGCTCGCTGGGAAGTCGGCCAACGTGCTGGTGATCTCGATCATCGCATTTGGGACGTCACTGGCGCTCGCACTGACCTACGTCTACGCACACTGGTTGGCAGGCAGCTACGCCGGACCCGAGGGACACGCCGGCAGCCGAAAGGCCTGGCAATTCGAACTCCCGACGCTCGCCGGCCCCCTGATCCTCGGGGCGATCATGGTTGTCGAAAAGTTGGCCGGTGTGAGCACCGTTGTCGCGGCCGAATCGACAATGTGGTTCGGGACGATGATTCTCTTCGTCCTCGGATATCGCATTGCGCTCCAGGCAGGCCGGGGCTACCGTGCCGCGGTCGGCTTCGGGCTGCTCGACTCAGCCATCGGCGCGTCGCTCGTGCTCGCGAAGGTGATCATTCACTGAACGCTGCCGGGCTCGGCGACGATCCAGAGCGGAGTGCCCGCGCGCGACGCCGTCACGATCGCTCCGTCTGCCCCGACGAATGGTTTCGTGTCCACGTGGCGCTTGAGCACGACCTTGCCGCTGATCGCGTCGATTGCGGTCAGGTTCTGCTCGCGGTCTTGGACGACGACGCGCGGCGAGCCGGTCGGACTGAGCAGTCGCACCGATCCGAAAGTGCGCGCCCAGATTCGCCGGCCGTCGTGGGTGTAGCGCGACGCCGCGACGAAGTTCGGCCGGTCGAGCGGATTGACGGCGACGGTGTAGCCGCTGGCGTCCGCGCGACAGAGTCCGCTTGAGACCGGATTTCCGGCGCCGAATCCGGCGTCGCCGACGAAAGGCAAAAGCAACACCCGCCGACTGACCGCACCGACCCAGCGGCCATCGCTGCTCAGGCACATGTTCGCGAGGTTTGGCTCGTCGATCGTCGGCGACGCTGTGCGCCACCTACCGTCGTCACGAATTGCGCGAGTGAGCCTGCCGGCGTTGCCGAGGCTGGTTCCGGCGATCACGCGCGTACCGCTCTTGCTCGCGATCGCGACGGACGCATTCTGAACCGGAAGGCGCTCTGAGGTCGATCCGCTGACGAACGCCAGCTGTGACGAGTCTGAATCGTCGCCGGCAAGGTTGGCCAGGGCGCTGCTCGTGTCGAGCACGTCAAGCAGTTCAGCGGTGCGCTGGCCGCCCGCGTTGAGGCGGCTGGCCAAGGCTGCGCTGGCACCGCCGTGAGCGCTGTAGCTGCCTTCGGCGGAAGTGATCGCTGCCGGGCACGCTCCGGCGCACCAGGCGGCGGCGTTTGGCGGCTCCGCGCTCCAACCGCCGTCGGGGTTGTCGGGAAAGCGCTCGAACTCGAAGCTCCATACCGGATCTTCTTGGCCGCGCCGATAGCCCTCGACGCGTCCGTTGCCAGTCTGCACAATCGCGCCCTTGGTGTCGGCGTCGAGCACCCGTGCAGCTTCGGTCAGCGCGCGTGCCATCCCAGCGGTGGTTCCGCGAAATGCCGGTCCGCGATCGGCTGAGGCGACGATCAGAGCGACGAAGGCGACGGCCGAAAAGGCGAGGCAGGCGTAGACGAGTTTGAGCACGGCGCCGGCCTCGGGTGGGTCAGACGACGTAGACCGCGCCCTCGCCGGCGACGGCAACCGGGCCGCCAAACGTCCGCTCGGCTTCGGTCTTGGCCCAGAGCTGGTCGAGCTCGTCTGAGATGTGGGTGAGCACCAGTCGCGAGGCGCCCGCGCGGGCAGCGTGTTCGCCCGTTTCGTCGGGCGTCATGTGACCACGATCGCCATCGCGCTCGGGGCGCGGGAGCGTCGCCTCCATGATCAGGAGGTCGGCCTCGCTTGCAAACTCGACGATTTCATCGTTGGGCCGGTGATCTGCGCCGAATACGAAGCGGTTGCCTTCTGCTCCTGTGAAACTGATCGCCCAGGTCGGCACGTAGTGCGGGACTGGTTGGAACTTGAGTTCGAGCGACCCGATCGTCAACGCCGCTTGTGGGTCGTAGGTGCTGACGTTGAATGCGCGCTCGATCAGCTGTGGGACGCCCAGAGCATCCGTCACGCGATCGATCACTTCGAGTCCGCCGGGCGGGAGGTGCAGATCCGGCCGTGGGCGCTCGGCCACGCCCGGCCATCGTGCAACCGGCACCGGCTGCTGCCGCGGCGCGTAGAGCAAGCCAAATGCGTAGGGGATCAGATCAAAGAAGTGGTCGGCGTGCATGTGGCTGACGACAACCGCAGAGACGGTCGTGTAGTCGCGCACGCGGCGCAACTTCGAAAAGACGCCGTTGCCGCAGTCGGTGAGGATGGAGGTCTCGCCGTCCTCGATCAGGTAGCCAGAGCAGGCACCACCGGCGTCTTGCCAGGCTGGTGACTTTCCGAGCACGGTCACGCGCATCTGTCGGTGCTCCTGTCCCTCATTGAGGGAAAGTGTTGCAGCCTCAGCGCGGTTGCTGGAAGACCCAGGCTGAGCGCGTGCGCTCCTGGCGGAAAACGAAGCTCAGCTGCTGCGGTGCCTTGAGGCCTTCGGCCGCCGGGCGAAAGGTCGGGCACGGCTTGTCCGCTCCGAGGGCGCAGAGGTGGTTCTGGTGGAAGAAGCAGTCCTCGCAGGAGACCTTTTTCGTGGCAGGGGCACGCCGCTTGCGGGCGGCGGCGTTGGTCTCTGTTGCGGTGGCTGGGTTCATTTGCGCTGGCTTGGTGCGTGTCTGATCGAGGCCGAGCGGGGGCGTCCGCGCCGCGGCCTTGAAGTGGTTTCGATGCTGCCGGAGGGCCTCTCTGAGCGTCCCCTCGGCGACTGGTTTCCAACCTAGCGCAGATCGCTCCGGGGCTCCGGAGGCGACTTCGCAAATCGCAAGTTTTTTACTTCGCGGCCCGGCGATGAAAAATGCAAAGAGCGGGGAAGTCGGTCAGTGACCTTTACCGCGAGACGAACCTGCAACAAAAAAAGAGACCTTTGGCACTCGGTGCCAAAGGTCTCCAGACACTACTTGCGTTTTGGCGGGTGCTCAGACCTTCGCCAGCGCCTCCACCAGCTCCTCGACTGCACCAGCCGAGTTCTTCAGCTGCTCGGTCTCGTCGTCGGTCAGGTCGATCTCGATGATCT
>CAZRAA010000058.1:0-14184 GCA_964597975.1 uncultured Thermoleophilaceae bacterium | reverse complement strand
GAGACGTCAAGGGCAAGACCGCGATCCTCGTCGACGACATGATCGACACCGCCGGAACCCTCTGCGCCGCCGCGCAGACGGTGCACGACGAAGGCGCAAGCCGGGTGATCGCCGCCGCGACGCACCCGGTGCTCAGCGGTCACGCCTTCGAGAACCTCGACGCCTCGCCGCTCGAGCAGATCGTCGTCACCGACACGATCCCGCTGCGCCCGGGCGCCCCTGAGAAGATCAAGGTGATCACGGTCGCCGACATCCTGACCGACTCGATCCGGCGCATCTTCAGCGACGACTCCGTCAGCGAAATCTTCGCCGGCGAGAACCAGCTCTTCTAGGTCATGCCGCTCGGTCCGGTATTTCGCACTCCGGACGAGCGCTTCGCCGGCCTGCCGGACTTCGGCTGGGAACCCAAGTACTTCGAGACCGGCGAAGGACTACGCGTCGCCTACATCGACGAGGGAACCGGGCCGCTGGTGCTGCTGCTCCACGGTATGCCCTCCTGGAGCTTTCTCTGGCGCCACGTGATTCCGCCGCTGCTCGACGCCGGCTATCGCTGCGTCGCGCCCGACCTGCTCGGTTTCGGTCGCTCGGACAAGCCGACGACGGTTGCTGACTACACCTACCCCCGACATGTGGGCGCGATCACCGAACTGATCGAATCCTTGGGCGAGGAGAAGGTGCACTTCGTCTTCCACGACTGGGGCGGCCCGATCGGCACGCTGGTCGCGGCGAACAACCCTCAGCGCATCGCCAGCACAACTTTGATGGACACCGGCTTCAACACCGGAGACTTCAAGATGAGCGAGACCTGGCAGGCGTTTCGCGACTTCGTCGCCAACGCCGAGGAACTGCCGATTGGATTCCTGGTCAAGGGCGCCGTTGCGCGCGAGATGCCCGACGACGTCTTCGCCGCATACGAGGCACCGTTTCCCGACGAACCCTCAAAGGCCGGCGCCAGAGCATTCCCGCCGATGATCCCGACCGATCCCGATCATCCGGACGCACGCGAAGGGCTGCGCGCACTCGAGACGTTCGCCGCGGGAGATTGGCCGAAGCTGGTGCTCTGGGCCGACAAGGACCCGGTGCTGCCGCGCAAGCTCGGCGATGTGCTCGCCGCCCGCATCAACGCCGGGGAGGCGATCACGATCGAAGAGGCCGGTCACTTCCTTCAGGAAGATGCTGGGGCCGAAATCGGCGAGCGCATCGCCAACTTCCTCGCTTCGATCGCCTCCGCGTAGAGCGCGGCGAGCCGCGGCGCAAAAGCCGCCTCGCTGAACTGCTCCTGTGCGCGAGCAAGCGCGCGCTCGCCGCTCGCTTGTCGACGCTCGCTGTCCGAGTGCAGTTCGGACATCAACTTTGCAAGCGCGGGCACATCTCCCGCAGGTGTGACGAGATCAGGCTCAGTCAGCTCTGGCAATCCCCCACGATCCGAAACAACCAGCGGCAATCCCGCCGCTAGCGACTCAAGCGCTGAGAGCGGCAACACTTCCCGCCAGATCGACGGCACGAGTGCAAAACCCGCACCCATCCTCGCGGCCACGAGCGCCTGACCGTCGATTCGCCCCATGAAGTCGACCGGCGCCGCGAGCTCCTCGGCCAGTCGGCGCGCGCGCATCGCGTCGGGTCCGTCACCGGCGATGCGCAGCGGCACGCCGGATTGGGCCGAGGCAGCGATCGCGGTCAGCACGCCCTTCTCGCTCGAGAGCCGCGAAACCAGTAGCGCGTACTCGCCGCGGCCAGCCTGCGACGCGGCGGCGAACTCCGTCGCCGCCATCCAGCTCGGCAACACGCTGATCGGAAGCTCGAAGCCGAGCGCGTCGAAGTCGTCCGCGAGCTGAACGACCGGTGCGGCAAATCGATCGACCGAGTCGAACGTCGCCTGCTGCCCGCGACCAAGCGCGGATGCGTAAACGGCGCTCTCGGGTAGCGACCCGCGGCAGTTGTGCCTCAGACCACGCGACGTGCGGCGCGGTGCGCATTGGGTGCAATCAGCGCCGTCGCGCCAAGCCGTGCCGATCGCGCAGAAGAGCCGGTAGTTGTGCAGATGCAGCACCGTCGCAGCGCCCGCCGCTCGCGCCGCGGCAAGCGCGCGGTGTCCGAGCAACGGGTGGATGTTATGGGCGTGGACCACATCGATTTCCTGCTCGCGCACGATGTCTGCGATCTCCTCGGGATCGAGTCCCCCTCTCAGCAAGCCTGCGGCCGCACGCACCGCGCCGGCGTCGCGGCTCGATCGCTCGAGCAACTGGGTGTGACTCGCCTGCCGGTCAAGCAGATCAACGAGCTGCGCGACAAATCGCTCCTCACCCCCCGGGATGCGGTAGCGATTGTGCAGCACCAACACGCGGTGTGCGGAGAGCCCAGACATCCCGCCGATCCTAGAGATCTGGAGTGACTGGTTTCGCTCGGACGGAGTCCGGGTACCCCCGGCGAAAGCCTGAATAAGAGGTCCAGCAACTTTCGCGCACGCGGAGGTTTACTTGAAAATACGGGATTGCTTCTCGGCCCGAATTGTCAACTCTGGAGTAACCACAGACCACCAGAGGACGCCAACTCCTTTGGTAGCTTGCGAGAGAATGTTGAGTACGACGCCACGCAAGATCGCGACACTGCTCGGCGCCGCAGCGCTGGCCATTTCGCTGTGCGCGAGCGCGGCACTGGCCTCCTCCAGCGCGATCTACCAGGCCTGCCGCGACGAGAGCTCGCTGGACGGTTTCTCGAAGGCCGATCTGCAGGCGGCGCTCGGCGGAGTACCGGCCGACCTCGACGAATACAGCAGCTGCAGCGCGCGGATCAACCAAGCGATCGTCGACAAATCGGTCAAGAACATCCCCGGCTCCGGCAAGGGAGTGAAGGGAACGCGCGCGAAGTTGCGTAACGCCAGCGTCGAAGATCTCACTACACCCAGCGAGCGCAAGAAGGCGCTGGCCAAGGTAGAGAAGGAGACCAGGCTTGATTCGTCTGATCCGCTCGCTTCGACGATTGACCCATCGATCCAGACCGCAGCCGGAAAGACGCTGGCATCCAGCACCGCTCCCGGTACGCCGGTGGCCCTGATTATCGGACTCGCCGGACTCGTGCTGCTTCTCGCCGTCGACTTGGCCGGACGCATCGGGTTGGTCCCGCGCGTGACAAAGATTCTTCCGGGCTCGAGTGAGCGTGACGGCGACTGACGCCGAGTCGCCGGTCGGCGACACCCGAAAGCTCAACCGCACGCTCACCGTGTTCGTCACGGCGGCGCTACTGGCGGGCGCGGCGCTCGCGGTGGGGGTCAACAGCGGCGGGACCAGAGCCGGCGTCGTCGAGGTGCTTGCGGTTCTCGTTACGACGGCGATCTTTGGTCGCTGCGCCTACAACGGCACGCTGCCGAGGCCATTCAACGCCTCATTGGGCCTGATGATGATGGCGCTGCTGACCGGGGTCGCGGCGCTGTCGGTCGGCTGGTCGCTGGTGCCAAACGAGTCGTTGCTCGATGCGCTCAGACTGGTCGCGTATACCTCTGTACTCGCGGCAATAGCTCTGCTCGCTCAGATACACCAGGAACGTGCCAGAGAAATCGCACTCGGCATCGGCCTCGCCGCGCTGATCGTCGTCGTCTACTCGCTGCTCTCCCGCTGTTTCCCGGGCCTCTATCCGGAAACTGACAACGTCGCGCGCCTGCGGCTGCCGTTCGGCTACTGGAACGCGGTCGGCACAGTGGCGGCGATCGGTCTCGTGATTTCTCTCTGGGCCGGAACGCGCCGCAGCGAGTCGCGGGCAATCGAGATCGCCTCGTATCCAGCCGGCGGAATCTTTGTCTGCGCTCTGATGCTCAGCCAGTCGCGCGCCGCCCTGGTCGGTCTCGTGCTGGCCGTCGCCGCATGGTTCTTGCTTGTTCCGCGCCGACTGCGCGGAGCCGGGTGGCTCGCAATCGTCGGTTTGGTCTCCGGTGCCGTGGTCGCCTGGGCCTACAGCCGCACGGCGCTCACGACAGATTTCCTGTCGCTCGCGGAGCGCGAGGCGATCGGTTGGAAGCTGTTCGTGGTGCTCCTGGCGATGAGTGCGGTGCTCACCGCCACGGGCTGGATCGTGCGCCGGCGCAGGCACACGCATCCCTTGAGCCAGCCGCAGCGGCGCTCGGCCGGCAAAGTGCTGCTGATTGCGCTCGCAGTCAGCCCGTTCGTCGTCGCACTCGCATTGGCCGTGGGCACAGATCGCGGCCTGGGGACGATTTCCGACGGCGCCGGCGATCTGTTCACAACGTCGGCTGTGGCCCCGGCCAACTCTCCGGCGCGCCTCACGCAAACCAATTCACTGCGCGGGCGCTACTGGAGCGAGTCCTGGAAGATCTTCAAGGTCCACACCTGGCATGGCACGGGCAGCGACACATTTGGCGTCGCGCGTTTGCCGTACCGACCGGATCTGCTCAGTGCTTCGCACGCGCACGGCATGGTGCCGCAAGTCGCAGCAGACCTCGGAGTCATGGGACTGCTTGCGCTGCTCGGATTGACGATCGCCTGGCTGGTCGCGGCGCTCAAACTCGCGGGCGCCTCGCTAAGAGCACCGTGGCGATGGCTCGAGAACGCTGATGAAGTTCGGTTGACTTCGGTCGCGCTGATGACGGCTGCGCTCGCATTCGGGATTCACTCGGCGCTCGATTGGGTGTGGTTCCTGCCCGGCGTCGCCTTCTTCGGACTGGTTGCAGGCGGCTGGGTGCTCGGATCTCCGGCCGCCCATTCTCAAGCGAATGCGGCTGGTGCCGTCGAGAATCCCACCAGCGGCGGTCGCGCCCAAGTGCTCCGCGCGGCTGCGATTGCGCTGGTCGGAATCGCGGTGGCATACGGCGTCTACCAGCCGGTGCGCGCGGTGCACAAGGTCAACGCCGGCCTCGACGTCGCGCAGGACGACCCCAAGAAGGCGATCGCACTCGGCAAGTCCGCGATCGACCTCGACCCGACTTCCGCCCAGGCCTACATGCTGATCGCCACCGCTCAATCCAACGACGGCAAGAAGCGGGACGCCGAGGCGACGCTGGTCGCACTCGTGAACCGGCAGCCGGGCAATCGCGAGACCTGGCTGCGGCTCGCTCAATTCCGACTCTCAGTGTTGAACGATCCCGACGGAGCGATCGATGCCTTGGGTCCGATCTTCTACATCAGCCATCTTGATGTCCAGGCAACAGCGCTGCTGACCGCCGCCCGCCAGGCCAAAGCAGATGCGCTGCTCAAGAAGAAGGCCGAAGCCAAGCGTCGTCAGCTTGAGCGCCAACTCAGAGAACTCGAGCGCCTCCAGCAGCAAGGCTTTGTGCCGGGCGTTTGAGCCGCTTCGCAAAGCCGGAGCGGTACGGTAACTGCGGAGCCGGCAACGCGCCCGCCGCGACTTTCGCGCCTGAATCCCGTTCCATCTGCTGATGACCCAAAGCACGTTTCCCGAGTCCAAAGACCAAGCCGCCCCGCTCGCGAGCGCTGCGCTGCCGGCGCAGGGCACCGGTGGCCGCGACCTGCGCGCAACAAGGCAGGGCCTCTTCTCGATCCTCACCAGCCGCCAGCTTCTGCTGCGATTTGCAAACGGGGTGCTGCTGGCGGCAATGGACCTGCTGCTGCTCTTCGCATCGCTGATGATCGCGCTGCGCCTGAAGACGACCTTGCTCTCCGAGGACATCACGCTCGCGGACTCCTACGACTATGCGGTCGGAGTCCTTCCGTTCGCAGCGCTCGTGATGTTGCTGCTGTTCGCCGGTGACGGGCTGTATCGCCAGCGCAACCTGCGCCCGGGTGCCGCGCGGATCCTGGGTTCGCTCTTCAAGGTCACCGTCGTCACGCTGATTTTTGCACTCGTCGAAGGCGAACGCTTCTCGAGCTACTACGTGTTCTGGGGCACCTTCATTGTCGCCTCGGTTCTGATCGTCGGCGCCCGCATGCTCTACGACCGCGCGAGCGAGCGCTTTGAAGACGCCTTCGGCCGCGAACGCCACGCAGTGATCGTCGGGACCAATCATCAGATCGAGGCGGTGGCCGAAGCGCTCGAGCGCGCCCCGATCAAGCGCATCAAGCCGGTCGGCTTCAGCAGCACCGAGCCGCGCGCCGAGAACGGACTGCGCGACCTGGGGCCACTCGACACGATCGAGGACCACTTCGACGAGATCGATGAAGTGATCATCGCCGACCCGACCTTCCCGGCCGAAGAAACGGTGATGCTCGTCGACCGCTGCCATCGCGGCGGCGTGCACGTGCGCGTGGCACCGACCACGATGGAGATCCTGCGCGCCGACATCGCAGAGTTCGTGCCCGGCGAAACCCTGCCGCTGTTCGAGATCAAGCCGCCAGTTTTCGAGGGGGCGCAGTTCGTCGTCAAGCGCGTCTTCGACATCATCGTCAGCTCGCTATTGATCCTGCTCTTCTCGCCGGTGTTGCTGGCGGTCGCGGCGATTGTCAAATTGACGTCGCGCGGTCCCGTGTTCTTCCTCTCGCCGCGACCGGGCCTGGGCGGCGAGTCGTTCAACTGCATCAAGTTCCGCACGATGATCACCAACGCGGATTCGCTGCAGGACGAGCTCGAGCACCTGAACGAGGCCGACGGAGCGATCTTCAAGATCCGCGAGGATCCGCGACTCACGCGCGTCGGCGGCACGTTGCGCGGCTGGTCGATCGATGAGCTGCCGCAGCTCTTCAACGTGCTCAAGGGCGATATGTCGCTGGTCGGACCGAGGCCGCTGCCACAGCGCGACTACGACCGGCTCGACGAGTGGCACAAGAAGCGCTACCTGGTGCTGCCCGGGCTGACCGGGCTCTGGCAGGTCTCGGGCCGCTCGGAGCTTGAGTTCGACGATCTCGTGCGACTCGACTTCCTCTACATCGAGCGCTGGAGCGTCTTCCTCGACATCGTAATCATGCTCCGCACGGTGCCCGCAGTCTTCGCCAAGCGCGGGGCCTACTAGTCCAAATAGTCAGCTAGCGCGCAAGCCGCTCGACGCCCGAGAGCTCGAGCGTCTTCTGCAGGCCGGCGCGAAGGTCGATCTGCGGCTCCCAGCCGAGCACCTGCTTGGCCAGGGTGATGTCGGGCTGGCGCACCTTCGGGTCGTCGATCGGCAGCGGTTCGAAGACGATCTCGCTGCGCGACTCGGTCAGTTCGATCACGACCTTCGCCATCTCAAGCAGCGTGAGCTCGACCGGATTGCCGATGTTCACCGGCTCGCCGTAGCCACTCTCGGAAAGCGCGATGATGCCGCGGATCAAGTCGTCGACATAACAGAAGCTGCGTGTCTGCGACCCGTCGCCGAAGACCGTCACCGGAGCATCCTGCAGCGCCTGGCGCATGAAAGTGGGGATCGCGCGACCGTCGTGCGGGCGCATCCGCGGACCGTACGTGTTGAAGATCCGCACGATCGAGGTGTTCACGCCTTGCTGACGGCGGTAGGCCATCGTCAGAGCCTCGGCGTAGCGCTTGGCCTCGTCGTAGACGCCGCGCGGTCCGATCGGGTTCACGTTGCCCCAATAGGACTCCGGCTGCGGGTGAATCTCCGGGTCTCCGTAGACCTCGCTGGTGCTGGCAAGCAGGAAGCGCGCGCGCTTGAACTTCGCGAGGCCGAGCGCATGGTGCGTGCCGTAGGAGCCCACCTTCAGCGTGTGCAGCGGCAGTCTTAGGTAGTCGATCGGGCTTGCCGGAGAAGCAAGGTGGTAAACGAAATCGACTTCCCCGTCGATGAAGAAAGGCTGGGTTATGTCGATATTCAGGTATTCGAAATCTGCGGATCGGATGTGCGCGATGTTCTCGAGCGAACCTGTCTCGAGATTGTCGACACACACGACGCGATTGCCACGCTCAAGGAGCGCGTCGCACAGGTGTGATCCGAGAAATCCGGCGCCGCCGGTGACAACACATACAGACATGACGATTCCAACTGTAACGCCAACGCTTCCGCGCGCCGAGGTGCAGCGCACTGTGCAACTCTGATGGCTTCTGGCTCTCCGCACAAGCGCAACGAAGACGGCGGCTCGCCGCCGGCGATTTCACCGCTGCCTCTTCCTGTCGAAGACTCGCGAGCCGACGAGCCGGCGCAGACCCATGCGCTGCCCACGGGCAGCAACGGCAAGCTCTCGCCGGCCCAGCGCGCGCGGCTCGGCCTGGACGTGTTCGGACAGGACGCTGCGGCGGCAAAGCCGCCCAGCCAGTCCGGGACCACCGACTTTGGATTCGCGCAGATGGATCCGCCGGCTGCGGCGCAGCCGGCCCCCGAGGAACCCAGGCTTGCCCCGGTCCAGAGTTCGGCAGGGTCAGCTGCGGCAGACCGAACCGCCGAACTGCGACCAGCCGTAGCGCCGCCGCGCCGTAGCGCCTCCCAACCCGATGCGGCGCCGAATCCCGCTCCCAGCGCGAGACGCGACGCGCAGACGGTCTCCGAGCGCGACGGTATTCCGGAGGTCGAGCGCGACCGCGCAGTGCTCGGGTACGGCGTCGGCTGGACGATCTTCTGCTTGCTCTTTGCCGCGGTCATGTCGGCGATCAACGTGACTTCGGGTGCAGGGTCGGGTGTGAATCCCGGTGCGTTCGTGCCGGCCGTGATCTCGATCGTGATGGGCTGGATCATCGTCGCGATCGGACACCGGATGCGCGCCTGGGGCTGGCTGATGATCGTCCCGGCGATCGTGCTCGTGCTCGGTCCATTTGTCTACACGACGTGGAGACTCGGCGCAGTCGAGTCGAGTGCCAGGGCGTATCTGGCGCCCGCCGCGCAAGGCACGCCGATCGATATCGACGTCGGCAGCGTCCTCTCCTCGACGATCAACACGGACCAGGGTTGCTTCGCGCTGACAATCGATCGGATCAGCGGAGACGTCCGGATCGACGCGGTCACCTACGCGCCGGCAACGGCCCAGCAACAGGCCTCGATGGCGCTTGCCCCGCGCTACGCGCGACGCGTCCCGGCCGGTGGCGAGCGCGCGCTTCAGCGCTCGTTCCAGCTGTCCAACGGCAAGCTCCCGGTGACGACGACGGTGCTCGGTTCGCCATCGATTGACTGCGCACTCACGAGTTCTCAGTAGCGCCTAACCACGCGGCGGAAGGCCGCAAATCGACTCAGACTCATACATTCGTCCAGATCGGGCCGCAGATTGTCCTGTGCGCAGAGGTTGATCTACGATCAGCCCCATGTCCACCCCATCTTCAACCGAGAATCACCCGACGGTCGCGCCGATCGTAGGTCCCGACGACCCGCGCCGCTTCACCGACAGCGGCATCGAGGAGAAGCTCCTCTACGACGAATCCGACATTGCCCATCTGGATCTCCCGGAGCGGCTGGGCAAGCCAGGTCAGTTCCCCTACACCCGCGGCGTCCACAGCGAGATGTACCGCAGCCGGCACTGGACGATGCGTCAGTACGCGGGCTTCGCGACGGCGGTCGAAACGAACAACCGCTTTCACTACCTGCTCGAGCACGGCTCGACCGGGCTCTCGATGGCGTTTGATCTACCGACTCAGCTTGGTCGCGACTCAGACGATCCGCTCTGCGAAGGCGAGGTCGGCCGCACAGGCGTGGCGATCGACACGATCGAAGACATGCGCGCCGTCTTCAACGGCATCCCGCTCGACCAGGTGTCGACCTCAATGACGATCAACGCCCCGGCCAGCGTCTTGCTGCTGCTTTACGAACTGGTCGCAGAAGAGCAAGGGGTCAGCTCGGACAAGCTGCGTGGAACGGTGCAGAACGACATCCTCAAGGAGTTCATCGCGCGCGGCAACTTCATTTTCCCTGCCGAGCCCTCGATGCGCATGACCACCGATCTCTTCGCCTACTGCAAAGACAACGTGCCGCGGTGGAACACGATCAGCATCTCCGGCTACCACATCCGCGAGAAGGGCTGCAGCGCAGTTCAGGAGGTCGGCTTCACGATCTCAAATGGAATTGCCTACGTGCAGGCGGCGCTCGACGCCGGCCTCGACATCGATGACTTCGCGCCGCGTCTGGCCTTCTTCTTCAACGGCCACAACAACGTCTTCCAGGAGGTCGCCAAATTCCGTGCGGCCCGCCTGATCTGGGCCGACGTGATGAAGAACCGCTTCGGCGCAAAGAACGAGAAGAGCTGGATGCTGCGCTTCCACACGCAGACCGGCGGCGTCACGCTGACAGCCCAGCAGCCCGAAAACAACATCGTCCGAGTGGCGCTGCAGGCCTTCGCCGCGGCGGCAGGGGGCACGCAGTCGCTGCACACCAACGGCTACGACGAGGCGCTCGCGCTCCCCACCGAACGCGCCGCGCGGATCGCCTTGCGCACCCAGCAGATCGTCGCCTACGAGAGCGGCGTCGCCGACACGGTCGACCCGTTTGCCGGCAGCTACTTCGTCGAGGCGCTGACCGACCAGATCGAGCAGGGAGCTCGCGGTCTGATCAGCAAGGTCGACGAACTCGGTGGATCGGTTCAGTCACTTGACTTCATCAAGAACGAGATCGAAGAAAGCGCCTTTGGCTACCACAAGCGCTACGAGATCGTCCAGGACGTCGTCGTCGGCGTGAACAAGTTCATCGAGGAGAATGAGGCTCCGCACGAGGACTTCCTGAAGGTCGAGCCGCAGGTCGAGTTCGACCAGGTGGCGCGGCTCAAGGCATTCAAGGCGTCGCGCGACCAAGACCTTCTGCAGGCCAAGCTCGCCGCGATGGTCGAGACCGGGCGGGGAGATGGAAACATTCTCGTTCCGATGCGCGAAGCGCTGAAAGTCGGCGCGTCGATCGGTGAGGTGTGCGGAGCTCTGCGCGAAGAGTGGGGCGAGTACCAGGAGACCCTCTAGTCATCGCCGCCCTCAGTTAGATTGCGGGAATGATTTCCGCCATCACGCTTCTTCAGATATCCGTTGGGCTGCACGCCGTCTTCGCGATCTCGTTCATCGGGGTCGCTGGCGCGAACTCGGTGATCGGACCGATGAGCCGCGAAAACCCCGAGCACGCGCTCTTCGCGCTGAAGGTCTCATCGAAAATGCACAACACGATGGTGCTTCCCGGGATCATCGGCATTTTCATCACCGGTTCCTACCAGATGATCGAGGGCAATTGGGGTAGCGACGCGATCTGGCTGCATGTCTCGCTGGCGATTTTCGCGATCATGGTCTTTCTCTCCCTTTTCGTCCTGCACCCGGCCAATAAGGTCGCGATCGCGGAGCTCGAGGCGCAGACGGAGCCCGGCCCTCCATCTGAGAAGTTCCAGGCGGCAGTCGGCAAGCTCGGCAAGATCGGTCCGTTCATGGGGATCATGCTGATCCTGATCGGATTCTTGATGGCCGCCAAGCCGTTCTGAGCGGAAGCCTTGGCAGCTCTCCCGCCGACATACGACGTCGCGAGCGGCTTCGTCGCCGCCCGCGCAGCGGACGCGTTCGCTTGGGTGAGCGACCTGACGCGCTGGCCCGCACTCTTCCCCGAATGGATTGCGGCCGCCGAGGCTGACGATGAGCGCTGGCGCGTGACCGGTCCGGGCAAGGAGAAATACGACTTCTACCCGCACACAGATCCCGAGCAACGCACGCTCGACGTAGAGGTGGTCGACGAACTCGGCAGCGGCGACATCCTGCGGCTGCGAGTGCTCGAAATGCCCGGAGGGGCGCTCGTGCTGGTGGCACATGGCAAGCTCAGCGGAACATCAGATGCGGCATGGGTGCAGAAGCGCGACGGAGTCGCCAGTGGCCTGACCGCCCTCTCCCTAGACTGATTTTGATGACGCCCCCGCTCGCCGCGCTCTACGACATTAGCCTCGCCGTGCATCAGATTTCAGGCCTCGCGCTGATCTTGATCGCAGTTGCAATCACCGTGCTCTCAGTGCTCGCGCGAAAGCAAGAGGGGATGCTTGAGAAGGCGACCCCGTTGACCAAGCTTGCCGGGCCGTTCTTCGGGCTGGTGCTGCTCACGGGCGCCTACCAGTTGATCGATCGCGACATCAGCCTGCTCCAGGCCTGGGTGATCGGGGCGCTGCTGCTGGGCATCGCCTTTATGGGAACACTTCACGGAAACTGGCGTCCCAAGGCCGAAGCGATCATCAGCGGTGAGGTCGCCGGCGACGCCGCGGCCAAAGCAAAAATGACGCTTGTCGGCGTATCTGCCGCGATGATCGTGATGGTCGTGGTCGCCACTTACCTGATGGAATCGGGAACCTGACCCGAAAAGTCTCTTGCGGCGAAAGGGTCGCCGGGGAGGGCATAGAAGTCCTACGCGATGCCCGCTTACAAGGTCTCACGCACGTTGGTCAAGTCTCAGCCCGAAGTCTGGGCCGAACTCGAGAAGGTCGAACGCCTCGCCGAGTTGCTCGGCGACGACGCAATCCGGATCGTCAAGTCCGATCCCGAGTCGACGATCGAGTGGGAAGGCTCTGCCTCAAGTGGAACGATCGAGATCGCTTCAAGCGGTTGGGGCACGAAGGTCAGCCTGAAGGCCGAGTCGATCGAGGCGGTGGCGGCGCCGGAAGCGGTCGCCCCTGAGCCGGAGCCAGAGCCCGAACCAGAACCGGTGCCAGAGCCCGAGCCCGTCGCAGTGGTAGTGGGCAACGAGCCCGCGGTCGCGATTGACCCGGCCGAGCCAGTCGCCGAAAAGGTCGGCTTTTGGCAGAAGTTCAAAGCGAAGTTCTCCGGCGCGGAGTCCGACGCCGTCAGCGAGCCTGAAGTCGCGGTTACCGAGCCGGAACCAGATCCCGAGCCTGTGGCGATCGTCGAACCTGAACCGCTTGCTGAACCGGAGCCCGAGCCCGAGCCGGCGCCCACACCGATCGATCTGGAGGCCCGCATGACGGCCGTGCTCGATCACCTCGGCTCAGCGCACAAGCGCCCGTTCGTCAACGGTTAGATTTCGCCGCCGCCTGTTCGGAGCGGCGAAGAGCATCCAGATCGCTGTCGATCTGGTCCAAGTGTTCGCGGATCGCGTGCACCCGCTCGTGCAGTGCCAGCCGCGCAGCCTGGGAGTCAGAGATGCCGTGCGTGTCGTCGGCCAGCTGCTTCTCAGCGCGGCGAAGCTCTTCCGCGCGCGCCTCTTCCATTGAGTTGAGGACGATCCCGATGAAGAGGTTGAAGACGAGGAAGCTCGCCAGCAGCACGTACGAGACGTAGAACGGCACGGCCCAGTCCGAAACCTCCCGCCCGCGCGCGATGAACTCCGGCAGGCCCTCCAGCGTCAAGACCTGGAACATCGTCAGCATCGCCTCGCCGATGTTGCCGAAATTGGCGGGGTCGCCGGTGTGAAAGATCACCCAGCCGATCATCGCGTAGACGTAGACGAGCATCGCGCTCGCCAGCGCGAGCGACGAGAGCCCGGGGATCGAGCGGCCGACAGCATGAACGATCACGCGTAGATCCGGGAGCAGGCGGAAGAGCCGGGTGACGCGCAGGAGGCGGACCATTCGGATCAGGGTCGCGTTCTCGCGCAGACCCGGAACGAAACCGACCGCGACGATCACGAAGTCGAAGTCGTTCCAGCCGCTCTTGAAGAAGTTCCACGGCCGGCGGCCGTACGCCGTAATGCGAATCGCGAGTTCCACGACGTAGTAGCCGAAGAACACTTCGTTGAGGATCGTCAGCTGGCGGTCGTACTTGGCGTCGAGCGTTTCGAACGTCTCAAGCCCGAGAACCACGGCGTTCGCCAGGATCACCCCGACCGTCAACCAGTCGAACCAGACGGCCTCACTTGTTTTTCGCGCCCAAGTAACCATTCAGGCGCAGGATTGTTCCAAATGGAGCGACATTTCCTGTCGCATATGATTTCGCGCCCCATGCGACAGAAGGTTCCAGAGACATACGAAGAGAAGGTCGAGCAACTCGGCGAGCTGCGCGCGAGCGCGCACCACGACGAAGTTGCGACCGAGAAGCAGCACGCCAAGGGCAAGCTGACCGCGCGCGAGCGCATCACCAAGCTGCTCGACCCGGGTTCCTTCCAAGAGGTCGACACTTTCGTGCGCCACCGCACCTACGACTTCTCGATGGAGAAGAATCGTCCGTGGGGCGACGCGGTAGTCACCGGCCACGGCCTGATCGATGGGCGTCCGGTCTGCGTCTTCTCCCAGGACTTCACTGTTTTTGGCGGTTCGCTCGGCGAAGTGATGAGCGAGAAGATGTGCAAGATCATGGACCTGGCAGAGCGCATCGGCTGCCCGGTGATCGGCATCAACGACTCAGGCGGCGCACGCATTCAGGAAGGCGTCGTCTCGCTCGCCAGCTACGGCGAGGTCTTCGCGCGCAACGTCA
>CAZRAA010000057.1:0-14284 GCA_964597975.1 uncultured Thermoleophilaceae bacterium | reverse complement strand
AGTCGCGCGGCAACGTGATCAGCCCGCGCAGCTACGTCGAGAAGTACGGCGCCGATACCGCTCGTTGCTACATCCTCTTCATCGGCCCGCCCGACCAGGACGCCGACTGGGCAGACGAAGGGGTGGAGGGGGTCCACCGCTTCCTCGCCCGCCTCTGGCGCCTCGCCCTAGAAGTCGAAACCGCCAACGCCGGCAAAGGCGTACAACCCCCCGAGCAGTACGTCAAAGATGCATCTTTGTCGTACTCGGCGGTGATGCGGAAGGTTCATTGGGCTACGCGCAAGGTGACCGATGACATGGAGGGGCGGTTTGCTTTCAATACTGCGATCGCCGCGGTTATGGAGCTGGTCAATGAGCTCTACAAGCAGAAGGATGCGCTGGTTTCGGAGGGCGGGGAGAGCGCGCAGGCGCTGCGTTTTGCCACTGCGACAGCTGCGTCCCTGCTCTTCCCGTTTGCGCCGCACGTGTCTTCCGAGGTCTACGAGCGACTGGGCGGCGGACGCGTTTGGGAGAGCGAATGGCCCAAGGCCGATGAGCAGTTTCTGAAGAGCGACGAGATCACGCTGGTCGTGCAGGTCAACGGCAAGGTGCGCGACAAGATCTCGGCTCAGGCAGACGCCGCGCAGGACGAGCTGCTCTCGCTCGCCAAGCAATCAGAAAAGATCGCCGGCTACTTGGAAGGCAAGGATCTCGTCAAGGAGATCGTCGTGCCGGGCAAGCTGGTCAATCTCGTCGTTCGCTGAAGCGCGGCCTCAGCCGCGACGACGCGGCACGACTTCGGTGCCCATCTTGCGCGCCGCGTAGCTGTCAAATCGCCCGGCGACCGAGTCGAAGCCGAGCGCGCGATCCATCGCACGCGCGTTGATCGTGGTCCACCGCCGGAGAGCCCATTCGGATGACCGAGACCTCTGCAGGCCGGACATCTGGCGCAGCGATCTCGGCATCAGCGTGGCCGCGGCGTGGCCGGCCCACTTGAGGTTGACCGCGAACGGCCAGTCCTTCATCGAGACCAGGCGCAGGTCGGGTTTGGCGACAAACGCAATCGTCTCGAGGGCTGCGTTGCTCGCGCACAGCGACGGGAGCATCGACCCGAAGTACTCGCGGTACTCCTCGCGCGAGGACGGGATGATCTCGCGCGGTATCCCCATCAGTTCGCCGGCGACAACGAACTCCTTGAGGTAGCGGTCCTGGTCCTCTTCGGAAAGGTCGCCGACAAACTCTCGGCGGGCGACCATCGCGGAGTAGGTCTGCGCGCAATGGACCCAGAGCAGTGTCTCGGGGTCGCTGGCCGAATACTCACGTCCCGTGACAGGGTCGATCCCATTGATCTTGTCGTGCACGGAGCGGACACGCTCGGCCGCCGCAAGCGCGGTCTCGGTGTCCGAGAAGACGATCTGATGGATGTACTGCGCGGTGCGACGAAAGCGACCGAGCGGATCGGTCTTGTAGTCCGAGTACTGCGTCACGCCGGCCATCGCGAGCGGGTGAAGCGTCTGAATCATCAGCGCGCGAAAACCGCCGACGACGAGGATCGGATGCGAGTGGAGCTTCCAAGTGACGCTCTCGGGGCCGAAGAGACCCCAATCGGCGGCCTGGTCCAGCCCGGCTTCAATTTCGGGCATGCGGTCGCGCGTGAACCTGCGGAAAGGTCCGCGAGCATCGGCTGCCGCCGAACGGTGCGCCGCACCGTGCTCAGGTTGGTGGCTGGCTTCCATTGGACTAGAAAACGAGTTGTGAGCGACGGGGGAAGCGGTCCCCACCGCGACTTCCGCACTGCCTGCAGTCTACGGGTGATTAGGCCGCAAAGCGACGAGCCGGCAAAAAACTTTGCACCGCCCGCAGGGGTCAGTTTTCGTCGGCTGGCAGCAGGCTCAGGACGTCGGGCTCGACGTCCGGCGCGGCGAGCTCATCGGCGCCACGCCGCAGCGCCTCGACCTTTTCGATCGCCTTGTCGAGCTGGCGTTCGCGCGTGCCGGTGAGGCGATCCCAGGCACCACTGGCGGTGTTGAAGGCGTTAGAAACCTTCTGCGTCTCGTCCTTGTACATCTGCCACTGCTTGCTGAACGCCGTGATCGCGCCCTGGATTTCACGGGTGCGCGCCTCCAGGCGGAAGTTGTCGGTCGACTGCCTGATCACCGCAAGGACTGCGAAAAGCGTCAGCGGCGAGCAGATCACAACGCGGTTCTCGAGCGCGAAATCGACGATTGAGGCGTCCTGTTCGTGGATGAAGCCGTAGACCTGCTCATTGGGGATGAACACGAGCGTGTAATCGAGCGTCCCCTGGGCCGGGTTGATGTAGTCACGCGTGGTGACCTCTTTGATGCGGTTCTTGGCGTCGCGCAGGAACTCCTTCGCAGCAGCATCGCGTTCGGCGTCTGTGTCCGCCTCGAGGTAGCGATTGAAGGCCGCCATCGGCATCTTCACGTCCATGTGTAGGACGCGCTCGTCCGGCAGCAAGAAGGTGTAGTCGGGGCGACTGCCCTCGCCGGTCGTCTGCTGCTTGCGGTAACTGACGCCTTCGATGAAGCCGGCGACGCGTAGAACGTCCTCAGCGACCTGCTCGCCCCAGCGGCCACGCGACTGGCTGCCCGACATCGCTTCGCTGAGCTTTTGCGTGTTGTGTCGCAGGAGCTCGGTCGCTTCCTTTGAGTGGTTTACGGCGGCGGCGATCTGAGCGAGGCTCTTGGCCTGCTGTTTGTCGGTGTTGGTGACGTACTCCTGGACGTTCTTGAGTTCCTTGCCGATCCCCTCAAGCTGCTTGTCGATCGCCTCCTGGCGCGCCTTGAGCTGCTGCTCGCCGAGCTCGGTCTGCTGCTTGAGGTGCGTCTGCGCCAAGTTCAGGAACGTCTCGGTCTGCTCCTTGGCCACCGCCGACTGGGAATCGCGCAGGCGCAGTTCGAACTCGCGCTCGCGCGCTTCGCGCTCGGCTTCAAAGCGGGCGAGCAGCTCGTCGGAATTGCGGTCGAGCATCCGGGGCAAGACCACGAACGCGAAGACCGCCACGATTGCGAGCACAACGATTGCGAAGGCAATGATCAGCATGAGAGATGCATCTTGTCAGGGTGGCGGGATGGAACGTACGTTCGCATGCCGGTGAGGCCGTCTGAAGATTCACATTGCTGACGCAGAATCGTCGCAAAGCGGTCTTGTCTTGTAACGGGAAGATCCGTAGCGTGGCCCCGGTGCAGGGCGAGAATCGCCAGATGCTTGTTGTCTATGCGGCCGCATTGCTGGCGGTGGCGCTGATCGGCGCGCGCTACCTCAAGTCAGCGGCTGCCGAGCAGGGGGCAGGCCGCACGGAATCCGTCGCACGTTTTGGCGGCGCTTCAGCCGCGACCGGCGGCAGCGGATTTTCGGCTCCAGTGGTGTACGTGTCGGGCGCAGTGAGGCGGCCGGGCATCGTCCGGATGCGCGAAGGCGACCGCGTGGCCGACGCCGTCGAGGCGGCGGGCGGCGCCGCTCGGTCCGCCGACCTCAGTGCCGTCAACCTCGCGGCGAGGATCGCCGACGGGCAGCAGATCGTCGTGCCGCGGCGAGCAGGCGACAGCGCGGGAGGCGCGACCGGCGCCGTGAGCTTGGCGACGGCGTCGCTCGATCAACTCGACGCACTCGACGGGGTCGGGCCGGGGCTCGCGCAGAAGATCGTCGAGTATCGCGCCCAGCATGGGGGTTTCAAGTCGGTCGACGAACTCGGTGAAGTACCGGGGATCGGGGAAAAGCGTTTGGAATCCCTGCGCGCGCAGCTGCAGCCGTGACCGCGGGCCTCGTTGCTGCCTACCCGCGACACGTGCTCGCGCTGGCGCTCGCCTCAGGGCTTGCTCTCGCGCCGGCCCCGGAATGGCTGACAGTTGCCAGCGCTGGGCTGATTGCGATCCTTCTGATCGCTCAGCGCGCAGGCCTTCATGTTGTGATCGCCGCCGCCGCGTTGTTGCTTGCAGGCGCGGGCGCCGGGTCCGCCCGGCTTGCGGCGATCGACGCCGATCCGTTGTCGCTAGCGCCGCGCGGCGAGGTCACACTGCGGGGTCACCTCATCACCCAGCCGCGCGAGCGCGGCGACGGCGCGACGCTGCGGATCCGCGCGAACGGCAACGGCCAACTCGTTGAGGTTCGCTTGTTTGAACGGCTCGCGGCACCGCTTGGAATCGGTGACGAGGTGATGGTGCGCGGCCGGCTGCGACCCGTCCAGGCCGAACGAACAAGCTCGCCAGAATCTCAGCGGTATGCCGACTACCTGCGGCGCAACGGGGTCCGTCGGCGGATCAGCGCGCGCAGCGTGGAGGCCACGGGCGAGCGGCGCGGCGGCGCGTACGGCATTGTCGATTCGATTCGTACGCGATCGGAGCGCTCGCTCGCTTTGGGTCTGCAGCGTGAACCTGCCGGCCTGCTTCGCGGGATGGTGCTCGGGGGCGATGCCGGGCTGGCGGAATCGACAGCGGAGAACTTTCGCGTTTCCGGACTAGCGCACATCCTCGCCGTCTCCGGTCAGAACGTCCTGCTGATCGTGATCCTCGTGCAGGCGATCTTGATCGCCTGCGGTGCCGACCGTCGCGCTCGCCTGCTTGTGCCTGCGGCGGTGATTGTGATCTACGTGCTGCTCTGCGGCGCGCAGGCGTCGGTGATCAGGGCCGGGGCGATGGGCCTCGCCGGCCTCGCAGCGCTCGCCGCGTCGCGGCCCTCCTCGCGGATCTACGCGCTGATCCTCGCGTCGATTGCGGTGCTCGCATGGAATCCGCGCGCGACCGCGGACGTCGGCGCGCAGTTGAGTTTCGCCGCGGTGCTCGGCATCATGGCCTTCGCGCAGCCGCTGGCCGGGCTGATCACCCGGCTGCCCGAGTGGGC
This sequence comes from uncultured Thermoleophilaceae bacterium, assembly GCA_964597975.1. Classification (GTDB taxonomy): domain Bacteria; phylum Actinomycetota; class Thermoleophilia; order Solirubrobacterales; family JACPNS01; genus JACPNS01. The sequence goes on along the minus strand of CAZRAA010000057.1, from coordinate 9,445 downwards.
CGCGCAGGCATTCGGGGCGACCGCCGGCGCGACTGTCGCGACCGCGCCACTGATGGCATTCCACTTCGAGGCCGTCTCGCTGGTCTCGCTTGCGGCGAACGTGGTTGGCGAGCCGCTGATCGGACCGATTGTCTGGCTTGGCTCGCTGACCGCCGCGCTCGGCCAGCTCTCGCCCGAAGCCGGGGCGCTGCTAAACGCACCGAACTCGTTCTTGCTGGCCAGCTTGATCGAACTTGCGCGCGGCGCGGCGGCGACCCCCGGCGCGCAGGCGTCGCTCGAAGGCTTCGACATCTGGCTGCTGGCCCTGAGCTACCTGCCGGTGCTGCTTGCGGCGGCGCTTGCCAACCGGTTGATCGCTTTGCCGAGGCTCATGGCCCCCTCGCGGTCGACCAGGTCGCTCGGATTTCTGGCGGCGGCGATCGTAGTGTTGTCGTTGGCGTGGAGCCTTCGTCCCGCGGACCGCACGCGAGCACCCGCTGTGGCGATGCTCGATGTCGGGCAGGGCGACGCGATGCTGGTCACGGGCGAACGCTGTCACGCACTGATCGACGCCGGCTCCGCTGGGCGCGGCCTCGGCAGGTCGCTGCACAGGCTCGGCGTGGAGAAGCTCGACGCGCTTCTGATCACGCATGCCGAAGATGATCATTTCGCCGGTGCACTTGAGCTCACGCGCGACGGAGGGATGGAGGTCGGGACCTTCATTGACGGCGGCGGCACGACGAGCAATCCCGAGTACGCCGAGCTCCGCGCTCGAATGCGGACCGGTGGCACCCGGGTCGAAGCCGCCGTCGCGGGGCTGCACTGGAGTTGTCCGGGTTTGGCGATTGAAGTGATCTCCCCGCCGGCGCTGCCGCGTGGCGCGCCGTCTCCGGCCCAGCCGAACGCCCGCTCGGCGGTGACGCGAATCGATGTACGCGGAATCCGCGTGCTCGCATCGGGCGATGCCGAGAGCCAGCATCTCTCAGCGCTGGTGCTCGGGCCGGTGGATGTGCTGAAGGTACCCCATCACGGCAGCGCCGATCCGGGGGCCGCCAGCCTGCTGGCACGAACTACACCGACGATCGCGCTTATCGGCGTCGGCGCAGAGAATCGCTACGGCCATCCAACGCCCCAAGCGCTCACCGCCCTGCGGTCGGCCGGTGCGCGCGTCTTTCGCACCGATTGGCACGGCACGGTGGCAGTTCGCCGCTCGGCCGATGGCACGTTGCGCGTCACGCGCGAGCGTTAGGGTGTCGGCCGATGGCTGAGCTCAAGCGCGCGTACCTATTTCACGGCGACGATGAAGTCAAGATCGACCAGGCGAGGAAGCGCCTGGCCGCGCGTGCGCGCGAGGACGGTGCGATCTTCGAGGCGATTTCGGGCGACGCATTGACACCGGAAAACTTCGCCGTCACTCTGACCTCTCCGAGTTTGCTGCCGGGTACACGGATCGTGTTGGCAGACGGCATCGAGGCGTGGAAGGCCGCCGACGCCGGCCCGGCTGCCGATGCCGTAGGCGCGCTTGCAGGGGGCGAGATCGACGCGGTTGCGGTGCTGCTCTGCCGGAAGAAGCCGCTGAAGGCATTCACCGAAGCCGTCGAGCAGGCCGGGGGCGAGATTCGTGAGTTCAAGACGCCGAGCGAGAGTGAGCTTCCGAGCTGGCTGGTGCAGCAGGCAAAATCGATCGGCGCCGAGCTCGATCAGGACGCAGCCGCTTTGCTGGTGGCGATCGTCGGCAAGCCGGGCAAGCGAGTTTCGGCGGCGCAGAATTGGAGTCCCAAGCGGCGATTGCTAAGCGAGCTTGAGAAGCTGGCGACGGCGGCCGGCGCGGGGGGCCGGATCGATACCGCGATGGTTGAGCAGTATGTTCGAGGCGAGGCCACGGCCGAGGTGTTTTCGCTCACGGATCACGCGGTCTCAGGCGATCGCGCCGCAGCGATCCGCGACGCCGAACGCTTGCTTGCCGCCGGGGAGCCGCCCCCGCGCATCGTGGCGATGCTGGCACGATCGTTCGGGCAGGTTCAGACGGCTGCCGCATTGGCAGAGTCCGGACGCGCCGGCGAGCTTGCCGATGCTGCCGGCGTGCAACCATGGCTTGCCAAGAAGCTGACGCAGCAGGCGCAGCACCGGGGCGGCGCAGCGATCCGCGACGCGCTCGTGGAACTCGCGCGACTCGACGATGCCGTGAAGGGCGGCAGCGCGCTCGACCCTCAGACCGAGCTGCTGCGCTCGGTCGAGAAGATCACCGGTTAGCGGGCTCTAGGCCGAAAGCTTTGCGCGGGTACGCGCGGCGCGGGCCTTCTTGCGGGCGCCGTTGTTCCTGTGAATCGCACCGCGCTTGACTGCCTTGTCGATCTTGGAGACGAGCGTCTTGTGATCGGCGTCGGCGGCCTCTGCGTTGCCACCTTCAACCGCTGCCTCGAGGCGACGGAAGTAGGTCTTGATCGCCGAGGTGTAGCGACGGTTTTCGTCGCGCTCGCGCTCGGCGCGCAGAATGCGCTTCTTCTGTGACTTGATGTTTGCCATTTGGAGTCTTCTAAGTAGGTACTGCGAAAAGTAAGTCTTTAGGCTTGCGCGGCGAATCAATGCCTGCGCACGAGTCGCAGAGTGTAGAGGACGAAAATCTCCAATCCCCCTGAAAACAAGCACGATTTCGCCGCCGATGTAGAGGAGGTCGTCGAAGAGGCAACCGGAGAGCTCGCCCCGGCGCGTTCCTCGACGGCCCGAAACACCGCGATCTTCGGTGGTCTGACCGGGCTTTCGCGAATCGCTGGGCTGGCGCGCGAGATCCTCGCGGCGAGCTTCTACGGCACGACCGGCGCGGCCTCCTCGTTCACCTTCGCATTCTTGATCCCGAACACCGTGCGCTCGCTTTTTGCGGACTCCGCGCTCTCGGGGGCGTTCATCCCGGTCTTCTCCGAGCTGATCGAGAAGAAGCGCCGGCTGGAGGCCTTCAGGTTGGCCTCGACGCTGTTCATGGTGATGTTCGCCGCGCTCGGTTTGCTGACCGTGCTCTTCATCCTGATCGCGCCGTGGTTCGTGCCGCTGATCACCCCGAGCAAGCTGGTCGACGCCGGCCTGACCGATCTGACTGTCGGGCTCAGCCAGCTGCTCTTCCCGATCGTGATGATTCTGGGGCTCAACGGCCTGGCAGTCGGAATCCTCCAGGCCTACGACCGCTTCACGATCCCGGCGCTATCGGCGCTTGTCTGGAACCTCGTGATCATGCTCGCGATGGTCGTGCTCGAGCCGATGTTCAGCGGCCAGGACACGATCTACGCATACGCAATCGGAATCCTGATCGGCACGATCGTGCAGTTCCTGATGGCGCTGCCAGTGCTGCGAAAGGTCGGCTTCAAGTTCTCTTTCGCGTTTGATTGGAAGGACAAGCGGGTGCTCGAGGTGTTCACCTTGATGCTGCCGGTGACGCTCGGGCTGGGGCTGATCAACCTGAATCTGATGGCCAACGCGGTGATCGGTGGTGAGATCTCCGATCAGGTGCCACGAGCGATCGACGCCGGCTTTCGGATCTACATGCTGCCGCAGGGGATCTTCTCGGTGGCGATCTCGACGGTGCTTTTCCCGCAGCTGGCGCGGATGGCGGCGCGGCGCGACCTTGAGGGGGTGCAGCGGACCTGCGCACAGGGATTGAAGTTCATCTTCCTTATGTTGCTGCCGGCGACCGCGGCGATACTTGCGCTGAGCCACCCGATGACCGAGCTGATCTACCAGCGCGGGGAGTTCACTGCGGAATCGACAGACTTGGTGGCGGCGGGCCTCTTCTGGTTTGCCTTCAGCCTGCCGTTCAGCGGCGTGAATCTGCTGTTGACGCGCACGTTCTTCAGCTTGAAGCTGCCGTGGACGGTCACGTGGCTGTCGGTCGCAAACCTGATCGTCAACGTCGGGGCTTCGTTGCTGCTGCTGCCGCTGGGCATCGAGGGCGTTGTGATGGGAACGGTGATCGCCGACGTCGCGCTCGCCGCCGCGCAGTTCTACTTCCTGCGCCGGGCGCTCGGCGGAAACTTCCGCCTCGACCACATGACGCTGCCGATCATGAAGATGCTCGTCGGGACGCTCGCGACGGTCGCCGTCGTCTACGGGGTCTGGTTCGCGCTCGAGAATGCGCTTGGAGCGGGGCTGATCGAGCAGATCATCGAGGTCGGAGTGGCGCTGACCGCTGGTGGCGTGGCGTACGTCCTGATCGTCTTCGCCCTCCGGGTCGAGGAGGCGCGCACGCTTGTGCGCATGTTCCGCTCACGCGTTTCACGCGGCGGCGCGTAGCTAAGCCAGATTTACTCCATCGGGCGACCCCGCGGGGTCGCCTCATGGAAGATTTACCGCTTGTTCTGGGGCTAGTTGTCCGCGGCGGGCTCGATCTCGACCACGTCATACATCTCAATCAGGATCGCGAACGGGAGAAGCGCAAACGCAACGATCCCGCGCGTCGATTCGCCGACGCCGAACACGAGATCGAGAATCAGGAAATTCACCAGAACTGAGAGGCCCACCCACGCACAAAAGGTCATACCGGCAAACTTCAGCCAGCCCGCGGCGCCTCGAGGTCTTACGCGCACCCAGCGAAACTCGTCATCGTCATCATCTTCGTCGAGTTCAGTCTCCGGCGTGAAAACGAGCCAAGTCGTTGCCGCCAGGATCAGCAAGACCGATGCAGCAAGGATCCAGGTCGGCGCACCGAGCAGCAGGAACATCACCCCTCCAACGACAGGCACCGCGATCCCTGCGGTGACCAGCAGAATCACCACCAGCGCCGCCTGCCACTCCTCTGCGTCTTCAGGCTTTTCCCACTCCATCGTTGCTCCATCGTAACCCCGGACGCCCGCCCGTCATAATCACCAACCCCGCATGGAAATCCCCGCAGACCGCATTCGCAACTTCTCGATCATCGCCCACATCGACCACGGGAAGTCGACGCTGGCCGATCGCATCCTTGAGGTGACGCACTCGGTCGAGAAGAAGGACATGAAGGCGCAGCTGCTCGACAGCATGGAGCTTGAGCGCGAGCGCGGCATCACGATCAAGTCGCAGGCGGTGCGCGTCTACTACGAAGCCGATGACGGCGAGACCTACCAATTCCATCTGATCGACACGCCCGGCCACGTCGACTTCACCTACGAGGTCTCCCGCTCGCTCGCCGCTTGCGAGGGCGCTCTGCTTGTGGTCGACGCCGCGCAGGGGGTGGAGGCGCAGACACTCGCCAACACCTACTTGGCGATCGACGGCGGGCTTGAGCTGATACCGGCGATGAACAAAATCGATCTGCCGTCGGCAGAGCCCGAGCGCGTCGCCGGCGAAATCGAGGAGCTGCTCGGGGAGCCGGCTGACGACGTGCTGCGCCTATCCGCCAAGACCGGCGAAGGCGTGCACGAACTGCTTGAAGCGGTCGTGCAGAAGATCCCGCCGCCGGAGGCCGACCGCGAGGCCAACCCGCGCGCGCTGATCTTCGACTCAGAGTTCGACGAGTACCGGGGCGTGATCGCCTATGTGCGAGTCGTCGACGGCGAGTTCAAGAAGGGCGCTTCGATCAAGACCTTCCAGACACCGACCAAGGCGCAGATCAATGACATCGGCTACTTCGCGCCGCAGATGACCAAGACAACTGGGCTCAAGGCCGGCGAGGTCGGCTACATCATCACCGGCATCAAAGACGTCGCCAAGCTGCGCGTCGGTGACACGATCACCACCGAAGAGAACCACGCCGAAGAGCCGCTGCCCGGCTACCGCGAGGTCCAGCCGATGGTCTTCTGCGGACTATTCCCGGTCAGCACCGACGACTTCGAGGATCTGCGCGACGCGCTCGAGAAGCTCAAGCTCAACGACGCCGCGCTCGACTACGAGCCCGAGACGAGCCGGGCGCTCGGTTTCGGATTTCGCTGCGGCTTCCTCGGCCTGCTGCACATGGACATCGTGCGCGAGCGGCTTGAGCGCGAATACAACCTCGAGCTGCTGGCGACGCCGCCGAACGTGCGCTACGAGGTCACGCTCACCAACGGCGAGGTCGAGAAGGTCAACTCGCCGGTCGAGATGCCTGACCGGGTGACGATCGAAGAGATTCGCGAGCCGTACATCCGTGCGACGATCCTCACCCCGCGCGACTACGTCGGCGCCGTGATGGAGCTCTGCCAGGAGCGCCGCGGCACCCATGTCGACATGCATTACATCTCCGAGACGCGCGTGCAGCTGACCTACGACCTGCCGCTCGCCGAGATCGTGCTCGACTTCTTCGACCAGCTGAAGTCGCGCTCGAAGGGGTATGCGTCCTTTGACTACGAGGTGAGCGGGCTGCGCGCCAGCGATCTGGTGCGCCTCGACATCCTGCTCGCCGGCGACCCCGTCGACGCGCTCTCGATGATCGTGCACAAGGACAAGAGCTACCCAGCCGGCCGCATGTTGACCGAGCGCCTGCGCGAGCGCATCCCACGTCAGCAGTTCGACGTGCCGATCCAGGCCGCGATCGGCGCCAACATCGTCGCGCGTGAGACCGTCAAGGCCGTGCGCAAGGACGTCACCGCCAAGTGTTACGGCGGGGACATCTCGCGAAAGCGCAAGCTGCTCGAGAATCAGAAGAAGGGCAAGAAGCGCATGAAGCAGGTCGGCCGCGTCGAGGTGCCCCAGGAGGCGTTCCTCGCCGTGCTTCAGCTGGACGGGGACCAGGCCAAGAGCTGATCGGCCGCTGGACGACCGGGGCGGAGGCTTTGTGTACGTCCAAAGTTCTAATAACGCCGCCGGCATCGGCCGATACAGCGACGTATGCGAACGCAACACGCTCATCCCAACGAGTACACCTACGAGCAGGACACTCGCCTCGACCTCGGCGAGGTCGACATGGCGGAGATGTCGCGAGACCGACTGGCGGTGTTGAACAAGGAGGCGGCGCGCCTTCAGACCGACGGCTGGACGGTTCAGATCGGCGGCGACCAGCTCGTTGCGACGCGAAAGTCGTCCGCGCGCTCTCCGCTCGAGCACGCGGTGATCGCAGCTCTGATCCTCGGCGGCCTCACATACGCGGCACTCGCCTTCGCCGGTTCCGACACGATCTCGTCGCTGCCGGTATCTCACCTGGTCGCCACTGCTATCGCCGCCGCGATCGGGTTCGCGCTCGCTTGGCGCAGCTCCACGGCGGGTGAGGGGCGGACCGAGCGAATCACGATCGGCGTCGACCGCTACAACCGCCCGATCACGTACGACCAGCGACGCGACCTGTAGTCGGCGCACGTCCGGCTGCCCCAGCATCCTTGAGCGATGCTGGATTCGCACGGATATCGGCCGCCTGAGACGTCCAGATGGTGGACGGCTGCTTTCAGGCTGAAGGAGTCTTATCAGCGCAGTTGGCTGGTGATTCCGAGCCTCTACGTGCTGCTCGCCGTGCTGCTCGGGATCTTCCTTCCTCAGTTTGAAAACAACACCGACTCGATCCTCGGCATGACCGTTGACGAGACGACTTCGAAGGATCTGCTCCAGGCGATTGCCAGCGGGATGATCGGGTTCACCGGACTTGTCGTGTCGATCGCAGTGCTCGTCGTGCAGTTCGGCGCCGGAACGTACACGCCGCGGCTCGTTCTGTGGTTCAGGCGAGACCCTCTGGTCAAGCATTCGCTCGGACTGTTCGTCGCGCCGGCGGTGTTCTCACTGGTCGCGCTCTACCGGATCGAGCGCACCGTCGACGCCGTCCCGGTGGTGACGGTGACATTGGCGATGCTGTTGTTGATCTTCGCGATCGGGGCGTTCTTCGTGATGATCGGCCGTCTGCTCGACCTGCTCCGGCCGCGCAAGCTGTATCAGCGCCTCGGGGAAGCCGTCCACCACGCGATCGAGGTCGTCTACCCGCACATGCTTTCGGACCCGGCCGTTCACGCGGTCCGAGAAGGGGAGCAAACGGTGCTCTGCTACGTCGGGCGGGAAGGGGTGTTTTCGGCAGTTGCTCGGCATCAGCTGCTGCAGATCGCCGAGCAGCGTGGCGTCGTCGTCGAGCTGCTGTGGGATGTCGGTTCGTACCTGCCGAACGGGACACCGATGTTCGTCATCCACGGCGATGCCGAGGTGAGCGAGTCGCGGCTCTCGCGAGCGATCATCGTCGCCGACGAGCGGACGATCACGCAGGATCCGAACTACGGAATCCGCGCGATCGTCGACATCGCGATCCGGGCGCTTTCTCCCGCGGTGAACGATCCGACCACTGCCGTGCAGGCGCTTGACACGATCGAGTCGCTGCTCCATCACATCGGGCATCGTCAGCTCGGCGTCTCGGTTTTGCCAGGGCAAGCTGCCGGCGCAGGGGTGATCGTCCCGGCTGCTGACTGGGACGAACTTCTCGACCTCTCGCTGCACGAGATCCGCGACTACGGCGTCGGCAGCGTGCAGGTGACGAGAAGGATGTCGGCCTTGCTGGCGGGGCTTGAGGCGCTGGCCGATCCGATCCGCCGCGGCGGCGTCCGCAGGCACATGGAACTTCTCGCGAGGGCCGTCGAGCGCGAGGTCACCGACCCGGCGATGCGCGAGGCGGCGCTGGCACCGGATCGGGTCGGACTCGGCGGCAGTTCCGAGCAGCTTCGGCGCTGGCACGACTCGCACGACGCGCCGGCAGTCTGAGGCGATGGCAGAGACGCTCCCGATTCAGGGCGGACCGGAGACCGCGCGCGTGCGCACTCCGTGGGGCGTGGTCGGGCTGATGATCGCGACGCTCGGCGCGTACGGCCTGTACTGGTGGTACGAGATCAACCGAGAGATGGCTGACCTCGGTCGCAAGAACGGCAGGGCGGACCTTGGGGAGAGGCCTGTGCTTTCGCTGCTGGCCGTTCTTCCGAGCTTTCTCGTACTGCCGGCGGTTGTGCTGGCGATCCTCGATCAGTCCTTCGCGGTGCCGGCGATCGCTGTTCTCGCGCTCGCGACCGTGACTCTGATCTGCACGACGATCACCACGTTTCAGCGCGCCAAGCGCGCCCAGGAGCTGGTCCGGATCGATCCGCGCTACCTCGCCAACCCTTGGGTGTACGGCACCTTCTACCTCTCGATCCCGCTCGCGTCGTATGCGTACCTTCAGGTCGAACTGAACAAGGTCTGGAGCGCGGATCGGCGTTAGACTGCGCCGCGAACGATCGTTCGGTTCGTTCCAATCCATCCTCTTTCACCAGGGAGCAGACAACAGTGCCAGTCAAGACTGAGGCCGTGGGCAAGACCTACGAGCCGGTCGAATACGTGGTCGGCACGGAGAAGATCCGTGAGTACACCGCCGTCACGTTCGACGAATCCCCCCTCTCGAACGACGAAGACGCCGCCAAGGCCGCCGGTTACGCCGGGCTCGTCGCGCCGCCGATGTTCGCCGTCGTGTTCTCGAGCAAGGCCGCAGTGCCGGCGATGTTCGACCCCGAGGTGGGCATGAACTTCGCGATGATGGTCCACGGCGCGCAGGACTTCACATTCCACAAGCCGGTCGTCGCCGGCGACCGCA
>CAZRAA010000056.1:6852-14537 GCA_964597975.1 uncultured Thermoleophilaceae bacterium | reverse complement strand
CCGGACCGGGGCCGTCGTATCTAGACGAGGGTTCAGGAGGTCGGGAGAACGATTTCACAAACCGCAACACGACGTTCATGACGTGGAACCTGATGCACCTGGCGCGGATGCTCAAACGTGCGGGCGGCATCCCGGCTTGGGGAAACCAGGCGGCCGAGTGGGAGCAGGGGGCGCGATTCGACTTCGCCGGCCCTGGCGCCGCCAACCCCGAGTACCGCTGAGCGTCACTCCGCCAGCTCGAAGTGCGGGTTCTCGATGATCCCGAAGAGGTTGCCGTCGGGCAGGCGGAAGCTCGCGACTTTGATCCCTTCGCCGACGTCGCTGATCTCCGACTCGACGCTCGCGCCGGAAGCGAGGATCTCGTCGGACGCGGCGTCGATATCGTCGACGCCCCAGTAGCTCTGCACACCGTCGGAGACATCAGAGTTCGGATCGATCCCGAGCTCATAGCCGCCGACGTTGAAGCCGACGTAGAACTCTTCTTCGAAGTACGGCTCGATGCCGAGTAGTCCGCGAAACCACCGCGTGCTGCCCATCAGGTCGTCGGTCGGGTAGATCGTGGTGCGAAGTCCGAGTATCTCCATGCCCGGCAACCTACACAGGCTGCGCGGGGAAGCGCCCGGCCCACGGCCGCGCCTCTTCGAGCTGCGCCGCCAGTTGCAGCAGCGCTCCATCGGATCCGAGTGCGCCGTTGAACTGAACCCCGAGCGGCATCCCGTCATCGGTCCAATAGACCGGCACGTTGATCGCCGGGCGGCCGGTCAGATTCGCCATCTGGGTGTAGGGCACCCAGCCGAGGTTCTCGTTGATCATCTGCTCGATGATGCCGGTCTTGAGCATCAGTTTGCCGGCGTGCAGCCGGTGCACGACGCGCGCTGCCTTCTGTAGCGACGGCGCGGTGTCGAGTTCGCCGATCTTGACCGGACGGCGGGCGATCGTCGGCGTGAGGAAGTAGTCGTACCTCTCGTGAAAGCGTGCGACGGCGTGGGTGTGCTCGACCGTTCGCGCGAGAGCTTTTGATGCCTCGACGATTCCGTTGGCGCGGCCGATCTCGGCCATCGCCAGCGTGTCGGCCTCGAAGTCCTTGTACTTGGCGCCGACCTCTTCACGGGCCATCTCCACTTCGGCTGCGCACTGCGCAAACCAGATCGCGAGGAAGTCGGCGGCCAGTGCCTTGTCGTCGTAGGGCGGGTCGATCTCTTCCACCTCGTGCCCGAGTTCCGTCAGGAGCTGCGCCGTCGACTCGAGTGCTTTGACGGCCTCAGGGTCTGGCTGCGCGGTGATCGCCGACTTTGCCGAATAGCCGATCTTCAGCTTGCTCGGCGCCGACTTGATCATCTCGGCGAATGGTGTCGCAGGCACGGGTCCTTCGTAGTCGGCAAACGGGGTGCGGCCGACGATTGCGTCCATCATTCCGGCTGAGTCGCGCACGGATTTTGAGACCACACCCTGCACCGCCATCCCGAAAAGCGGCTCGTTGGTCTGCGGTCCATAGGGCGCGAGTCCGCGACTGGGCTTTAGTCCCACGAGTCCGTTGCAGGCGGCCGGAATGCGAATCGATCCTCCGCCGTCGTTGGCCCCGGCGGCCGGAACGACGCCTGCTGCAACAGCAGATCCGGACCCGCCGGAGGAGCCGCCCGGCGTGCGGGTCGTGTCCCACGGATTGCGCGTCGGCCCCCAAAGCTCCGATTCGGTGATCCCCTTGGCGCCGAACTCTGGCGTGGCGGTCTTTCCGAAGATCACGAGTCCGGCCTGCAGAAAGCGCTCTGTGACCAGGGCGTGCTCCTCGGCGACCCAGTTCTTGAGCACGCGCGAGCCGTAGGTGGTGGGGTAGCCCTTGTACTCCTGCGCGAGGTCCTTGACGAGGAACGGGACGCCGGCGAATGAGCCGGAGAGCTCCCCGGAAACTTGCTCGTCGGACTCCTTGTCGATGTCAATGACGATCGCGTTGAGCTTGCCGTTGACCTGCGCGGCGCGTCCGCGCGCGAGCTCCAGCAGCTCAGCAGCGGTTACCTGTTTGCCGGCGACGAGTTCGGCGAGGCCGGTCGCATCAAACCCCATGTACTCCTGAACGTCCACTTGGATCCTCCGAATCGGTACTGCCCCCGCCGGCGAGGCTAGCCGGATTCGCACAACTAGGATCTCACCCGCCCATTGGAGGCGATGGGGCGTAGCCAAGTTGGTAAGGCTCCGGGTTTTGGTCCCGGGATCCCTGGTTCGAGTCCAGGCGCCCCAGTTATGACCAGTAGAACAAACATTTCATCGGGCTCCCCATGGGAGCCGAAGCTCGGATACTCACGCGCGGTGGTGGCTGGCGGCATGGTTTTCGTTGCCGGCACCACAGGCACCGGGTCTGATGGCGAGCTTGTCGGACCCGGCGATGCTGCAGCGCAAACCCGGCAGGCGCTGGCCAACATCGGCGCCGCGCTCGAGAAAGCCGGGGCGTCGCTCTCCGATGTCGTGCGAACCCGCGTCTTTGTGACGGACATCTCGCAGTGGGAAGCGATCGGCCTCGCCCATGGCGAGACCTTCGGCGAGATCCGGCCGGCGATGGCGATGGTCGAGGTCAGCTCCTTGATCGATCCCGAAATGCTGGTTGAGATCGAGGCGGACGCGGTCCTTCCCGCCTGAATCTGCCACACTCATTCAAATCGACGGGCACTCGTGCGCAAGGAGCGCCGCCCGTTGTGGTGAATTTCGAGGGAGACCGTCCACCCCCATGGACCGAAGTTTCCCGGACATCTCGTTTGTCCCGGCGGACCGAAGCCGGATTCGATGTGAGGTCACGAAAGACAGCCACACGAATGCTCACCTGAGCACAAATCACAGAAAGAACTTTGAGAATGGCAAACAGCCGATCTGGTGCTGCGCGTACTAAGCAGCACCGCAACACGAACAAACCCAGGAACCCCCGCCACGGCAGCAACCATGCCGGTCGCGGAAACGCAAAGAAGAAGACGAAGCTGCTCGACCCCTCGCTCTTCGTCAACAAGGACGTCAAGCCGGCCCAGCAGGTCGACTACACGGCCGAGCACAAGTTCGATGACTTCGGATTCGACGAGCGGCTCACGCGCAACATCAAGGCGCGCGGGTACGAGACTCCGACCCAGATCCAAGACACGGCAATCAAGCCGATCATGGAGCGTCGCGACGTGCTTGGCCTGGCGAACACCGGCACCGGCAAGACCGCCGCGTTCATCCTCCCGGTGATCGAGCACCTGCTCAAAACCGACGGCAAGAACGACGTGCTGATCGTGACGCCGACCCGCGAGCTCGCCGCGCAGATCGAGGACGACTTCCGCGCGTTCACGAAGAACATCAAGCTGATCTCGGCGCTCTGCGTCGGCGGCACCAACATCAACCCCCAGATTCGCGCGCTCGAGAACGAGCCGCATGTGGTGATCGGCACGCCCGGCCGCCTCAAGGATCTGGTTGAGCAGGGCAAGCTCGACCTCGGGTTCACCGACACGCTGATTCTCGATGAGGCCGACCGCATGCTCGACATGGGGTTCATCCGCGACGTCATGTTCCTTTGTGACCGAGTGCCGGTCGAGCGCCAGACGCTCTGCTTCTCGGCGACGATCACCCCGGAGATCCAGAAGCTGATCGATGGTCTGCTGACCCGTCCGGTCACCTGCTCCGTGCGCACCAACACGACCAACGATCACATCCACCAGTCGGTCGTGACCGCGGGCTCAAAGCACGAGAAGGTCGAGCAACTCCACGAGTTGCTGATCGACCCGGATGTCACCAAGGCGATCGTCTTCACGCGCACCAAGTGGGGCGCGCAGAAGCTCTCAGATCAACTGGGCAAGCGCGGCTTCAAGAGTGAGGCGATCCACGGGAACAAGTCGCAGCCCCAGCGCCAGCGTGCACTGAACGCGTTCAAGGCCGACAAGATCAACGTGCTCGTGGCGACGGATGTCGCCGCGCGCGGTCTCGACATCCCTGAGGTATCCCACGTGATCAACTTCGACGAGCCCGAGACCCACGACGACTACATCCACCGCATCGGCCGCACCGGCCGCGCCGGCAACGGCGGCAACGCGGTGACCTTCGTAGCCGCGCGCTAGACCCGGGACGCACGTCCGGCGGGCCACGCGCGATCGGCGCTTGGGCGCAGCTAAGCCAGAAACTCTGTGAAGTCTCTCCCTGAGGGAGGGACTTCACACTTTTCGCCGCTTGGAAACGGGCCCAGCGGAACTACAGGGTCTGGACGCGCGAGAGATGCAGCGCGGCGTCGGCCGCGAGCTTCTGCCTGGGGATCCAATCCTCGAGTTCCCGCGTCTTGAAGTGCCCGTCGTAGACGAACCACCAGGCGTGGTTGTAGTAGCGCACGTCGGGGATCGTGAACGAGCCGTCGATCAGCGACTGGATCGTCGCCGGGTCAAAGATCCGCCGGATCCAGATCTCGTCTGCGTCGTCGTCGATCGTCAGGTCGAACTTCTCGTTGAAATCGGCGCTCTCCAGCGAGATCGACTTCTCCTTCGTGAGCTTCGCCTGCAGGCTGTCGGCCCACTTGAAGCGGTTGATGAAGCTGCGCTGGTGGATCGTCAGCCGTGCGATCGGCAGCTCCCGACCGGTCAACCGCATGATCTGAAAGTCGTAATCGGTGTCCGGATCGTCCGAGCCGCCCTCCTCCGTGTAGGTGAAGTTGTAAAAGAGCGTGGCAAAGCCGTTCCACTCACCCTCGTAGGCATCGGTCGCCTTCTGCTTGTCGCCGCTGTTTGCGTAGGGCGCGTCGGGCGGGAAGAAGTCGTCGCCGATGAACCGCATGCCGCGCTCAGCGCACCAGTCGGTGCGGTAGAGCTGATCGGCGCTGGCGGAAGCGCTCGCGTAGACGACCGCGCGGAAGATTCCGTAGCCGATGACGGCCCCGACCAGCGCCCCGAGCACGGCGTATCCGATCTGGCCAAGCGCGAGGATCCCGACCGACACGCCCGCGAGCGCGAAGCCGATCGCAAAGAACTTCATGCGCGAGTCCCAGCGTGCATCGGCCTCGTTGCTGGCGGCCTGGGCGTAGTGCTCAAATGGCTGCAAGCTCACGCGAAGTCCACCCGGCCGAGTCCGCGCTCCTGCTGAGCTGCCTCAACGTAGGGCAGCGCGCGAAATCCGAAGTAGCGAATAAAGACAACTGCCGGAAAGCTCTGAATGCGGTCGTTGTAGCGCCGCGCGTTGCTGTTGTAGATCGCTCGCGAACCTTGGACGTTGTTCTCGACATTCACGAGCTCCCGCTGGAGCTGCATGAAATTGCCGTCGGCCTTGAGCTGCGGATAGCGCTCGACCACGGCAAAGAGACCGCGCAGTGCACCGGTCAGATGGTTTTCAGCAGGCGCTGCGGTGGCCGGCCCCCCGTGTGCGGCCGACTCGGCCGCTGCGCGCGTCTCTGTGACCACCTGCAGGACACCGGCTTCGTGCTTTGCGTATGCGGCTACGGCGGCGACGAGGTTGGGGATCAGGTCACGCCGCCGCTTTAGCTGAACATCGACGCCCGACCATGATTCTTCGGCTTGGTTCTTGGCCTTGACGACGGCGTTGTAGGTGGCAAGGACCAGGAAACCGACTAAGGCTGCGGCGGCGAGCAGGTAGATCCACGCGGGCATGGGGAAAAGTTATTCACGCGGCCGGAGGCGTAACAACTGTCGCGGTTTCGTCGCATAGATGCCAGGGTGTCGCGTTAGCCTGCGCCAATGGCCAGTGCCCCCGCGGTAGATCCGCAGCAACTCCTCCAAGAAGTCTTCGGCTTCCCGACCTTCCGCGGTGAGCAGGAAGCGATCGTTCGGAGCGTCACCGGGGGCGACGACGCCCTGGTGCTGATGCCGACCGGCGCCGGCAAGTCGCTTTGCTACCAGCTCCCCGCGCTGGCACGGCAACGCGGCGGCCACGGCGTGTCGATCGTCGTCTCGCCGCTGATCGCACTGATGCGCGACCAGGTGCTGGCGCTCCATGAGCTCGGCATCGAGGCGGCCTTCCTCAACTCGACACTCGACCCCGAGCAGTTCGAGCAGACCCGTGAACGGATGCTCGCCGGCGAGATCACGCTGCTCTACGCTGCGCCCGAGCGCGTCACGAATGCGAACTTCCTGGTCGACCTTGCAGCTCTTTACGACGCCGGCAAGCTAAGTCTCTTCGCGATCGACGAGGCGCACTGCGTCAGTCAGTGGGGTCACGATTTTCGCCCGGAGTACCAAGGGCTCACAGTGCTCCACGAACGCTTCCCCGATGTGCCGCGAATAGCGCTCACCGCGACGGCCGACGCGCTCACGCGCAAGGAGATTGCGGCCAACCTTGACCTCACCACGGCGACGCAGTACATCTCCAGCTTCGACCGTCCAAACATCTCTTACGCGATCGAGGAGAAGAAGCGCGCCAAGGATCAGCTCCTGCGCTTCATCCGGGAGTCGCACGAGGGCGAGTCCGGCATCGTCTACTGCCTCTCGCGCAAGCGGGTCGAGGAGACTGCTCGTCATCTCGCGGACAACGGAATCATCGCGCTGCCCTACCACGCGGGCCTCTCGGCGGCCGAGCGCCAGCGAAACCAAGACCGCTTTCTTCGCGAGGACGGGGTGGTGATGACCGCGACGATCGCCTTCGGCATGGGTATCGACAAGCCAGACGTGCGCTTCGTGGCTCACCTCGATCTTCCGAAGAACATTGAGGGCTACTACCAGGAGACCGGCCGCGCTGGCCGCGACGGTGAGCCGGCTGAGGCCTGGATGGTCTACGGCCTTCAGGACGTCGTGATGCAGCGCAACATGCTCGAGGATTCCGAGGCCGACGAGCGCCACAAGCAGGTGCTGCGCCGCAAGCTCGACGCGCTGCTCGCGCTCTGCGAGAGCACGCATTGCCGCCGGCAGCAGCTACTCGCGTACTTCGACGAGGGCTCAGAGCCGTGCGGCAACTGCGACAACTGCCTCTCGCCACCCGACACTTGGGACGCCGGCCGCGAGGCGCGGATGTTCCTCTCGTGCATTTACCGCTGCGATCAGAACTTCGGCGCCGGGCACATAATCGACGTGTTGCGCGGCAGGGAGACCGACAAGGTCCACCGCTTCAACCACTGGAATCTCTCGACCTGGGGGATCGGGTCGGAGGTCTCCGAGCAGCAGTGGCGAGCCGTCCAGCGAGGACTCGTGGCGCGTGGACTGATCTATCAGGACACCGATCACTTCAACGTGCTCAGGCTCTCAGGGGATTGGCGTGAATTCGTCAAGTCGGAGGACCCACTCGAGCTGCGAGTGGCTGTCAAGCGCGCGAAGCCAACGCGCAGGCGCGAGGCACTACCCGACGACGAAGCTCCGCTGACGCCCGACGAAGAGATCCTTTTCGAATCGCTGCGCACCTGGCGCAAGGAACAGGCCGACGCGCGCGGTCTCGCCGCCTACATGGTCTTCGACAACAAGACGCTGCGCGGCATCGCGCGTAGCCGACCGACAAGCCTGGAGGCGCTGGCCGAAGTCAGGGGCGTCGGTGCCGCGAAACTGGAAACCTACGGGCCGGCCGTGCTGGAGCGGGTCGCCCAAGCTCCCGACGCGGACGCGGCCGCAGATGGTGCCGCTCAGGACTCGGCGCATCCAGAGGAGTATCCCGTCTGACCGGTTGATCGCACCAACGGCGAAGCATTCCCACATATGCTGAGCCTCCGGCATGACGCCAAATTTCCCGAGAATCAATTTTGCCTCTGA
>CAZRAA010000056.1:5523-6752 GCA_964597975.1 uncultured Thermoleophilaceae bacterium | reverse complement strand
AGCGAGAGGCGCTCGCGGCCGTCGGTCGAGGAGCAATCGAGCCCGGTGAGGTCCTTCACTCGTTCGAGGCGGTAGCGGATCGTGTGCCGGTGGGTGAACAGACGCTGCGCGGTCCCGGCGACGTTGCCGTCGGCGGCCAGGAACGTGTCGACCGTCTGAACAAGGTTCGTCTCGTACTGGTCGTCGTAGTTGACGAGCGGCTCGATCGTCTCGGCGTAAAAGCGCCTCAGCTCGTCTGGGTCATCGCAAAGCGCCGGCAGTAGCAGCCGGTAGGCGCCGGTCTCCTCGAAGCTCAGCATGTTGCCGGCGCCGTTGGCCTCGGCGACGTTGACTGCGAGCAGCGCTTCTTGCCCCGCGCGATAGAGCTCGGCTGCCTCACTGGTGATCCGGCCGTGACCGACCGTGAAGTTGAACTCGCCGAGAGTTGCCTCAAGCTCCTCGCGGATCGTGCTCGCAGCCTTCGCGACCGACTCGGGCTCGGCGCTTGGCAGCAGCACGTAAACCTCCCCGGCGGCCGAACCAGGTCGCTCCACCTGCGCTGTCACAACTCGCGGGTGCAACGAGCGCGCGACGCGCTCGACGACCAGCAGCAGCCGCGCGCGCCAGTCGTCGCCGACGGCCTTGCGCGGAGTCGCTCGCGCGAGGATGAACGCGCAGCCGCGCTCGATCTCGATCCCGAGCTCCTCGGCTCGCGCGCCGACCGCGTCGGCTTCCTTGACCTGGCCGTTGATCAGATCGCCGATGAAACCGCTCGCCACCTGCTGGTCCGCGAGCTCAGGAGCGAGCGTTCGTTCGAGCTCCAAGGCGATCAACGTTGCGACCATCCGCAGCGCGACCTGGTCGACGTCGTCGCTGACGCGTGAACGCACACGCAGCGTGCCGACGCGCTTCTCGGCCACGGTCAAATCCTGCGTCGTGGTGCCGCCTTCGCCCGCCAAGAGCCGCCGCTCATCTTCGGGCGAGGCCGCCGCCACGGCAAGTACGGCGCTTCTGCTGTCGATCACGGCGAGCGATGCTTCGAGCGCAGCCGCCGCCGCGCGAGTGACCGCCGTGAGTCCGGTGCCGGACTCGACGGCGGCCGAAATCGCGTCGAGCTTGTTCAGCGCGCCGGTGCCGGCATCTTGGCCTTGGGACTGCTTCTTAGTGCTCTGGGTCGCCTTGGACACCCATCAAGCATAAGAATCCCCGCGCGTTGTCTAGATGCTTTCGCCGAAGAGGGCGAAAAAGCC
>CAZRAA010000056.1:0-5423 GCA_964597975.1 uncultured Thermoleophilaceae bacterium | reverse complement strand
GTCACGGCGATCGAGATGTAGGTGACCGCGTAGGCGGCGTGACCCGAGGGGTAGGACCAGCCCTCCGTCGGAACAAGCGATCCACTGGGGCGCGGGACCATCAACCAGTCTTTCATCGGCGTGACCAAGAGCACCGCTATCAGCATCGCGAAGATCAGAACCAGGGCCTCGGGCAGATGCCGGCGCTTCAAGCAGTAGCCCGCGGCGATCACCGTGAAGAACCCCGCAACCGGGAAAGCGCCAAGCTGCGTGACCGCCTCGGCGAGACTGTCAAGCCAGTCCGAGCGGATCGAGTCGGCTACGCGGAACGCGGCGTCATTGATGCGCGTGGTAAAGGTTGTCGGCCAGTCGAAGGCCGCGACGGTGAAGAAGTAGAGCGTGTAACCGGATGTCACGAGCACAGCCATCACGGTCGTGAATTCCAGGCCGAGCTCGCCCGGCGTCAGGCGCGCCCAGGCAAAACGCAATTGCGGACCGAAGAACCTGTAGACGGGCATTACGACCGCCATCCAGACGCGCCGCAGGGGTCGGATCAGCCGCGCCTTCCAAGGATCGCTCTCCTCCTGCTCGTCGAGCCAGACGATGAGCTTTCTGCGCTCTTCGGGCTTGCTGAACCGGCGAACCAGGTAGACGATCACGACGATCGTGCCGACCGTCCAACCGAAGATCAGGACACCCCGCTCGGCCCACTGGATCACCGCCTCGATGTTGTTAGAGAAGATGTAGCCGAGCATGCAGAAGAATGCCGCCCAGAGGCCGGAGCCGATGATGTCGTACGGCATGAAGCGCCGGTAGGGCATATTCGACGAGCCGGCGATGAACGGTGCGAGGGCCCGCACGAGGCCAATGAAGCGGCCGATCAGGATCGTCTTGCCGCCGTGCTCGTGCATGTAGCGCTCAACCTGCTCGAGCCGCGCTTCGGTGATCTTCAAGCGTGCGCCGTGCTTGACCATGAACTCGCGGCCGAGTCTGCGGCCGAGCCAGAAGCTCACCGAATCGCCCATGAAGGCGGCAAACCAGACGAGGCCGATCAAGAGACGGATGTCGATCTCGCCCTGGCCGGCGACAACGCCTCCGACGACCACGGCTGCTTCGCCCGGAGCGACCAGTCCGACAAAGGCCCCGGTTTCCAGGAACGCCAGAACCGAGACGAGCAGGTACGTCCACTTCCCGAGCGCAGTCGCGATGTCCTCAAGGACCTGTTCGGGCTGGGGCAGCCAGGCGAATGCGCCCCCCGCGTAGAGAGCGAGACCGATGATGCCGACGACCGAGACCACCTTCTGTTCAGTGCCGAGCTTGCCGGCGCGCATCTGCAGCACGGCGATCAGGAGCCAGATCCCCGCCGCCAGCGCGGCGGTGATCTGGATGCCGTTCATTGCCACTGGGACGCTCAACTGCCTGCCTCTTCGACCGTTTGTGGTGTGGCAAAAGCGGCGTCGACCGGCACGGCGGCGTGGGCGAGGTGGCCGGCCGAAATCAGCTCAAAGGCGGCGTCTTCGGCCGCGCGATGGCCGCTAAAAACGCCGAAGCTCGTCGGACCCGAGCCGGTGAAGGCGGAGGCCAGCGCCCCGTGAGCCTTCAGCAGCGCCGGCAATCCGGCAAGTTCCGGGCGCAGCGCGACGATCGCCGGCTCCAGCGCGTTCTCGACCAGCGCGCAGAACTCGTCGAGGTCGACCCCGGACGAGATGCGCTCAAGCAGCGCCTCTTCGCGTTGGACGATCGCTGGCTCGGGTAGCTCCGCCCGGTCTGACTGGCGGAATACTTCGGCCGTCGAGAGTCCCTCCTGCTGTTCGACGATCACGTACGCCCGCTCGGCGGCTCCGACAAGGCAGCGCGGTTCAATCGTCGCCACGCGCTCGCCTGCGCCGTGCACCAGCGCGGCACCGGGAGTCAGCTGGCTCGGCACGTCGGCCCCCAGGGCGAAGGCGAGCTGTTCGTATTCGGAGATCGGACGACCGCTGATCGATGCGGCAAGGCGGAGTGCGGCGGCCGCGTCGGCGCTCCCGCCGCCCATTCCCGCGGCGATCGGGACGCGCTTGTCGATCGTCACTTCGAGCGGCGGGCCGCTGAGCATCCCCGCCTCGCGCGCGCCGCGCAGTGCCATTTCGGCGAGGTTCTCGCCTTCGATTGCGTCGCAGATCACCCGGTCGTGGAGTCCTTCGGCAGTGCGCGCCGTGAGCGTGTCGGTCAGCGATACCGACTCGAAGAGAGACGCGATCTCGTGCAATCCGTCCTCGCGGGTCGGGCCGAGATAGAGGCAGATGTTCAGTTTGCCTGGAGCCTGAACGATCAGCGTGCTCATGCGACTCCCGCAAGCAACTCGCGAAGGCGCAGGAACTGCTCGGCGGTGAGGCGTTCGGCGCGCGTGTCTGCCGACAGCTCAAGCTGACCCAGCGCGTTGGCGGCACGCTGCTTGATTGAGGGGTCGTCGCGGCGAGCGAGCGCCAGCGAGCTCGGCAGGGGCTTACGGCGGTGCGCGAAAGCTCCGTGCACGAGGTCTGCGAAGTCTGCCGCGGGGTTTGGCCGGGTTCGCGTCAGCGTCACGAGCGAAGAGTCCACGTTTGGCACCGGATGGAAGATATTTCGCGAAAGCCGGCGCGTTCCCGTCTCGCCGGCGACGGCTTGCACGAGCACCGACGTCGCGCCGAAGAGCTTTGAGCCCGGTTTGGCGGCGAGCCGCTCGCCGACCTCGCGCTGCGCCATTACGCAGCAGAGCTCCAGCTCGGGCAGTTCGTAGAAAGCCTTGATCACGCACGTCGCCGCGACGTTGTACGGGAGATTGGCGATCAGCTTGGTCGGCCGAGGATCGAGTGCGGAGAACTCGAGGCCAACCGCGTCGGCGAAAACCAGGTCTACGTTGCCGTGTGGCGCGAGAGCGTCTTCGAGTGGCCCGCGCAGCGACTCGTCAATCTCAATCACATGAGTGAACCTTGCTCGCGCGGCCAGGTACTCAGAGAGCACACCGAGCCCGCCTCCGACCTCGAGCACGCAATCGTCCGACGCGAGTCCGGCGCTCTCGGCGATAACCCCGAGGATGTTGTTGTCGACGAGGAAGTTCTGACCGAGCTTGCGCCTGGGCCTGATGTCGAACCGGCGCATGCGTTCGATCGACGGTTGCTGGGCGCGTTCTGCCACCGGAGGCCTACCAGGCCAGCGCGTGCTCCGCGTTGGCGGTCACGAGCGCGTCGAGTTCGTCGTAGCTGACCCCTCGTTGCTCTGCAACCACGGCGGCGGTGAGCGTGACCCACGCAGGCTCACAGCGCTTGCCGCGGTTGGGCATCGGCGCTAGGAACGGTGCGTCGGTCTCAAGCAGGATCAGCTCGTCCGGCACCCGCGCCGCCGCCTCGCGCAGGTCTGGCGCATTTTTGAAAGTGACGTTGCCTGCAAACGAGCAGTAGAAGCCGGCGTCAACCGCACGGTCCAGTTGCGATACATCAGAGAAGCAATGCAGGATCACCGCCGGCAACCCGCCGCCGTGCTCGATCAGAGTGTCGATGCACTCGGCCTCAGCGGCGCGCGCGTGGATCGAGACCGGCAACTTGTGAGCCGCCGCGATCTCGATCTGCGTGCGGAAGGCTTCGCGTTGGGAATCGGCCGGTGCGCTCTCGCGAAAAAAGTCGAGCCCGGTCTCGCCGATCGCCCGCACACGTGGGTGACTTGCCGCTCCGTCGATCGCTTGGGCATGCTCGGCGCCGAAGTCGCTCGTCTCGTTCGGGTGGCAGCCGACTGCGGCGAAGACTTCTTCATGCGCTTCGGCGATCTGCAGCGAGACGTCGAAGGTGTCGCGTGTGAGTCCGATCGTGAGGATCCGATTCACGCCCGCTTCGCGCGCACGGGCGACGACCTCGGCCGGCTCGCCCTCGCACATCTCGATATGGGCGTGGGTGTCGACCATCAGCCGGCCGCCGGCTCGAGCTTCGGAAACAGCGGCGCGAGCTGATCGACCTTGAAGCCGCCGTCGCCTGCGCCGAAGCTCGCCACATTGATGTCCCCGGCCTGCTCCTCGTGGCCGATCGCCGCGAGCAGCTGAGTCGTGGACTTCGGGATCCACGGGTGCAGAAGGATCGATACGACGCGCAGACCTTCCGCCAGTGCGTAGAGCACCGCGTCGAGCTGCGCGGCGCTGGCCTCGTCCTTTGCGAGCTTCCAGGGCGCCGTCTCTTCGACGAAGCGATTCAGCCGGCGCACGAGACTCCAGACATCTTCAAGCGCGGCGCTCAGTTCGAGTTCGTCGATCTGTCGCATCAGGCGGTCCGCCGCTCCGCCGAAATCGTCTTCGAGCCCGGTGCGTTCAGGCCTCGCGGGGACGACGCCGTCGCGGTACTTGGCGATCATCGCCAGCGATCGGCTGGCGAGGTTGCCGTACTCATTGGCAAGCTCCGTGTTGTAGCGGGTCTCAAAGCCCTCGGTACTGATCGATCCGTCGTTGCCGAAGCTGACCTCACGGAAGCAGTAGAAACGCAACGCGTCCGAACCGAAGAGGTCGACGACCTTGTTCGGGTCGAGCACGTTGCCCAGCGACTTGCTCATCTTCTCACCGTCCATCAACAGATAACCGTGGATGAACATGCGCTTGGGCAGCTCGGCGCCGAGCGCCATCAGCATCGCAGGCCAATAGACGGCGTGAAACTTCACGATGTCCTTGGCCATCACGTGCACATCGGCGGGCCAGATCTCTGCATCCGGGCGGGCGATCTTTGGGGCCGTCCAGTAATTGAGCAGCGCGTCAAACCAGACGTACATCACGTGCGAAGGATCCCATGGCAACTCGACGCCCCAGCTGATCTTCGAGCGCGAGAGAGCGACGTCTCTGAGCCCGCTATTGATGAACGAGAGCGCCTCGTTGTAGCGGTGACGCGGGAGCACCCATTCGGGATGATCGGCGAACAGCTTCTCGAGCGGCTCCTGGAACGCCGAGAGCTTGAAGAACCAGCTCTCCTCGGACTCGTTTTCGAGCGGGATGCGGTGGATCGGGCAGGTGTTGCCCTCGGCGATCTCGTGCTCGGACTTGAAGTCGGCGCACTTGGGGCAGTACCAGCCTTCGTACGTGCCCTTGTAGACGTAGCCGTTGTCGTGGATCTGCTGCCAGACGCGCTGGACCTCGGCCTTGTGCTGCGGATTGGTCGTGCGGATGAAGTAATCGTTGGTGACGTCGATCTTCTCGGTCAGCGCTTCAAAACGCGGTGCGTTGCGATCGACGAGCTCTTGCGGCGTCGTGCTCTGAGCCTCGGCGGCAAGCACCACGGGCTCGCCATGCTCGTCGGTGCCGGTCACGAAGAAGACGTCCTCGCCGCGCTGACGCATGTGCCGCGCCAAGACGTCTGCCCCGATCGTCGAGTACGCGTGGCCCAGATGCGGCTCGGCATTGACGTAGTAGATCGGCGTTGTCACGTAGAACGACACGCGCCGATCCTACATTCGGG
>CAZRAA010000055.1:0-15033 GCA_964597975.1 uncultured Thermoleophilaceae bacterium | reverse complement strand
TCTTCAAGGACGGCGACGTCGCCCACAAGGTGATCGGCGCGCTGCCCAAGCGTCGCCTGGACGCCGAACTCGAGCCGGCGCTCGCGTAGGGTTGGCGGCATGCCAGTCGTAACGATCAAGCTGTTCGAAGGCCGTACCCGCGAGCAGAAGGACGAAATCGCCAAGCAGGTGACGAAGACGCTCGTCGACGTCGCCGGCGCCTCAGAGGATCACTGTTGGGTGGTCTTCGAGGACATGAAGAAGTCCGACTTCGCGATCGCCGGACAGCTTCAGGACGAAGTCTGAGTAACTAGCGCGCTACAGACCCGGCGATCCGCCTGCGGGCGGAACCGTCGGGTTTGTCGGCAGCGTTGAGCCCGTGGCGCCGGGATTGGCGCCCTGCGGGGCCGTTGCGCCTGGCTGCGGAGTCTGGGTTGCGCCGCCGGTTGCGCCGGTTGCGCCCGTCCGCGGAGCGCCGCTCGGAGCGAAGACGTAGGTGCCGTCCTGCAAGCGGTAAACGGTGCCGACGGCTGTGCCCTGGCCCTGAGCAGTCTGGCCGCCAGCGGGCTCGCCGGGGATCGGCGTGCCGCCGGAGCCCCCTGCCACGAGTCCGACGACGCCGGCAGAAGAGAGCGCTGCAAGCAGCAGACCTACGGCCAGCACGAGGGAAAGGTCAAAGAGGTTGACAAGCCCCTCGAGCGGGTCGCCGACCCGGTCGATGCGGCGGCCCGAGACGCTGCCTGGTGTCGGCGTGACCTTCAAGGCTTATGAGCCCTTCTTGTCCTTGTCGGACTTGGGCGGATCGACCGGGGGGATCGTCGGAGCCGGTGGTGGTGGCGGGAAGGCTGGCGGCGCGGCATCCTGGGCCTTGGAGCCCTTCTTCTTGAGACCAAACTTTTTCTTCGGCGCCTCGGCCGGCGGCGGGAATGCAGGCGGCGCTGCGGGCACTGCTGGCGGCGCTGGCGCGGGCGCCGTCGCGGCCGGTGCAGCAGGAGCCGCGGCAGCGGTGGGCGCTGCGGGCGCTGGCGCGTTCGGGGCAGGCGCCTGGGCGGGTGCGGGCATCACAACGGTGTCGTCGGCTGTCGCCGCGGACGCAGCGGCCGGCTGATCGGTGGCCGTCATGTGCGACGGCATCGCGGCCGAAGGTTGCGGGACCGTGGCAGGCATGAGCACGGCTGCATCGCCGCGAACCTCGCGCAGGAACTCAAGGTCGGCAAGGTCACGCGTGAAGTAGCGCTCGCGGATCAGCGCGATCGTGAAGGCGACAAGGCCGACGAGCACTCCGACAACGGTGATCGCGAAAGCGGTCTGGAGTTCGTCTGCCAGCACGCTGGGCTGGCCCTTGCCCAGGGCGGCAAGCGCCGGGGCGAGCGGGATCAGTGTTCCCATCAGTCCGAGCGCCGGGCCGGCGCGCACCAACAGGCGCACGCGGTCGAGTCGCTTGGAGACGTAGAGGTCGTATTCGATGACGGCGCGCTGCGCGTCGATCGGGTCGGGTGCAAACAGTGTGCCGACGGCTGCCTTCTGCAAAGCGTCGCCGTACGAGTAGCCCTTGAGCGTCGCCTGCGCGCCCGCGGCGTCGCCAGCCTGCTTTTGCGCGATCGCCTGGCGGGCGGTCTGCTCGAATGGAGTCTTGGGGCGCTGGCTGCGCTTCCACATCTCAACGCCCAGGCGGCCGAGCTCGTATGCCACAACAACCAGCGCGATCATCGCGGTGATCAGCACCGGATAGCGCAAGGCCTCCGCCACGTCGGCGACGGCCTGAGTGATCTGGTCGCCCACCGAGGTGGCGAATATCAAAGACGTCACGGTTTGACCCACTCCCTTACAGCCCCAGAGATCGAAAAAGCGAACAATATCGCCAGCAGGTACGCCCAAACGTCTTCGGTGCTGTCAACCGGCTGGAAGATCGAGTTGAGCTCGTCGACAACCGGCGCCGGAAGGGAGTTCAGCGGCGTGCCGGAACCGCCTTCAGAACTCGGCGCTGCGGTGGGCGCTGCGAGCAGCACTCCTGAAACAGTCGTCAAGCTGCCGGTGCCGGAAACGTTCTGAGCCGTGTTGGTGATCGCTGTGGTGTCGAGGTTCGGCGTCGATGTCTGCGGGGTTGGCTGTGTGGGGGTTACTGGGTTCTGTGGGGTTGTGGGGGTGGGCTGTGGGTTCGGCGTCGTCTGCTGACTGAAAGGCGTTGGTGAGGTTGTGACGCCGCCGTTGTTCCCTTGCGTGCCGGTGCCTGTGCCGGTACCGGATCCGCCGCCGCTGCCGCTGCCGCCACCGGATCCCGAGCCGCCGCTGCCGGAGCCGCCAGGGTCCTTGGTCGAGCCGTTACCGGAGCTCTTGGGGATGTACTGCATGTACTGGACGCCGGTCGATCCGGTTCCAGTCTCGGTGACGACCACGCTGACCTGCACGTCCTTGGTGCCAGTTGCGGTCGTCGTGACCGACTTGTCGCTTCCCAGCAATGCCTGGTTTCCCTTGGCGTCAGTCTGGAACCACTGATACTTGGCCGGCGCGCCGCTGCCATTCATGATGTTGGCGGTGAGGGCGTACTGCCCGCTCTTGCGCTTTTTCTTGCTGATCTTGACGCTGATCACCTTTGCGCCCGGCTTGCTCGGGACTATCTCGATGTAAGGCTTCTCTTTGGAGAACCCGATGATGTTTTTCTCCTGGCTTATCGGCGTCCCGGCGTCCGGCTGTCCGAACACCACAGCGGGTGTGCCAAGAGACCGGCTTCCGACTTTGCCAGCTTCGAGAATCAACGGGGGACGCTCGTCCTTGTCCTGGTAGAGCGGGACGAGAATCATGCGCGAGTCGTTTGTCGTGTTCAAGCGCACACGTACGAATCCGACGTTTTCGAGATCAGTTCCGACTTCTCTTAGGAACTCAACCAACGGCACCCCGGTGAACGAGGAACTCACCGAGTTCTTCTTCCCAGTCGGAATCACGTCGTAGTCTCGCGTGACTCGCGTCAGTTTCCCGAGGTCGACGGTTGCGTAGTCGCTGTCGCTCCACTTCACGTAGACGTTTGCGCGCTTGGGGCCGTCGGCCTCCGCCCCGGTGGGCCGGAACATCACAACAAGCAACGCCACGATGACCCCCAGGAAGAGGATCGCGTGCGAGTAGTTGATTCGGGTGGACCAGTTGGTGCGTGCCATCACGGTTCGAAACAGATTAACGGCGGGAAACGATGCGGATCAAGCTGTGAAGGCGTGATTAACGCGCACACAGCTTGGCATTATCGCGAGCCTCAACTGCAGGCTTTCGGCGTTGTCCTGCGCGCCACCACAGGGAAGTGCTGACCCGAGAGCGCCAATACGGCATTGCCGGTCGAGATTCCGTGGAACTCGCTGTTGGCGCTCGGAGCAGAGCGGAAAGAGCCGTTCGACTGCTGCAGCGCCCGCAGCGCGCGCTTGGCCTTGTTCATCAGCGAGCTGTACATGCCCATCGCGTCGCCGGCTTCGATCGCGTACGAAGTCGTATCTGCCTGCGTCTCGCCCGGGGTCTTTGAGACCGTCGGGTTATATCCGCCGTCGGTGTTGCGCTGGTAGGTGATCCAGCGCATCGCGGCGCGCAGCGAGCTGTCCTTCTTGCTGACGCCGGCGGCGCGCAGGCCTTGGATCATCACTGCGGTTGACTCGACCTCGTCTCCGCCCTTCTTGACCAGGCCAAAGCCCCAGCCGTACTTGCCGCGGCGGGACTTGGCGAATTTGACGGCCTTCGATGGCGGCCTGACATGCGCGGCCTTGAACGCGATCAGCGCGAAACCGTGGTCAAACGCGGTCTTTCCGAATTGCCCGGTACTCGACTTGTACTCAGAGAGCAGCGCGTCCATGAAGTCGGACTTCTCGCCCGAGGGGCCAAAGCAGCGCGGGTTCTGACCACCGGCAACCGCGGCGATGATCACCTTCGCAGTGCTGCCGGCCGTTGCGGCGTAGCTGTTGGCGTCATCTCGCACCGCTTTGAGGAAGCGCTCGCGCGACTTGAGCGGCACGGACACGCCGATCTTCTTTGCCGCCATGAGCGAAGAGAGCGTGTCGGCCTTGAAGCCGGTGCCCGGGAACTGATCGAGTCCGGCTGCGCGAATCCAATGGGCACCCTTCTTGACGGCAGTCTTGTTCGACTTCGCTGACGCCGTCGGAACGAGCAGGAGCACCGTCGCCAAGGCGACCAGGGTGAGTGCGAGTGATGTGCGCTTGCGGTGCATGTCAGTTGGATAACCCGTTCTTGGCAAGTTTGATTCGCAGTTCGTGTCCGTCCAGCTGGGTGACGGTACCGGTGTCGGGCTCGACCACGCCAAGTTCCACGCTGGTCGCGAGCGTCTCGTTCGCCAGGTAATCCTGGTGCTCACGAGCTGCGGCGATCAGCGGATCGTCGCCGCCGAGTTGGAGGTCGATCCTGTCTTCGACGGCGAGGCCCGCATCCTTGCGCGCGTTCTGCACGGCATGCACGACTTCGCGGGCCAAACCTTCGCGCTTGAGGTCGTCAGTGACGGTGAGATCGAGCGCGACCGCGTGGCTGCCCTCGCGCTCGAGCTGGTAACCGTCGAGCGGCGCAAGCACCACCTGGACGTCCTCGGCGCCGAGCAGGAACTCCTCGCCGGCGACATCGATGCGCACCGGCTCGCCGTTCTTGAGGTTCTCATTCGCCTTAGCGCCGTCGAGTGCGGCGATCGCCTCCTTGGCCAGCGGCATGTGCTTGCCTAGCCTGGGTCCCAGCGCCTTGAAGTTGGCCTTGAGTTCAAATCGTGCGAGCTCGTCGGCGTCGGTGACGTAACGCACGGACTTGACGTTTAGCTCGCCAAGGATCAGAGTCTCGAAGCGCTCGATCGCGGCCTGCTCCTCGCCGGTCGCGACGACGACGATCTCGGCGAGCGGTTGGCGGATCTTGACCTTGGCCTGGGCGCGGGCGGCGCGCGCCAGCTCGACGGCCTGGCGTGCGGTGGCCATGTCGGACTCGAGCAACGCGTCCGTCAGCGCGGGGTCTGGCTGCGGGAAGTCGGTCAGGTGCACGCTCTCGGCGGCGTTCGGCGCGAGCTTCGTGTAGATCTCGTCGGCGACAAACGGCGTGAACGGCGCAAGCAGCTGGGCGATCGTGGTCAGGCACTCGCGCAGCGTCGCGATCGCGTCGGGATCGGCGTCCCAGAAGCGTCGGCGCGATGAGCGCACGTACCAGTTGGAGAGATCGTCAACCAGCGCGTCGATCGCACGACCGGCAGCCGTGGCGTCATAGTCGTCGAGACGCTCGGTCACGGTGGCCACAGTCGACTGCAGGCGGCTGAGCGCCCAGCGGTCGAGGTCTGATCGATCGGCCGGCGGGTTTGCCGCCGAGCCGTCCTGCGCACCGGCGTTGGCGTAGAGCACCAGGAAGCCGTACGTGTTCCAGAGCGTCAGAAGGAACTTGCGCACCGACTCGCCGACCGTTTCCGTGGAGAAGCGGTAGCCGGCCCACGGCTCCTTGCTCGTGAAGTAGTACCAACGGAAGGCGTCGGCGCCGTGCTCATCGATTACGTCCCACGGAGCAACCACGTTGCCGCGGGACTTGCTCATCTTCTGGCCCTCGGGGTCAAGAATCAACCCAAGGCAGAGCACCGTCTCGTAGCTCGGCTTGCCGAACATCAGAGTGGAGACAGCGAGCAGGCTGTAGAACCAGCCGCGGGTCTGATCGAGCGCCTCGCAGATGTACTGCGCCGGGAAGCGCTCGTCGAAGAGGTCTTCGTTTTCAAACGGGTAGTGCCACTGCGCGAAGGGCATCGAGCCACTGTCGTACCAGGCGTCGATCACCTCGGGCACGCGGCGCATCGTTCCCGGGTTGCCACTGGGCGGATCGAATGTGAAGTCGTCGATGTACGGACGGTGGGGATCCTCGACGGGCTTGCCGGCGAGCGACTCGAGTTCGGCGTAGCTCCCGATCACGATCTGCTCGTCCGGGTCCTGATCGTTGATCCAGACCGGCAGGGGCGTGCCCCAGTAGCGCTCGCGAGAGAGCGCCCAATCGATGTTGTTGGCGAGCCAGTTTCCGAATCGGCCCTCCTTGATGTGCGGCGGGTACCAGCTGATCCCCTCGTTGCCGCCGAGCATCTGCTCACGAATTGCCGTCGTGCGGATGTACCAGCTGCCCTTGGCGTAATAGATCAGCGGCGTGCTGCAGCGCCAGCAGTGCGGGTAGGAGTGCTCGTAGGTGAAGGCCTTGAAGAGCAGGCCGCGATCCTTCAGGCTCGCGATCAGCTCCTCGGTCAGCTCGGCGTCCTTGACGAAGCGGCCCTCGAAGCCGACGACGGCGTCGGTGTAGTTGCCGTCGAGGCCGACCGGGTTGTAGAGCGTCTCCTGCTGGGTGGGGTCGAAGATCCCGTGCGCAGCGGCGACCGCGTAGTCGTCCTCACCGAAGGCTGGGGCGATGTGCACGAGCCCGGTTCCGTCGTCGGTCGTGACGAAGTCGCCAGCGATCACAGGGCTTGGTTCTGGCGCGCGGTCAGTTAGCTCAAAGACAGGTCCGTCGTAGGTGAGCTTGGTCAGTTCTTCGCCGGCGAGGATCTCGCTCGCGGTGGTGCCTTCTCCGAGCACATTTTCGATCAGCCCTTCGGCGAGGATCAGCGTCTCGCCCTCGTGCTCGACCTTGGCGTAGCGGATCGCGGGGCCGACGGCGACCGCGACGTTGCCGGGCAGCGTCCACGGCGTCGTGGTCCAGACGAGCAGGTAGGTGTTGTCCTCGCCGCTGACCTTGAGCTTGACGTAGACCGACGGGTCTTCGACGTCCTTGTAGCCAAGCGCGACCTCGTGGCTGGAGAGCGCGGTGCCGCAGCGCGGGCAATACGGGACGACGCGGTGGCCCTCGTAGAGCAGACCCTGTTCGTGGATTTGCTTGAGCGACCACCAAACCGACTCCACGTACTCGTTGGACATCGTCTTGTAGGGGTCATCGAGGTCGATCCAGAACCCGATCCGCTCGGTCAGAGCGTTCCAGTCCTCCACGTAGCGCAGCACGCTCTCGCGGCACTTCTCGTTGAACGCGGCGATTCCGTAGTTCTCGATCTCGTGCTTGGAGGAGAGGCCAAGCTCCTTCTCGATCTCCAGTTCAACCGGCAACCCGTGGCAGTCCCAGCCGGCCTTGCGGTCCACGCGGAAGCCCTGCATCGTCTTGTAGCGCGGGAAGATGTCCTTGAAGACGCGGCTGAGCACGTGGTGCGAGCCCGGCCGGCCGTTGGCCGTCGGCGGGCCTTCATAGAAGACGAAACGCTCCGCGCCCTCGCGTTGCTCGAGCGACTTCTCGAAGACGCCGAGCTCCTTCCAGCGACGCAGAATCCGCTCTTCGATCTGGGGGAATCCCTCCCCCTGCTTGATGGGCTCAAAGACGCTCATTTGCAGGGGGTGAGTCTATGTGGCGGGTGCCGCCGGATCAGTCGGCGGCGCGACGGCGGAGGTAGTGGCCGTTGGGGCCGTCGTAGGGGCAGACCAGCAGGAAGCTGAGCGATTTGCCCTTCGACGGCGTGAGCGGCGGCGGCTGCTTGACGTACTCGAAGCGATCTAGACGCCATGTGGAAACGCCGGCATCCGGCTTCCCGCTTGTGGTGGCCACGTCCGAATAGCTGGTGAGACCAGTCTCGCGGTCGAAGTACAAGCGATAACGCTTACCGCCGCTTGTCCGCGAGAACCCGATTGCCGCACGCCCGGTGGGGTCTGTGGTCTCGCCGTAGGTCTCGGTTCCAGGGATCAATGCAAGCGTGCCGATCAATGCGCTGCGCTGTTTGGGGGTGATCGATCCAGTTGAGAGCCGACTGGCAGAGTCGATCATCATCCAAATCAGCGTGTCTTTTCTGATCGCGAGCGCGTTGTTTTGCAACCGACGCTCGAGGAACGCATACAGCTTGCGCGGATCTGAAGGAACCGCGCCACTACGCGAACCAAGCAGTTCAGAGAGTTTTCGGTCGCCGACCAGCCACGCATAGTCGGCGCTGACACGGCAGACGATGGGCGAGGCGGGGGTCGACTCAGCCATGAAATCGGTCATCCCCGGGGGAACGGCCTTTCCGTGGTTTCGCCGTTTCCAGTCACGTTCAACGTCTCGCCGCGCGGCTTCGGCGCTCCTGCGATCACGTTCGGTGGGATACGCGTGCTCCGTGAATTGGGTGCGCGTCCAAGCCGTGCGCTGCGGACGAATCCAAGTCTCCCGCTGCGCCGTGACGCGTATCTGCCAGCTGCGCCGCTTATTCGTTTGGACGCTGCGCCCGCCGATGAACGTCTCGGTTGAGGTGGTGTAGAGGTACTCGTCGGGGTGTTCGCGCGGCGTATCGAACGCTGCCCTGGTGACGGCGGCAACCGCGCTCTCGACCGTGAACGGCTTGTCGTCGCCTCCGGAAATCAGCGCGATCGCTGCCAGCGCGCAGGCGGCGACTGCCGCTGCTGCGGCAATCGTGAACGCGCGGCGACGACGGCCGGGTTGCGCGGTCTCGCCGTTCGCCATCGCCGCGCGGAGTTCTCCGCCGATCTGATCAATCGAGTGTGGGCGCTCGCGCTTGTGACGATCTTGATCAGACATTGCTCGTCACCTCATCCAGCGTGGTCATCTCCATGCTCTTCCTCAGTTTCTTCAGGCCCCTGCTCACGCGAGCGCGCGCCACTTGCTCGCTGACGCCCAGTGCGCGGGCGACATCGGGGTAGCTGCGCTCCTGGACGACGCGTAAGTCGATCGCGGCGCGCTGCTCTTCTGAGAGCTCTCGCATCGCCTCGGCGATTGCTCCGCGCAGTTCGGCCGTCTCGGCGAGATCCTCGATGCGAGCCAGTTCCTCGTCATCGACTTCAGGAACCGTCATCCCGAGGCGCTCGACCGCGCGGCGCTCCGCTCTGCCGCTGCGAAAGAAATCGGACAACAGGTTCCCTGAGATCCCGAAGAGCCAGCCGCGAGCATCAGAGTCACCTCTAAAGGTCGTTCGGTGCTCGTACGCCAACGCGAAAGTCTCTGCGAGAAGGTCCACGGCGACCTGCGCTTCGAACGTTCGGCGCATCAGGAACCGCAGCAGGATCTCTGCGTGCTGCTCATAAAGCGCGGCAATTTCTTCGGGACTCAGCGACATCGTCTCGTCACTATGTCGCGCGACGCCGGAATTCTGTGACCGGGCCAAGACGCAGAGCCAGCGATTCAGCTACGAATCGGCCCACCGACCGCTTCGGACGCGCCAGCCATTCCCGATCAGCCGCGCACCGTTGAGCACGCTGAACGCAATCCAGGCTCCGACGATCGCGGTCGCCGGGTCGTCGATAAGCAGATAGGCGGTCGGCAGGCAGAATGCGGCCGACACGGCGAGAATCCACATCATCGCCCGCGAGTCGCCGCCGCCTAGCAGCACGCCGTCCCAGCCGTAGATCAGTGAGCTGAGCAGGACGTAGACGACGAACAGCCACCAGACGCGCGCAATCTCGTGGAGCACGGCCGCGTCAGACGTGAACGCCTTGGGCACGATCGAGTTGCCGGCCGCGAGCAGCACCGCAAGGATCACGCCGGCCCCAAACGACAGGATCGTCACGCGGCGCGCGTAGGCCCGCGCCGAATCGCGCGCGGCGGCTCCGAGCTCTCGCCCGATCAGCGTCTGACCCGAGATCGCCACAGAGTCCATCAAGAGCGCGAGGAAGACCATCAACTGGAAGAGCACCTGGTTTGCGGCCAGCGGCGTCGCGCCCTGTCGCGCAAGCAGCGCGTTGATCCCGTTGAAACAGAGCAGCATCAACCCGGTGCGGATGAAGAGGTCACCACCGAAAGCGATCAGCGGCCGCATCCGCCGCCACGCCACGCGCATGTGTCCGGCGAGCGGCCTGCGCATCCACCAGACAAATCCCACCGCCGCGCAACCTTGGGCGATCACGGTTCCCCAGGCGCTGCCGGCGATGCCCCACCCGAAGCCGTAGACAAAAAGGACTTCGAGCGCAACGTTGAGCAGGTTGCTGGCGACAAGGATCTTCAACGGGATATCCATCCGCTGGATCCCGCGTGCCCAGCCCTGGCCCGCAAGCGCGAGCATCACAAACGGCGCACCGATCGCGCTGATCCGGATGTAGACCGCCGCGTGCTCGGCGACTTTGCCTTCGGCCTGCAAGAGCTCGGTGATCGGCGTGGCCAGCGCGACGCCCAGCAGCGCGAGTGCGGCGCCGATCAGTAGGGCCAGCCAGACGGCCTGAGCGGCGATCGTCCCGACCAGATCCTCGCGCCGAGCGCCGTGCTGGTTCGCGATCTGCGTGGTGGTCGCGTTGGCGAGAAAGTTGAAGAGCCAGAACATGCTGGCCAGAAACGTCGCGGCAAGGCCCAACGCTGCGAGCTGCACCGTGCCGAGGTGGCCGATCACGGCGGTGTCGACGAGCAGGTAGGTCGGCTCGGCCGCGAGCGCCCCCAGAGCCGGGAGGGCGAGTCGGATTATGTCGCGGTCTCTTGGATTGTCCTTCCAGGGCACGCCCGGAGGCTAGGCGTGAACT
Source organism: uncultured Thermoleophilaceae bacterium (assembly GCA_964597975.1). Taxonomy (GTDB): domain Bacteria; phylum Actinomycetota; class Thermoleophilia; order Solirubrobacterales; family JACPNS01; genus JACPNS01. The sequence goes on along the minus strand of CAZRAA010000055.1, from coordinate 4,600 downwards.
AGTGTCACGCTGGAGTTTCCGGCGCTGACTGAATCTGTCGCGCCCTAAAGACCATCCCCACCTCAAGCACGAATCCAAGGAGCAGAAACAGTGCCGCCCGCAAAGACGCCCGCCAAGAAGAAAGTTGCTGCGAAGAAGCCTGCTGTCAAGAAGGCCCCGGCCAAGAAGAGCGCCGCTACCGCCAGGCGCGCGTCCACCGCCAAGAGCGCGACGCGCAAGTCAACGAGCTCAGCGAGCAAGCCCGCCCGCAAGCCGGTCGGCAAGAAGCTCTGGGGCGGCGAGACCGACAAGGCAGTCAGCAACTTCCCCGTGTCCGGGAACACCGTTCCGATGCCGGTGATCCACCAGCTCGGCGTGATCAAGGGCGCGGCCGCCCGCGCCAACGCCGACCTCGGGCTGCTCTCGAAGGCGAAGGCCGCGAAGATCGCCAAGGCCGCCGATGAGATTGCCAACGGGCAGCACGACGGTCAGTTCCCGATCGATGTGTTTCAGACGGGCTCGGGCACCTCGAGCAACATGAACACCAATGAGGTGATCGCGACCCTCGCCGGTGTGCATCCCAACGACGACGTCAACCTCGGGCAGTCAAGCAATGACGTCTTTCCCAGCGCGGTTCACCTTGCGGCGCTCGGCCAGGTCCAGCAGAAGCTGCTGCCGAACCTGCGCCAACTTGAGCGCTCGCTGACCAAGAAGTCGCGCGCATTCAAGAACCACGTCAAGAGCGGACGCACACACCTGATGGACGCCGTGCCGGTCACGCTGGGACAAGAGTTCGGCGGCTACGCCGCGCAGATCCGGCTCGGCATCGAGCGGATCGAGAACACTCTGCCGCACGTCGCGCAGATTCCGCTCGGCGGCACCGCCACTGGGACGGGACTGAACACGCACTCACGCTTTGCGCAGATCGCGCGCAAGTACATCCAGAAGTCGACCGGCCTAAAGCCCCTGCCCCCGGCCGACCCGTTCGAAGCGCAGGCCAACCGCGACTCGCTGGTCGAGCTCTCGGGCGCGCTCAAGGTGGTGGCGGTCAGCCTGACGAAGATCGCCAACGACCTCGCTCTGATGGGCAGCGGACCGCGCGCCGGCATCGGAGAGATCTTCCTGCCCGAGCTGCAGAAGGGCTCGTCGATCATGCCGGGCAAGGTCAACCCGGTGATCCCCGAGGTGGTGCTGCAGATCGGCGCGCAGGTGATCGGCAACGACACCGCGATCACCGTGGCCGGAACTCAGGGCCAGTTCGAGCTCAACGTTCGCATCCCGCTGATCGCGAAGAACCTGCTTGAGAGCATCAACCTGCTCTCGACCGGTTCGCACCTGCTGGCGACCAAGTGTGTGGACGGGATCGAGCCCAATAAGGAGGGCCTGAAGGCATCGGCCGAGAACACGCTGGCTGCGGCGACCGCGCTGAATCCGCACATCGGCTACGACAAGGCCGGAGCGATCGTCAAGGAAGCCGCCGGCAGCGGCCGCAACCTCCGCGAAGTCGCGATGGAGCACGGCGTCACCGCCAAGCTCTACAACGAAGCAATGAACCTAAAGAAGATGGCCCTGGGCGACTAACAACCCAGACCCACTCCTTGCCTGCTCCCGGAGGGAGCAGGCAAGGAAGGATTGCCGCTTCGTTGGGGACGGATTAGCGGCAGGTGCGGAAGGTTGTGCGCTTGGTTGAGAGCGTGCCGTCGTCGTAGGTGGCTCGCAGCTCGAGGGTGTGCTTGTTGCCCCGCTTCTTCTTCAATCCCAGCTTCTTGATCTTGAGGTTGAAGCGGAAAGGTGACTTCTTGGTCGTCGCCTTCTTCTTGCCGTCGATCTTCAGCACCACGCTCTTCACGCGCACGCGCGACTGGTAGTTGGGCCTGATCGGGAGCTTCTTGAGCAAGCACTTCTTGTATGGCTTGAGCGTCTGGATCCCGAAGCAGTTGGCCATGTTCAGCGGCGTGGTCGAGCTCGCGGTCGCACCGCTCCATGCCGTGAAGTTGTAGGTGAACGTCGGCGGCGCAGGGGTCTTGTTGTAGGTCGGGCAGGCAAGCGACCTGAGCAGCCCGTCGGATCCGCCAAAGAGGTGGAACGTCAGCTTGGAGAAGCCGACCTGCGGGATCTCGTCGAAGGTCGTCTCGATCTGATTGAACTTCGGACCGACGTAACGATTGAGGCCGCGCTGCGTGAAGGTGATCGCTCCGCGCACTCTCAGGCCCAGATCCGGCAGCCCGTAGTTGGCGTTCTGTTTGACGAGATAGACGTCGCCGGTCAGACCGGCCGAGATCAGCGGAGTCTCAATCTTCACCGTCCCCACCCGACTGCTCGCCGGACACTTGTCGGCGTCAAAGTCGGCCACCTGGCAGACGCGGCCGAGCTGGGTGACGTCAACGTTGATCGACGCCGGGATCGTCGTGACGATCCTCTTCGGACTCGTGGCTGCCTGGCCGTCGCCTTGGACGCCGGGGTTGTTGATCGTGAAGTCAAACGAAGGCGACGTATCGCGGCCCGGGGAATCGATCGACACGCCGCCGCTGACCGGAAATGGCACGGACCCCGCGTTTGAGCAGTCCGGCGAGACGGTCACCGAGTTGCTCGCCTTGAAGGCGTTTGCGCCCCCGCCCAGCGGGTCCGAATCGAGGTTGTCGTTGACGTAGGTGGCGTTCGCCCAAAGCTGCGAGTTCCAGTCCGCGCAGTTGGTCGGGTTGGTCATGAAGTTGTGGCCGTTGGCAAGCTCCCCGAAGAGCGTCAGCTTCATGTGGTCGATGCGCAGGTCGTACATCTCATCGCCGGGGAAGTTGTAGATCTCGTGCGGGAGATCGTCGATCGTCACGGTTCGCAGGCGCAACTGGTCCTCGGTTCTGGGCGAGATCGAGAGCAGCGTGCGCGTGTCCTCGAACGCGCTCAGTGCATGCACGTAGATGCCGATCTTGGCCGGCACTTCAGATTCGGTCTTGATCAACGAGACCTTCGTCAGCCCGACACCGTTCTTGCCGATCGTCGCGAGGTCGAGCAGCGAGGCAGGCCCGGTGAAGAGCGCAAGGTCAACCTCAAAGCGTCCGACCGTCGCCGAGTCCGGGCAGATTGAGGTCTGGAATGTCTCAAGATCGCAGCGCTCCTCGTACGGAATCGCGTTGGGATTCCCGATGAGTCCAGGCGGTATGTCGATCACGATGCTCTTGGCCGTCTCACGCGTGTCGGATCCCGGCGGATAGGTCTTCGGATCTTCAATGCCGTAGGGCCCGGTGGTACCGGTCGCGCCGTAGCTGAAACTGATATCGACGGTGAAGTCGTCGTGTGCTCCGAGCAGACCGCTGTCCTGGGTGACCGTGGTCGTCGCGCCGGTCTCGCCGGTCGGCACCACAACGTCTTGAGTGAAAGATGTGCTCAGCGTCGGGATGACCTGCGCGGCCGCTCCGGTCACGCTCAGCATGCAGACCGCAAGCGCGGCCACCGCGACCAGCGCGGATCGGTACCTCGAGTTATTGCCCATTTGGTCCCCTGGCTCAGTTGGAGAAGTGCGGTGGGTATCGGCGAACAAGTGCGTTCGCTTTATACCTTAGAACCCTCTCCATCGCTCAGCCCGCGGGTGAGACGGTCGGTAGATTCCGTTCATGCTCGACCACCTGCTCGCGCTGGCGCAGAACGAACCGGCCCCCACCTGGATCCCCTTCGTGGCCTTCGCGATCCCTGTCGTGATCGTGCTCGGGGTGCTGATCCCGGCACTGCGCAGCCGCTCGCGCCACAAGGCAGGTCAGCGCGCCCAGCGCAGCGGGGTCCGCGAGGATTCAGTCGCACTGGGCTCTGCCGCCTCGATCGGTGACGGCGCAACCTACAGCGTCGACGCGTTGCGCAAGGCGCTGGCCACAACCCCAGAAGACCATGGCCCGATCGACGACCTGCCTCACAACGAGGGCTGGGAGGGCGCGATGCTCGGCCTGCGTTCGAAGATCGGAACCTCGGTCACCGTCCTCGAACCCAACCTCCATTACGGCGAGCGCGCACAGGGCCAGGTGTTCGTGCGCGTCGGACCCGACGCGAAGATCGATGGCGGCACGACGATGGGCACCAATCGCCACATCCGGCAGATCACGGTGTTGCGCGTTGCCACGCCGGAGTTCAAGATCGATGTTGTCGACGGACTGCCGGCGATCGTCGAAGGCACGCTGCCGGGCCTGGACCGTGTGCTCGCCCGAATGACCCCGAACGAGGCGATCTGGCAAGACCTTGCGATCCAGGGCGGGCCGGAGGGAATCGTCGCCGGACGCGGCGCGGTCAACACGCCGGGTTTCTGGGTCTATGACCTCTGGCTACTGGAGGCGACGGCGCGCGAGCTCAAGCTGCCGGCGCTGGCCGACGCTCGGCTTGGCCCCGCGTGGAAGATCCCCTACGGCCTTGGCCGCAAGAAGATCGACCTGCCGTAGGGGCGGCGCTCAGGTCGCGACCAGCCCCTCGCCGAGTTCCTCGCTGATTCGCACGTCGATCGAGTAGTCGATCGGCAGCACGAGCAGCGACGGCACGTCGAGGGTGGTGGCGTGGCGCAGCTTCTGACTGAAGTCGTCGATCGAGGTCGCGCGCCAGGCCGGCATGCCGAACGCCTCGGCAAGCTTGACGAAGTCGGGGTTGG
>CAZRAA010000054.1:0-15669 GCA_964597975.1 uncultured Thermoleophilaceae bacterium | reverse complement strand
GATCGTTCATCTACCCGATGGGCGAAGACAAAGTCTGCATCGGCATGGTCATCGGCCTCGACTACACCGACGCCACGCTCAGCTGCCACGACCTGCTCCAGCAGTTCAAGACGCACCCGATGGTCAAGAAGATCCTCAAGGGCGGCAAGCGCGTCGCCTGGGGCGCCAAGACGATCCCGTCGGGCGGCTGGTTCTCGATGCCGAAGTCGCTTTCGGTTCCGGGCGCAGTGATCACCGGTGACGCTGCCGGCATGGTCAACGTGCCGTACCTCAAGGGCATCCACTACGCGATGCACTCGGGTATGTACGCCGCTGAAGTCATCACGGACCAGCTCAAGGCCGGCTCCAATGACTTCTCCGAGTACGACAAGAAGGTCCAGGGCGGACTGATTGGCGATGAGCTCTACCGCGAGCGCAACATGCGCCAGGTGTTCTCCAAGGGCTTCTTCGTCGGCGGCGCGCTGGCTTCGATGGGCACGATCTCGCTTGGTCGCCTGCCCTTCGGCAAGTGGATCTCGGTGCCCGACGCCGAGGAGCCGATGTTCATCGGCGATCGCTACGACCACTACCCGCAGCCCGACAACGAGTACACGTTCAGCAAGCTGGATTCTGTGTTCGGTTCCGGAAACGCGACCCGCGATTCGGCGCCAAATCACATCAAGATCCAGGAGAACGTTCCGCGTGAGGTCGCTCAGACCTGGGTCTCGCTCTGCCCCGCGCAGGTCTACGAGATTCCGGAAGGGCAGCCCGACCACGGCAACGTGAACGTGCACGTCACTCCGTCCAACTGCGTGCAGTGCGGCGCGATCACGGCCAAGGGCGGCCGCTTCACTCCGCCCGAGGGTGGCGACGGTCCGCTGTACCAGATGGTCTGATTCGCGCCTGCGGATCAAGCAGAATTGAAACGCCCCGCCTGTGCGGGGCGTTTCTTGTTTGCGGCGCAACTTCAGGCCGGGCCAATCGGTTAACTCAGTGAAGATGAAATCGTTCCGTAGTCCGCTCACATTCGCCGCCTGCGCGGCTTTTCTGGTCCTGGTGGTCGCGCCGGGCGCCGGTGCCAACGCGCCGGCCTTCGGCACGGCGGCGGCGTCCCACGCCTCCGTGAAGCTCAAGTCCTGTCGCAGCAGCGCCTGGTACGCCGGGCGCGACGTGCGCTACCGGGCGACGATCAGCCGCCAGAATCTCGCGGTCCCGCAGCGGCTTCGGATCAAGTTCGACGTCTACCGCAAGCTCAACGAGTCCAGCCGCTTTCGCAAGCTCAAACTCTCCGGTGCCGGCGGTTGGAAGTCCGCCGAGAGCCTGGAATCGACTGCCTACCAGCGCGACTTTGGAATCTTCGACGTCGAGGCTTCGGCGCGCTACCGCGTGAAGGTGTCGTTCGCATGGGCAGACCCTGCGACGGGGTCCGTCCAGGCCAAGCGCACGATCTGGTCGAAGCATTGCGTCCAGAAGTTCGGCCTGCCGAAGCTCAACCTCGTGAAGGCGAGTTCGGCACCGGTTGCCGGTTCGACGCTGCTGACGCACACGATCACGGTCGAGAACGTCGGCAAGTCGGAGGCGGTCGACGTGCCATTGGGAGTCCGCGTCGACGGAGCCGCGCCGGTGATGACGGTGATTGACTCGCTGGGCAAGAACCAGAGCCGGGACTTCCAGATCACCACGCCCGCGTGTGAAAACTCGGCCGCGGCGATCTTCGATCCGCTCTTCAAGCTCCAGCGCCCGAAGATCGTCTCGATCCGCTCGCTGGCGATCCCGACCTGTCGCTGACCGCTTGTCTCGCGCGACCGTCTAGAATCCTCCGAACCATGAAGACCGAGATCCACCCCGAATACGTCGAGGCCCGCGTCACCTGCAGCTGTGGGAACGCTTTCATCACGCGCTCGACCAAGTCTGAGCTCCACGTCGAACTCTGCTCCGAGTGCCACCCGTTCTACACCGGCAAGCAGAAGCTCGTCGACACCGGTGGACGCGTCGAGCGCTTCCAGCGCCGCGCCGCCAAGAAGGCGCGCTAAACAGCGCAGCTGGATCTGACGCGGATGGCGTCCGAAAGCGTCACCGCGACTGATTTGCACACCGACGGCGCAGCCGTCGAGTCCGCGCACGTCCATCACGGGTCCGGCGACCTTTCGGCCACCCGCGACGCGCCGGTCGGCGGCCAGGCCGTGATCGAGGGCGTGATGATGCGCGGGATCAAGCACTGGGCCGTCGCCGTGCGCAAAGAGGACGGCGAGATCGACACCGAAGTGCACGAGTTCGAGAGCTCGGTCAAGCGCAACCGCTTCTACCGCTTGCCGGTCGTCCGCGGCGTCGTCGCGTTGGTTGAGTCAATGGGGATCGGCATCAAGGCGCTCGGGATTGCCGCCAACAAGCAGATCGGCGAAGAAGAGGAAGAGATCGGCGGGTTCACCTGGGCCGCGACGGTCGCCTTCTCGTTGATCTTCGCAATCGGAATCTTCTTCCTACTGCCGCTCGGGCTGATCACCTTGATCCAGGGCGACAGCGGAAGCTCGTTCGAATTCGTGATGTTCGAAAAGGTGATGAGGATCGCGATCTTCATCCTCTATCTCTGGGTGATCTCGCTGCTGCCGGACCTGCGCCGTGTCTTCGAGTATCACGGGGCCGAGCACAAGACGATCTTCAACTACGAGGCCGGCCTGCCGCTGACTCCGGAGAACGCCGCACGCTTCACGCGCTTTCACCCGCGCTGCGGGACGAGCTTCCTGCTGCTGGTGTTCATCGTCTCGATCTTCGTGCTCGTGCCGCTTGGGCGGCCTGAGTGGTACATCCTCTTCCCGTCGCGTGTGCTCGCGGTGCCGATCGTCGCGGGCCTCGCCTTCGAACTGATCAAGCTGATCGGCAAGCACCGCACCAAGCTCTGGGCCCGCGCGATCATGTGGCCGGGCCTGCAGCTGCAGCGCCTGACCACGCGCGAGCCCGATCACGAGCAGCTGGCAGTTGCGATCGCTTCGCTCGAGGCGGTCCTTGAGCGCGAGAACCCGCGCGAAGCGCTCGAAGAAGACGAAATCGGCATGGAAATCGTCGCCTGACCAGACCTTGTCGCGACGACAAGGTCTGGGGCGATTCGTCGCTGTTTTGTAACGGTTGCGTTGTAGCTGGGCCGGCGCTCCCTAGACTCAGGCTCGCCGATGATTGCCAAGCTTCTCGACCAGATTCAGCAGCGCTTCGCCGAAGTACAGGCGCAGATGAGCGACCCGGAGGTGATCGGTGATCGCAAGCGCTATGCCGAGGTCGGGCGCGAGTTCAGGCAGCTTGAACCGGCCCACGACCTGGTGGTCGAGTACCGCCGCGCCGAGTCGGACATGGAGGGCGCGAAGGATCTGATCGACGAAGACGCTGAGTTCGCAGAGCTCTACGAGACGTCTAAGGCGCGGATCGCGGAGCTTGAAGAAGAGATCCGCATGGCGATGGTCGACCGCGACCCCAATGACGACAAGGACGTGATCATCGAGCTGCGTCCGGGCGCCGGCGGCGACGAGGCCGGCCTCTTTGCGGGCGACCTCTACCGCATGCTCACGCGCTACGCCGAGCGCCGAGGCTTCAAGTCCGAGCTGATCGAGGCCGACGACGGCGGTCACTTCACCTTTTCAGTCAAGGGTGACGGCGCATACAGCGTCTTCAAGTACGAGGGCGGCACGCACCGCGTCCAGCGCGTCCCCGAGACAGAGTCTCAGGGCCGCATCCACACTTCCACTGCGACCGTTGCGGTGATGCCCGAGGCCGACGAAGTTGACGTCGAGATCGATCAGAACGATCTGCAGATCGATGTCTACCGCAGCTCCGGCCCCGGTGGTCAGTCGGTCAACACCACCGACTCCGCCGTCCGGATCACGCACAAGCCGACCGGGGTGGTCGTCTCGATGCAGGATGAGAAGTCGCAGCTCCAGAACCGCGAGAAGGCGATGCGGGTCCTGCGCGCTCGCCTGTTCGAGCGCGCGATCGAAGAACAGCAGGCAGCCGAGGCCGCCGAGCGCAAAGCCCAAGTCGGCACCGGTGACCGCTCAGGCAAGATCCGCACCTACAACTTCCCGCAGGGCCGTGTGACCGACCACCGCATCAAGCTCACGTCGCACAACCTTGACGGCGTGCTCGACGGCGATCTCGCGGAATTCACCGGAGCGCTCCAGGCGGACGAGAAGCGTCAGATGCTTGAGGCGCAGGCAGCCGGGGGCGTCTGAGGTGAGCGCACGGGCGCTGATCGATTCAGGCGCCGCGCGGCTTGAGTCGGCGGGCGTCGAGACGCCGAGGCTCGACGCCGAGCTGCTGCTGGCGGCCGCGGCCGGCGCGTCTCGCTCGCAGATCGTCGCCGGCCTCGTCGATCCCCAAGATGCAGAGTCCACCTATGAGGACTGGATCGCCCGCCGCGCGAACCGCGAACCGCTCGCCTACATCACGGGCACCCAGGGATTCCGGCGGATCGACCTCGCGGTCGACCGGCGCGTGCTGATCCCCCGCCCGGAGACCGAGTTGCTGGTCGCGGTGGTGAAGGTCGACCGACCCTGCGGAATCCTTGATGTCGCCACCGGTAGCGGCGCCGTCGCGCTCGCCCTGGCCGACGAGCTGCCGGACGCGTCAGTCGTCGCCAGCGACATCTCGCCCGACGCCCTCGCGGTCGCCGAGCACAACGCCAAGCTGCTCGGGATCGACCGCGTGCGCTTCGTGGAGTCGGACCTGCTCGAGTCGATCGAGGGTCAGTTCGATGCGATCGCCGCCAACCTGCCGTACGTCGAGGCGGCGACACTCGAGGCGCTCCAACCGGAAGTCGCTCGTTTTGAGCCGCGTCTCGCGCTGGACGGCGGTGACGACGGCCTCGACCTCGTCCGCCTGCTCGCCGCTCAAGCCCCCGCCCACCTGAAGCCCGGCGGCCTGCTCGCGCTGGAGATCGGGGCCGGCCAGGCCCCGGCGACCGCGCACCTGCTGGAAGCAGCAGGATTCAGCCAGCTTGAGCTCCACGAGGACCTCGCCGGCATTGAGCGCGTGGTCTCCGGAAGGCGCAAGCAGTGACCGCCGTGACGCCAGAAAACGCGGCAGAGTTCGAGGCGACGATCCGCCGCGGCGGGATCGCAATCTTTCCGACGGACACGCTCTACGGGATCGCCTGTGCGCCCGACGACGCCGATGCCGCCGAGCGCATCCACGCACTCAAGGGGCGTCCGCCGCGCAAGCCATCGGCGGTGATGTACTTCTCGCTCGATCGTCTGCTTGACGACATTGGTGACGACCTCGACCCGATCACACGGAATCTCGTCGAGCAGCTCTTCCCGGGACCGTTCACATTGGTGGTTGCGAACCCGTCCCGGCGCTTTGGTCCCGCGTGCGCGGGCACTCCTGAGAAGCTCGGCTTGCGCGTGCCAAGACTCGAGGGTGCGCTCGCGCCGCTCGCGGGGGTCACCGTGCCGGTGATGCAGACCAGCGCCAATGTCAGTGGCGGGCCGGATGCGACGGCGCTCGAGGACATCGAGTCTTCGATCGTCGAGGGGGTGGATCTGGCGCTCGATGGCGGCCCGCTGCTGGGCTACGGGTCGACCGTCGCGGATGTGTCGGAGGTTGGCCAGGGACGCTGGCGGCTGCTGCGCTCACAGATGCCCAGGACCAGCGGGCGAATCACAGAGCTGATCGGCTTTCCTCCAGAATCAGAATGAGTGAATTGCCGCGCGCGATCACTTGAGAATTGCGCCAGCCGACCGATAGTTAGGGGTACGCAAAAACGCGTAGATCCTTTGCATACCTGAACTTCTGATGCAGCAATCGTTCGTCACCTATCTCGCGCTCGGCGCCGCGATCCTGGCCGCTGTCGCCGGGATCGCCGCATCGCGCAGCATCGAGGGCGGATTCCGCTCGCGGTCATCCGTGATCTACGCGGCGGCGGCGAGCATCGCCGCGATTGGCTTCGCCGTGGCGCTGGCGCAGGGCAGCTCCGATCTCTTCGCCGGGTCAGCCGCAGCGGCGATGGCGCTGATCGCGGTCGGCCTGCTCACACAGTCGACCGAGTCCGAAGTGCTCGGGCGTCTGGCTGCCGAGCAACGCGTCGACTTCACCAGCGGCCTGCCCAACGAGCGGCTTTTTCAGGAGCGGCTTTCGGCAGAACACTCGCGCACCAAGCGCACCAACCAGCGTTACTCGGTCGCGGTGTTTGAGATTGACGAGTACGGCCTGCTCTCTCAAGACGACAAGACCAACGGCTTGAAGCTGCTGGCCGATTCGCTGCGCGAGTCGATTCGCAACACGGACACGCTTGGCCGCATCGGCAGCCACCAGGTCGGTGTGCTCCTGGTCGACACGCTTGCCGAAGGTGCAGTCGTCGGGTGCGACCGCGCCTGCGAGCGCTTCTTCTTCCAGAGTTGCGGACACAGCGATGTTGCCCATGTGACCAGGCCGCTGACCGTTTCGGTCGGGATCGCCGCATTTGATGACGACACGGTCGACCCGAGTCACGTCGTCGACAACGCGCGCCTGACGCTCAAGCGCCTTCGGGACGAGATGGGCACCGGCATCAAGGTCTACGACCCCGGCGAGTACAGCCGCCAGCTCGCGGTCGAAACCCCGCTCAGCGCCTGAGAAACCCGGCTGCTGGCGTGACCCGCGCCGTTGCTACGGTGAGCGTGTGAAGATCGCGATCGCCTCAGACCACGCCGGATTCCAGCTGAAAGAGCGGATCGCCGCAGCGCTTGCGGCCGGCGGACACGAGGTCGAGGACTTCGGCACGAACTCAGAGGACTCCGTCGACTACCCCGACTTCGCCGAACCCGCCGCCCGCGCGGTTGCTGAAGGCGCCGCCGAGAAGGGCGTTCTGGTCTGCGGGAGCGGGGTCGGCGTCGCGATCGTCGCCAACAAGATCGATGGCGTTCGGGCCGTGCACGCGCACGACGCTTCAGAAGCGGCGATGAGCCGCCAGCACAACGACACGAATGTGCTCACGCTCGGCGAGCGCACCACGCCGGCCGAGCATGCGATCGAGATCGTCAACAGTTTTCTCGACACGGACTTCGAGGGCGGCCGCCATCAGCGCCGCGTCGACAAGATCTCCGAGGTCGAGGGTCACACCGTCGCACTCGCCGAGGCCAAGGAGGAAATCCAGTGAGCGAGCTTCCCGAAGACTTTTTCAACCGCCCGTTGGACGATGTCGACCCGGAGATCGCGCAGGTTCTGCGTGACGAGCTCGGTCGCCAGCAGAACACGCTGGAGATGATCGCGAGCGAGAACTTCGTGCCACGCGCGGTGCTCGAGGCGCAGGGGTCGGTGCTGACCAACAAGTACGCCGAGGGATATCCCGGTCGGCGCTACTACGGCGGCTGCGAGCACGTCGACGTCGCCGAACAGCTGGCGATCGATCGCGCCAAGGAGCTATTTGGCGCGGAGTTCGCAAACGTCCAGCCGCACTCGGGCGCTCAGGCAAACACCGCCGTCTACCACGCGCTGCTACAGCCGGGTGACACTCTGCTCGGACTTGAGCTCGCCCACGGCGGGCATCTCTCGCACGGCATGAAGATCAACGTGTCGGGGCGGCTATACGACATTGCGGCCTACGGAGTGCGCAAGGACGACTACCTGATCCACATGGAGGACGTCGCCAAGATCGCCGAGGAGCGCAAGCCGAAGTTGATCGTCGCCGGTTGGAGCGCGTACCCGCGCCAGCTCGATTTTGCGGCCTTCCGAGAGATCGCCGACTCGGTCGGCGCGTTGCTGATGGTCGACATGGCCCACTTCGCGGGCCTCGTCGCTGCCGGTGAGCACCCCTCGCCGGTGCCGCACGCCGATGTGGTCACGACGACGATCCACAAGACGATCGGCGGCGGACGTTCGGGCATGATCCTTGCCAAAGAAGAGCACGGCAAGGCGATCAACTCGGCCGTCTTTCCGGGCCAGCAGGGCGGACCGCTGATGCACGTGATTGCCGGTAAAGCGGTCGCATTCAAGATCGCGGCCTCGGACGCCTTCAAGGAGCGCCAGCAGCGCACCCGCCGCGGCGCAGCGATTCTCGCGGAGAAGCTGCTCGCGCAGAAAATCAACGTGCTGACCGGCGGGACCGACGTGCACCTTGTGCTGGTCGACCTCCAGGGCTCGGGCCTCAACGGTCAGGAGGCCGAGGACCGGCTGCACGAGATCGACATCACGGTCAACCGCAACTCGATTCCCTTCGACCCGCTCCCGCCGGCGGTCAGCAGTGGACTGAGAGTCGGCACGCCCGCGCTGGCCACGCGCGGATTCCAGGACGAGGATTTCGCCGAGGTCGGCGAAGTGATCGCCACCGCGCTTGCCGCCACGACATGGGACGACGCGCTGCGCGGCGAGCTGCGCGGGCGAGTCGGCGCGCTGGCCGAGAAGTTCCCGCTCTACGACTTCCTGAGCGCCACCACGGCGGTCTAACCCAACCGCACAAATCACCTTGATCCTCCTTGCCTGCTCCCTCCGGGCGCAGGCAAGGAGTGAGTGGCGGCTGTTGGTGGGGGGTGTTGCGCCCACCGGCCTACACGCCACAATCCCAGCTAAGCCGTGTCCCCAGAGCTCCAAGCCCTGACCGCATTCGCGGTCGCCGCGATCGTCTCGTTCGCCATCACGCCGCTGGCGGCGAAGCTCGCCTTCCGTGTCGGGGCGGTCGCACATGTCTCCGATCGCTCGCTGCACGATCACGACATGCCGAGTCTCGGGGGCCTCGCGATCCTCTCCGGCCTGCTGGTGGCCTCGCTGATCTTCCTGCCCGACAGCACGGAGAGCGAAGGCATCATCGCCGGTGCGCTCGTGATTGCGCTGGTCGGCACGCTTGACGACATCTTCGATCTGCCGCCGCTGGTCAAGCTCGCCGGTCAGTTCTGCGGCGCCGCGATCCCCGTTTTCTCGGGGGTGGTGGTCGATCACTTCACGCTCCCGTTCATCGATCCCGTAAATCTCGGCGTCTGGGCCGAGCCGTTGACGATGCTGGGAATCGTCGCGGTGATCAACGTCGTGAATCTCACCGACGGAGCAGACGGGCTGGCCGCCGGCGTCTGCTTCATCGGCGCTGCAACCTTCGCGATCATCACGCTTTCACTTGAGCGGTATTCGGCGGGGATCCTCGCGGCTTGCACCGCCGGCGCATCACTCGGCTTCCTCTTCCACAACTTCTACCCGGCGACGATCTTCATGGGCGACGCCGGATCAAACCTGCTGGGCTACCTGTTGGCATGCATCGCGATCCAGGGCGTGCTCAAGACGGCCGCCGCGGTCGCCCTCTTTTTCCCCTTGGTGATCCTCGCGGTGCCGATTCTCGACACCGGGTTCGTCGTCGCCAAGCGCATCAAGTACGGCCAGCCGATCTACCAGGCCGATCGATGGCACTTTCACCATCGCTTCGTCAACATCGGCTTTTCCCAGCGAAGAACGGTGCTCTATCTCTACGCCTGGACGCTCTGCTTGGCGACCCTCGCGCTCGCGCTCAGATTCATTCCCTACTCGGACGGCCGCGGAAACCTCGATACGGGCTGGACGCTCGTGCTGCTCGGCGTCGGCGCGCTTGTCCTGATTGCGAGCTTCTACCTCGTCGTGGTGCTCGAGATCCTCAAGCTGCGACGGTTCCGGGGTCGCAGTCTGCGTAGGCGCGGCGCGCGATCGACGCCCGAAGCTGTCGATGCCGAGGTTGCAGAAGAGCTTGCGACCGGCGATTTCCCCGCACTCGACCGCGACTGAGACTCAGAAAGTTCTCAGGAAATTCTCCGCGTATTTATGCGCAAGCGCTGCGAGACTGGCGCGCATGAAAGACAAATGGTTGCTCGGCGTGTTCGGCGCGTTCGTTGTCGCACTCCTGCTCAACGTCGTTGAACTCAAGACGATCACCGGGATTCCGGCGCACCCGCTGCTGCTGCACGTCCCCGTGATCCTGATCCCGACTCTGGCCCTGGTGGCGATCGTGTTTGCCGCAAAACCCGACTGGCGCCGCACGTACGACATCGCCTACGGATTCGGCGCTGCCGCAACCGCGGCCGGAACGGTGCTGGCTGCAAACGCTGGTGAGCAATGGGAGGAGATGATCTCAGCGGCCGACCGGCTGGCGATCCATGAACATGCGGAACTTGGCGACACCCTGAAGGTTGTCGTTCTGATCTTCGCTGCGCTTGTGGTTCTGCAGGTGGCGATTGACCGCGGCGCGCTCGGTTCGCTGGGCGAACGTTTCCGGGGCGATCGCAAGCCGCTTGCCGTCTTGCTCTCGGTGGCGATCGCAGCTCTCGCGATTGGCGCCGGCGCGCTAACCGTCGCGACCGGTCATGAAGGTGCGAAGACCGTCTTCAGCAAAGAGAAGACAGCGCTGTCCCCGGCGAGCGTTCCCGACTAGTCGCCGAGGATGATCGTCTCGCGCTTCGGCTTCTCGATGAAGTCGCGCATGATCCCGCCGACCAGCATGTTGGCGATCCAAAGGATGAATGCGGCCCCGATCGTCTTCCAGAAGCCGAACAGGTCAAACGGTGGGATCAGCAGCGAAGTGACCCACAGCATAAAAGCGTTGATCAGCCAGATGAAGAGCCCGAGCGTGACGATGATGAACGGGATCGAGAGCAGCATCAGGAACGGGCGCAGCAAGAGGTTGCCGGCCGCGAGCACCAGCGCCGCGAGCACCAGGTTGAGGATGTTCTCGCCGTAGCTCACGAGGTCGAGCAGCGACGCGAGCCAGAGTCCGAGGAAACAGACAAAGCCAGTCGCGAGGATGCGGATCAGCAGGCCCGGGTCCTTGCGGGTCTCGTATGTCACGGCGGTCGCCATCGACACCAATCTACATACCCGTCTGGTCGCCGCCCGCAACCCCGAAAAACCGCGTTACAAAGCGCACGAGAAGACTTTGTGCGATGTTGTATCTTTCTCACCGAAGCTTGATGAGGCAAGTGGCCTGACCGCCCTGCCGCGGCCGCCGAAGAGGCGGCGCTACCCGAGCCTCAGACATCCCCAAATGAACTCTCCCTCCCACAACGATGGATCATCGGCGCGCAGTTTCGCGGACTGCTTCGCACTCGCCAAGCGCCGGGACCGCGCCGCGCGCGTTGAACGTCCGCGATGTGGTGAGACCCGGCTGACCGGCCGGCAAGGCTCAATCCTCGCTCGCCTGGCGCACGTCCGCCGCGGAACCAACTCATGTCCGCCGCAGCAGTAGCCGAGGGCAACCATCGAGGACCAGCCGGCCCGGGCGCAATGCGCACCGTGCTGCGTTTCCCCGATTTCATCGTTCTTGGCGTCGCCCTGCCGGTCTTCCTGCTCGCCGACTGGCCCGTGGCCGGTTGGGCGGTAGCTGCCGTCGGTTGGTTCATCCAGGCGGTCGTGATCGGCTACATGGAACACCGCGCCGTTCACGCCACCGAGGCCCGCCACCAGGTCGGCCTGGTTGTTGGAGCTTCGCTCGTTCGCGCGTGGATCGCCGCCGGGACGATCCTCGCCGCCTACCTGATCGCCGGCGACGACGCGGGCCTCGCCTGCGCGCTGCTGATGATCGCGCTCTTCTCGATCTACTTCGTGAACAAGCTCTTCTTCCACTTCACCCGTCCGACAGACAAGGCCTGATCAGCAAATGCGCAACTCGATCTCCCGTATCCGCTTTCAGCTCTCCGCCGCGATCCTCGCGATCGGCGCCATGCTCGTGGTGCCGGCGAGCGCGTTTGCGGAGATCAACGAGGACTTCAAGCCGCAGAACGAGTTCAAGCTCGACCCGTGGGTCGAGATCAACATCGGCGGGATCGACATGTCGATCAACAAGGCCGTCTTCATGCTGCTCCTGGCCTCAATCTGCACCTTCTTCACGGTCTGGTTCGTCTCGCGCAAGATGTCAAACCCGGAGACGCGCGACAAGCCCGGCAAGATCCAGGCTTCCGTCGAGATCTTCTATGACGTCGCTCGCGGCACCGTGACCGACCGCAACATCCACAAGAAGTCGGTGGCCGCTCGCTGGTTCCCGTTCCTTGCGACGATGTTCCTCTTCATCTGGTTCTGCAACGCGCTCGGATTCATCCCGATGCCGATCAACACCGAGCACACGGTCGACTTCCTCGGCTTCACGCTGCCGACCTTCGCGCTCTACGCGGCCACCGCCAACGTCGCGATCCCGCTGACGTTGGCGCTGATCGTTTGGATCGGCGTTCAGGTCGAGGGCGTCAAGGCCAAGGGTCCGATCGGCTACGTCAAGGGCTGGGTGCCGGCCGGCACGCCCAAGCCCGCGCTGATCATCATCTTCCCGATCGAGGCGCTCTCGAAGTTCCTGCAGCTCGTCTCGCTGACCGCCCGACTCTTCGCCAACATGCTCGCGGGCCACATGATCATCCTGATCATGGGCGGCGGCATGGTGATCCTGCTCGGGTTGCCGTACGTCTTTCCGCTCACGGTGCCGCTTGCCGTGTTCATCTACTTCCTGGACGTGATGCTCGTCACCACGCTCCAAGCGTTCATCTTCTCAACACTCTCAGCCATCTACATCGGGGACGCAGTCTCCGAAGGTCACTAAGGAGCAATCCAACAATGAGCAACATCGCACTCCTCGCCGCCACAGCCGCTGAAAACACAGCGCAGGTCGACGCGGCGAAGGCACTCGCACTCGGTCTGGGCACCGGCTTCGGAGCCATCGGCCCGGGCGTCGGCGTCGGCTACATCTTCGGTAAGACGATTGAGTCGATCACCCGCCAGCCGGAGATGAAGGACGAGATCATGGGCACCATGTGGATCGGATTCGCCCTCACCGAGGCGATCGTGTTCTACGCGCTGGTCATGTCGTTCGTCGCCTTCTTCATCGCGTAAGGGGATTCGACGGAAACGAGGGTCAACCCGTGATTCACGCACTGGCAACATCAGTTCTCCCATTCGCGGCCACCGGCGCGGAGGAGGAGAGCGGCAACTTCCTCGTCATGCCGAGCATCGGCCTGATGATTTGGGTGCTGCTCACCTTTGGCATCACGTTCCTGGTCCTGCGCACCGCCAAGAGCTTCGGCTTCGGGCGCATCACCGAGGCGATCGAGCGTCGCCAGAACATGATCGCCGACTCGATCAAGTACGCCGAGGACTCCCGCAAGGAGGCCGACGAACTGCTCGCCGACTATCGCCAGCGACTCTCCGAGGCCCGCATTCAGGCCGATGAGATCATCGCCCGAGCCCGTACCGCCGCCGACCAGCGCGAGGCTGACGCGCAGAAGAAGGCGGCTGAGGAGCGTGAGGAACTGCTCAAGCAGACCCGCGCCGAGATCCAGCTCGAGACCCAGAAGGCGCTGCAGGACCTGCGCCGCGAGGTAGCTGCGATGACGGTCGAAGCGACCGAGCGCGTTACGCGCAAGTCGCTCACCGGCGACGACCAGCAGCGACTGGTCGAGGAAGCGCTCAAAGAGGTCGACTTCACGGCCCTGACCGGCAACGCGTCGCAGAACTGAACAGGCTGAAACGAGCAGATGGAAGAAATCGCACGCATCTACGCCACTTCGCTCTTCGAGGCGGCTGAAGGGCGCGGCAAGGTCGATTCGATCAAGTCGCAGCTCGACCAGTTCGCCTCGGCGCTCGATGAGAATGCCGAGCTCAAGCTCTTTCTCTTCTCCCCGTACTTCTCGGGCGAGGAGAAGGCCGACGGCATCGCGCGCATTCTCGATGGCGCAGAGCCGGAGTTCGTCAACTTCCTCAAACTGCTCGCCGAACGGCACCGCCTTCCGGCGATCCAACGTATTCGTACCCAGTACGAGGCCCTCTGGGCCGAGTACAACAAGCTCCTGCCGGTCACGGTCACCAGTGCCGTCGACCTGCCGCAAGAGACGATCGACAAGATCGGCTCTAGCGTCGAGCAACAGACCGGCCGCAAGGTCGAACTGACGGGCAAGGTCGACGACGACATCATCGGCGGCCTCGTCCTTCAGGTAGGAAACATGGTTCTCGACGCGTCCATCAAGGGACGCCTCGAGCGCCTTCGTAAACAAGTCTCGGCTGCGGCCGCCTAAACCACCAGGAATCTTCAGGAGTCTTCAAGTGGAGATCAAGCCCGACGAAATCACAAGCATTCTGCGCAGCAGGATCGAAGGCCTCGAGGCCGGCGAAGCCGACCTCTCCGAGGTCGGAACGGTCCTCTCGGTTGCCGACGGCATCGCTCGCATCCACGGTCTCGACAACGTCATGGCGCTCGAGATGCTCGAGCTGCCCGGTGACGTCATCGGCCTCGCGCTGAACCTCGAATCCGACAACGTCGGTGCCGTGCTCTTTGGTGAGTGGGACAAGATTCAGGAGGGCGACACCGTCAAGCGCACGGGCAGGCTCTTCCAGGTCCCGGTCGGCCCCGAGCTGCTCGGCCGCATCGTCGATCCACTGGGTCGTCCGCTCGACGGCAAGGGGGAGATCAACGCTTCTGAGACCCGCCCGGCCGAGTTCAAGGCCCCGGGCGTGATCTCGCGCCAGGGCGTCAAGGAGCCGATGCAGACCGGACTCAAGGCGATCGACGCGATGGTGCCGATCGGACGCGGACAGCGCGAGCTGATCATCGGCGACCGCCAGACCGGTAAGACCGCGATTGCGATCGACACCTTCATCAACAACAAGGACTCGGACCTCGTCTGCGTCTATGTGGCGATCGGCCAGCGCATGGCCACGGTCGTGCAGGTCGCCGAGACCCTGCGCGCCAACGGAGCGCTCGACAACACGATCATCGTCGCCGCGCCGGCAGATGAGGCCGCGCCGATCAAGTTCATGGCTCCGTACGCCGGAACCGCGATGGCCGAGTACTTCACCTACAAGGGCGAGCACTCGCTGTGCGTCTACGACGACCTCACCAAGCACGCCTACGCATACCGCCAGATGTCGCTGCTGCTGCGCCGTCCTCCGGGACGCGAGGCCTACCCGGGCGACGTCTTCTACCTGCACTCAAGGCTGCTCGAGCGCGGCGTCAAGATGTCCGAGGCCTACGGCGGAGGTTCGCTGACCGCCCTGCCGATCATCGAGACCCAGGCCGGCGACGTCTCGGCCTACATCCCGACCAACGTGATTTCGATCACCGACGGTCAGATCTTCCTCGAGCCCAAGCTCTTCCTCTCCGGTGTGCGTCCGGCGATCAACGTCGGCATCTCGGTCTCCCGCGTCGGTGGTGACGCCCAGACCAAGCCGATGAAGAAGGTCGCCGGAGGACTTCGCCTCGAGCTTTCGCAGTACCGCTCGCTGGAGGCGTTCGCCCAGTTCGGATCCGACCTTGACGCCGACACGCAGAAGACGCTCGCCCGCGGTGCGCGACTCGTGCAGGCGCTCAACCAGGACGAGCTCAAGCCGTTGACCGTGGCCGAACAGGTCGTTTCCGTTTACTCGGGCACCGGCGGTTATCTCGACCGCATCAAGGAAGAGCGCGTCAAGGAATTCCTTGAGTTTGCGATCGCCCGCTTCCACGCCGAGCAGTCGGAGCTTCTGGCAAAGCTCGACGGCGGCGACTGGGGTGACGAGATCGAGGAGCAGCTGGGCAAGACGCTCGGCGAGGCGATCGACGACTTCGGTCCCGACTTCGACGAAGAGGGTCTGCCGCTTGAAGAGGGCGAGTCCGAGCGTGTGATCGAGTCCGGCGCCGCCGCTGCCGAAGCCGTCGAGGCTGAGGAGGCGGTCACCGCGTAATGGCGAGCCAGCGCGACACCGCCAACCGCATCGGTTCGGTCAAGAACATCCAGAAGATCACTTCTGCGATGCAGATGGTCGCGG
>CAZRAA010000053.1:0-16047 GCA_964597975.1 uncultured Thermoleophilaceae bacterium | reverse complement strand
AGCTGGACGGCGGCCGCTTCGCGACCTCCGACCTGAACGACCTGTACCGCCGCGTGATCAACCGCAACAACCGCCTGAAGCGTCTGCTGGACCTCGGCGCGCCGGAGATCATCGTCAACAACGAGAAGCGCATGCTGCAGGAAGCCGTCGACGCGCTGTTTGACAACGGCCGCCGCGGCCGCCCGGTCACCGGACCCGGCAACCGTGCGCTGAAGTCGCTCTCAGACATGCTCAAGGGCAAGCAGGGTCGTTTCCGTCAGAACCTGCTCGGTAAGCGCGTCGACTACTCGGGCCGTTCCGTCATCGTGTCGGGCCCGAACCTGCGCCTGCACCAGTGTGGTCTGCCGAAGATCATGGCGCTCGAGCTGTTCAAGCCGTTCATCATGGCCCGCCTGGTCGAGCGCAAGGTCGTCCAGAACATCAAGGCCGCCAAGAAGATGGTCGAGAGCGGAGTGCCTGAGGTCTGGGACGTGCTCGAGGAAGTGATTCACGAGCACCCGGTGCTGCTCAACCGCGCGCCGACCCTTCACCGTCTGGGAATCCAGGCGTTCGAGCCGATCCTCGTCGAAGGCAAGGCGATCCAGGTCCACCCGCTGGTCTGTCACGCCTTCAACGCCGACTTCGACGGCGACCAGATGGCCGTGCACCTTCCCCTGAGTGCAGAAGCGCAGGCAGAGGCACGTCTACTGATGCTCTCGAGCAACAACATCCTCAGTCCCGCGACCGGTCAGCCGCTGGCCACGCCGTCGCAGGACATGGTGCTGGGCACGTACTACTTGACCTACGGCCCCACCGCGGAGGAGCTCGAGGCCAAGGAGGCCGAGATCAAGGCCGGCGACGCAAAGGATCGCCCGAAGGTGTTCCGCAGCGCGCAGGAAGCTGAGCTCTCCTACGAGCACCGCGCCGTCAAGCTGCAGGACCTCGCTGAGTACCGCCGCCCGGGAACGGACGACCACGTGCTCACGACGGTCGGTCGAATCATCTTCAACGAGACGATCGAGCGTGCGCTCGAGCAGACCCTCGGTGAGGACTTCAACCCGAAGGACTACGAGTTCGTCAACCAGTCGATGCGCAAGAAGGACACCAACGCGCTGATCGGCCGCTTGATCTACGCCCACGGCGCTTCGGCGATCGCGATCGTGCTCGACGCCTTCAAGGACCTCGGCTTCAAGTACGCGACGCGCTCTGGCGTGACGTTCTCCAAGAACGACATCGTCGTTCCGCCGAGCAAGCCCGAGATCCTCGCCAAGTACGACGAGCGGGTCGCCGAGATCTCCGACCAGTACGACATGGGTCTGATCTCGCAGGCTGAGCGCCACGATCTGATCGTCGAACAGTGGACGCAGGCGACCGAAGAGGTCGGACAGGCGATGGAGGACAACCTCCACGAGCTCAACCCGATCTACATGATGGCCAACTCCGGCGCGCGTGGATCGTTCAAGCAGATCCGCCAGCTGGCCGGTATGCGCGGTCTGATGGCCAACCCGAAGGGTGAGATCATCGAGCGTCCGATCAAGGCGAACTTCGTCGAAGGTCTGACCGTTCAGGAGTACTTCATCTCCACCCACGGTGCGCGCAAGGGTCTCGCCGACACCGCGCTGCGCACCGCGGACTCCGGTTACCTGACGCGTCGTCTGGTCGACGTCTCGCAGGACGTGATCATCCGTGAGAATGACTGCAAGACCAAGGACGACGTCGAGCTAGAGGTCTGGCGTGACGGCGCGATCAACGACAACCTCGTCGGTCGCTTCCCGTCCGAGGACTGGAAGACCAAGCGCGGCCGCGTGATCTGCGGCAAGAACGAGATGATCTCGCCGGATCACCTGGTCGACGCGGAGGAGACCTTCGCCGACGAGCCCGACGCCAAGGTGCGCCTGCGCTCGGTGCTCAAGTGCCGCGCCGCGACCGGCATCTGCCAGAAGTGCTTCGGCGCCTCGCTGGCAACGGGTCAGCTCGCCGAAATCGGCGACGCGGTCGGCATCATCGCCGCCCAGTCGATCGGTGAGCCTGGAACCCAGCTGACGATGCGTACGTTCCACACCGGTGGTATTGCCGGCGCCGACATCACGCACGGTCTGCCGCGAATCGTCGAGCTCTTCGAGGCCCGCAAGCCGAAGGGCCTTGCGGTGCTATCCGAGCAGGCCGGAAAGGTCGCCGTCGAGGAGACCGAGAAGGCCCGCAAGGTGACGATCACCGACGAGGCGGGCGAGGAGCACGCCTACTCGTTCCCGCGTCGTACGCGTCTGTACGTCGAGCACGGCCAGAATGTCGAGGCCGGTACGCAGCTCAACGAGGGCTCGCTCTACCCGCACGACCTGCTGCGCATCAGCGGCCGCACCGCCACCGAGGTCTACCTGACGGCTGAGGTGCAGAAGGTGTACAAGTCGCAGGGCGTCGACATCAACGACAAGCACATCGAGATCATTGTTCGCCAGATGATGAAGAAGGTGAAGGTCGAGCAGAAGGGCGACTCCGAACTTCTGCCCGGTCAGTACATCGAGAAGAACGAGATCGAGGATCTCAACAAGGAGCTGAAGAAGGCTAAGAAGGAGCAGGTGAGCTTCGAGGAAGTCATCCTCGGAATCACCAAGGCCTCGCTGGCCACCGAGAGCTTCCTCTCGGCGGCCTCCTTCCAGGAGACCACCAAGGTCCTCACCGACGCGGCGCTCGAGCGCAAGACCGACCGCCTCGTCGGCCTCAAGGAGAACGTGATCATCGGCAAGCTGATCCCGGCCGCAACCGGACTCAAGCGCTACCGCTCAATCGAGATCGAGCCCACGGAGCCGCTGCCGGCCCCGGGCGACCTCGACTTCGGCCGCCTCTCGGCCGAAGAGCTCGCGGCGCTGGGCGACGGCGACGGCGGACTCGGCGCGCTGACCGGCGAAGGCCTGGAAGCCGAGCTGGCACGCCTCTCTGAGCAGGGCGTCGGCGAGTAACAGCCGCTCAAACAACGCAAGTAGTTGCCAAACCTCCGCCCGAATGGGCGGAGGTTTGGCATTTAACGGGGGCGAACCGCCTGGGTGGCGGGTGTTTCTGCCTTGCCTGCTCCCTCTGGGAGCAGGCAAGGAGTGGAGCGCGCTTTTTTTTGTTCGGCAGTTGCAGTTCTGGCGATAGTGGGTATAATGCACACTATGGCTTCAGTGGTCAGCAATCGGCGCGGTGGTTGGGAGATCCGCGAATCGCATTCCTCTCCCGATGGCCCGCGTAGCAAGACGCTCGCCTCGTTCCGGGCGCTCGATGAAGCAGTGCTCGCGAAGGCCGAGGCGCGCGCGGAGCGGCGCTTCGATCGAATCGCGGTTGTCCGCAGCGCGCGCCGGGTCGGCGCGGATGTGCTTCCCGCGCCCGCCGAAGAAGCTGCGCGGCGGCTGATCACCCAGCTCGCCGAAGGGGCGACGATCCCCCCGGGACTCGCTGGAGCGCTGGTCGGATATCTCGAAATGACGGAACCGCCGCGGCTGAGCCACGAAGCGATGCAGGCCGCCGAATGGGCTGGAGCGTCGATGAAAGAGCGCGGCAGCACGCTCTATGAGCTGTTGATGCTCGCCGACGCGCTACCGCAGAAGCGGGCCGGCACGCCGCTGAAATTCCCACGAATGATCGCCGCTTAGGCCATGAGTGAACCGTCGCTTCCCGACAAACTGATCGCGATCGATGAGGGACTTTCGGCGGCGAAAATTCCGCACGCATTCGGTGGCGCGATCGCGCTTGCCTACTACGCCGAGCCCCGGTCGACTATCGATGTAGACGTCAACGTCTTCTGCACGGTCGACGACTATCCAGCAGTTGCGAAGGCGCTCTCGGAAATCGGCGTCGACTCCGTGACCGACCTCGAGAAGCTGACGCGGAGCGGGCAGTGCCGTCTGCTCTGGGGGCGCACGCCAATTGACCTCTTCTTTGCGTACGACCGACTGCACGACGAAATGCGGCGCGATCTGCGGCGGGTGCCGTTCGCGGAGGTAACGATCCCGATCCTGGGCCCCGAGCACCTGATGATCTGCAAGGGCTTCTTCGATCGGACCAAGGACTGGATAGATATCGAGCAGATGTTGGTCGTGACGCAAGATCTCGACACCGACCTCGTCGATCGATGGTTGACCGACATCCTCGGGGAAGGCCATATCTCGCTCGCGCGCTTCCGCAAACTTGCGGCCGAGCTCGCGGGTTGATCGCTATCGTCTCCAACCCAATGGCGACCTTCGAAGAACTCAACGCGCTCAGCTCCAAGGAGCTGCACGACCGCGCCACCGAGCGTGCCAAGAAGCACGTCGACCTCAGCTTCTACTGGGATCTCCTGAAGGTGCTGCCTGCCGCCGAGGCCGCGATCGGCAACGAGGATCAGTCAACCGCCGACATCTTCAAGATCGGCTCACTGCTGCGCGACTTCTTCGAGGCCGAAGAGGGCGACGATCACCTCGAAGCCCTGCGGCCCTTCTTCATCGACTACCTCACCAAGCACTCGGACTGACCGCGGCGCTCCACTCGAGGAGCTCCTCGACGTGCGCGTCGGTCATCCCGACGTACGGATCAGTTGAGACCAGTAGCGTCGGCGCCGAACGAGAAGCCGCCCACGCTTCGCAGGCGGGGTTGTGCCCGTCGTCGATCCACGCGGCCGGCAGTTCTCCGGCTCGTTCGGTCAGCTCCTCGAGCTTCCAGTGCCCACTGCCGTCGGTGCTCGGGCGGGTCGCGAACTCGATCACCTCGAGCTCGCCGGGCAGCCCGAGCATGTGCACCAGGTGATCATTGGCGCGGTCGCCCCAGCCAGTGGCCCAGAGCGATTCATACGCGGGCAACACCCTCCTAACCCTGCTCCCCATAGAGGCCGGGATATGGTGTGGGATGCCGTCGACGAGATGGAAGTCGCGAGGATCGACGTTCTCGCCATCGAATCCATACACACTGAGCACGCCGTCGACATCAATGAATAGGAGAGGCTTTCCGGCCATCAATCGAGCGTAGTTGGCGCGCATTCCCTGCGCATTTTGTCCAGCCCGCGTTGCATGTTTTGAGTTGATCTGCCCAAGGGGGTAAAGCCTCCAGCGGATTTGTTCGATACCCACGGCACGCATCGCGGACACGCACGGAAGCAGTCCGATCGATGCGGCCTCCGCCGCGCAGACGTTCATAGATCGGCACGGAGAGATTCAACGGATTGAATATATGGGTGGGACGGATCTACAAATAGGTGTTGCTCTGGCGCTTTTCTGCGCCTTCGCGACAAACCTGGGCTTCATGCTCAAGCACCGCGGCGCCACCCAGGCGCCGCTGGTCGATTTCCGTCACCCGGCCAGGAGCGCCGTGGCACTCTTCAAGTCTCCGGCTTTCGTGCTCGGCTATGCGGTTGCCGTCATCGGAGTGACGTTGCACGTCGCCGCACTGTGGTTTGCCCCGATTTCGATCGTCCAGTCGACGATCTCCGGCGGTCTCGTTTTTCTCGCGGTGATCGCTGAGCGCATCTTCGGGCTGCATCTTGGCCGCCGTCAGTGGGCCGGCGTCCTGCTCACGGCCTTCGGGCTGATGCTGTTGGCGCTGACCGTGCGGCACGCCGGCGGGCACCAAGGATTCTCGATGTCGGCGCTGATCGCGTTTGAGAGCATCGCGCTGCTGATGGGCGTGTTGCTGCTGGCCGGACCGCGCCTTGGCGCTGCGGCCCACCACCACGGATTGATACTCGCCGCCGCATCCGGATTGCTGATCGGCGTCAGCGACGTCGCGATCAAGGCGATGACAAACATCGCGAGCGCCGAGAGCGTCGCCTCCGCGCTGCTCTCGCCATGGCTCGTGCTCGCGCTCTCGATGGCGGTCGTCTCATTCTTCTCTGTCGCCAAGGCCCTGCAGATCGGCGAAGCGGTGCCCGTGATCACGATGATCGGTGTGGCTGCGAGCCTGCTGCAGATCGTCGGCGGAATCGTCGTCTTCAACGATCCGCTGCCGAGCGGAACGTTGGGAATCGTCGCCCAGGGAGCCGGCTTTGCGCTGATCTGCGCCGCCGCCGCCCTCGTGCCGGCGCCGACGCGTGTCGCTTCGCCGCAGCCGGCGTAGCCGCCAGTCGAATAAATTGCCATCCAATCGTGCCTTTGGCACGTATTAACTGGCAATGGCGACGATCCACCGCAACGAACGACAGCCCGGACAGCGCGTAGCTGTCATCGGCGGTGGAATATCCGGCCTGACCGCCGCGTATCGGCTCGGTGCCGAGCACGACGTGACGGTGTTCGAATCCGAACAGCGGCTCGGCGGTCACAGCAGCACTGTCCTGGTTGACACCGCTGCCGGGCAACAGCCCGTGGACACCGGCTTCATCGTCTTCAACGACCGCAACTACCCGGTCTTCTCGCAATTGCTCAACGAGATCGGCGCCGAGTGGGTGCCTTCGAACATGAGCTTCAGCGTCAGTGACACGGCGGGCGACTTCGAGTACGCCGGCAGCTCGCCCAATGCGCTCTTCGCCACCCGTCGCAATTTCTTCAGGCCGGCATTCCACCGGATGATCGCCGACTTGATGCGATTCAATGCCGCGGCAAGGCGCTCGATTGACGATGGCGCGGCCGACGACATCTCGCTGCGCGACTTCCTCGCGCTCGGCGGCTATTCCGAGTACTTCGTCGAGCGGTTGATCGTGCCCCAGGTATCCGCCGTCTGGTCGGCCGATCCCGCGCAGCTGGACGAGTTCCCTGCTCGGATTGTCTTCGAGTTCTTCAACAATCACGGCATCCTCGAGCTCACCGGCAGGCCGCAATGGCGGACGATCCGAGGTGGTTCAGCGGCGTACGTCGCCAAACTGCGCGCAGCTACGCGCGCTCAGTTTCACGAAGGAACCGGCGTCGAGGCGGTGCGCCGCGGCGAGACCGGAGTCGCGATCAAGCTGAGCGACGGGGCTGAAGCGATCTTCGACGAAGTGGTGATCGCCACGCACAGCGACCAGGCACTCGCGCTGCTGGCCGACCCCAGCCGCGAGGAGCGGGAGATCCTCGGGGCGATTCCCTACCAGGACAACGACGTCGTCCTGCACACCGACCAAGCGCTGCTGCCGCGCCGCCGCGCAGCGCGCGCGAGCTGGAACTACCACCTCGCCGACCAGCCAAGCGGCCGTACGACCGTGACCTACTGGATGAACAACCTCCAGCCGATACCCGGCGATCGGCAGTTTCTCGTGACGCTGAACATGACCGATCAGATCGATCCGGCGAGCATCATCCGTGAGCAGCGCTTCGCGCATCCCGTCTTCACGCGCGAGGGCCTCGACGCCCAGCAGCGCCACGGCGAGATCAGCGGGATCAATCGCACGCATTTCTGCGGCGCCTACTGGCGATGGGGCTTCCATGAGGACGGCGCCTGGAGCGGCGAGCGCGCCGCGGCGTCGATTCTCCGGCGGGAAACGGGGAGCGAGCAACTGGCGGCGGTCACATGAGCGACCGCTCGTCCGTCTACGTCGGGACCGTGAAGCATGCGCGCCTCGCGCCGCGCCGCCGCAGCTTCGAGTACCCGGTGTACATGCTTTTGCTCGACCTCGCCGAGATCGAACAGCCGCGCCGCGCCGCCAGGGCCTTCGGCGGCACGCGGTTCTTCAGCACCCGCAGGTTCGCACCGGCACGATTCTGCCGTGAGGACTTTCTCGGCGATCCGACCCGGTCGCTCTCGGAGTGTGTCCGGGATCTGGTCGAATCCGAACATGGGGTGCGCCCCGCCGGGCGTATCGAGCTCCTTGCCAACCCGCGCAGCTTCGGCTACCAGTTCAACCCGATCGCCGTCTACTACGTGTTCGATCGGGCCGGTCAGCAACTTGAGTACGTCGTAGCCGACGTTTCGAACATCCCCTGGCGCGAGAGTCACCCGTATGTGTTCGCCGCAGGTCAGGACGGATCGGTCGATGCGCGCAGCGAAAAGCTGATGCACGTCTCACCGTTCCTCGAGATGGACTACATCTACCGGCTGCGGACCGCGGCTCCTGGTGAGCGGCTGAAAGTCAGCGTGACCAACTCGCGCGATGGCGCAGTCGAGTTCGCCGCGATGCTCGATCTCACTCGCCGCGGTGCAAGTGCCTCCGCGCTGCGGCGCACGCTCCTGCGCTTTCCCGCGATGGCGGCTCTGGTCACCGCGCGGATCTTCTGGCAGGCCGCGCGCATGCGGGCCGCCGGATTTCGTTGGTACCCGCGCGCACAGACGCGGATCGCGGTACAAAACGGTGATACGAGCGACTCACCAGTTGCTGAGGAACGTGTCGAAATCGGTTGACAACGCCGCGCGCCGCGTGATGTTCAATGTGCTCGCCCGCATGAGTCGCGGGCGCATTGAGCTGCACGAACCGGGGCGCGTGTTGACGTTCGGTCAGCCGGCGCGGGCGGCCGCGGTGAGCGCGCGGGTTGACGTGCACGATCCGCACTTCTACACCTCGTTCTTTCGTGGCAGCCTCGGGCTTGCCGAGAGCTACATCGATGGCGAATGGGATTCGGACGATCTCACCGCGCTTGTGCGCGTCGGCGCGCTGAACATGCCGACCTTCGACCGTGCGCGGGCTTTCTATCGCGTCGCCGAGCGCCCGGCCCGCGCGTTGCACGGCCTGATCTACGACGAACGTCGCCATCGCCGGCGCACGGCCCGCCACTACAACCTCGGCAACGAGTTGTTTGAGCGGATGCTCGACCCGAGCATGGCCTACTCCTCCGCGATCTTCAGTCGGCCAGACCAATCCCTCGAGGAGGCACAGATCGAGAAGTTCGATCGCATCTGCAGACGCCTGGAACTGGCATCGGGCGACCGGCTGTTGGAGATCGGCACCGGGTGGGGCGGATTCGCGGTCCACGCCGCGGGCGAGTATGGAGCCCAGGTCACGACCACCACGATCTCCGCCGAGCAGGCGCGGCTGGCCAGGGAACGCGTGGAGGCCGCCGGTCTTGCGGACCGGATTCAGATCGTCGAGAGCGACTTCGCCGATCTCACCGGCAGCTACGACAAGCTCGCGTCGATCGAGATGATCGAGACGATCGGCTGGAAGCGGTTTGATGAGTTCTTTGCCAGCTGCGATCGGTTGCTCGCGCCTGGCGGCCTGATGTGCCACCAGATCATCACGATCGACGATCGCGCCTACGAGGCCGAAAAGATGTCGCGCAGCTTCATCAACACGCTGGTGTTCGAAGGCGGGAGTCTGCCGAGCAATTCGTACATCGCCGGGGCGATCGAGCGGCTGACCGAGATGCAGCTCGTCGAATTCGAGGACATCACCGATCACTACCCGGAGACGCTGCGGCGCTGGCGCGCGAACTTCAACCGCAGCTTCAACGAGCTTCGCGGGAACGGTTACGACGAGCGCTTCTGGCGGCTCTGGAATCTGTACCTGGCCTACTGCGAGGCGGGCTTCATCGAGCGCCGGATCCTCGTCGGCCAGAGCCTCTACGTCAAACCGGGCGTACGCGCGAATCAGCGCTTGAACATGCGCGAGGAAGCTGCGTCGAGCAGTGCTCCGGGTCCGCGCGAGGCGAGGATGCCGAGTCTGGTTTTGCCCGAAGGTTGAACCGCCGCCGCTCCGCGTTCGATCGCCTTGACCGCCTTGGCGGCCCATTCTTCCGGCTCTACCGCATCCCAGCCGCTCGTATCGAAGTGCTCGCCGAAGGCCTGTTCGGTTTCGTCGAGCATCGCCGTCCGTACGCCGGGGGTCACCAGGTGCGTGACGGTCACGCCGCTCCCTGCCAGTTCGCGGCGCATCGCCTCACTGAAGGCGACGACGCCGGCTTTGCTCGCCGCGTAGACGCTCGCCATCGGCAGATAGACGTAGCCGGAGAAGCTCGCGTTGTTGACGATCGCGCCGCTGCCGCGCTCGATCATTCCGGGAAGTACCGCGCGCGTCAGGTGGATCGTGGCGGCGAGATTGACCTGCAAAGCCTGATCGATCTGCTCCGGCGTCAAGTCCTCGAGCATCCCGGCGGCGAGGACCCCGGCGTTATTGACGAGGATGTCGGCCTCGGCGAAGACGTTGGGTGCCGCTGCGATCGCGTCGTCGATCGTCTCACGGGATGAGAGGTCCAGGTGCAGGGGGGAGACATTGCTCGCCGGCGGCTGGTACTCGCCTGGCCGCCGCACGCCGGCGTGGACGACCTCGCATTGCTCGGCCAGCTGTTCGACAAGCGCCGCGCCAAGGCCACCGTTGGCCCCAGTCACGATCGCCTTTGTACCTGCAAGATCCATCGTTCGCGGATCCACGCTATCGCCCTTTTGAACGCTTTCCTGCCGGTCGAAGCCGCATTGCTACCATTCGCCGCCGTATGCCAAGCATCAATCAGCTGGTTCGCAAGGGCCGCAAGAAGCCAAAGAAGAAGATTTCCACCCCGGGTCTCAAGCAGATCAAGGGTGGTCACGCCAAGCAGGCCGCTCCTCAGCGCCGTGGCGTGTGCACGCGTGTCTACACGACGACGCCGAAGAAGCCGAACTCGGCGCTTCGCAAGGTCGCCCGTGTGCGTCTGACCAACCAGATGGAAGTCACGGCATACATCCCCGGCGAAGGCCACAACCTCCAGGAGCACTCCGTTGTGCTTGTCCGTGGCGGTCGTGTGAAGGACCTTCCCGGTGTCCGTTACAAGATCATTCGTGGGACCCTCGACACCGCCGGTGTCTCGGACCGCAAGCAGGCCCGTTCGCGCTATGGCGTGAAGGTCAGCTAGCAACCCGCCACAGAAAAAGAGTTTCATGCCACGCCGCAACGCCGCAAAGCTCCGTGAGGTCCAGCCTGACGGTGTCTACAACAACCGCCTCGTCCAGCAGCTGATCAACAAGGTCATGCTCGACGGCAAGAAGAGCACCGCTGAGCGCATCGTCTACGGCGCGCTCGACACGCTGGCTCAGAAGAGCGGCAAGGACGCGGTCGAATCGCTCGAGCTCTCGATCAAGGCGATCACGCCGAACGTCGAGGTCAAGAGCCGTCGCGTCGGTGGAGCGAGCTACCAGGTGCCCGTCGAGGTGCCGTCGCGCCGTGCGCGCACACTGGCGATCCGTTGGCTCGTCGAGGCTTCGCGCGACCGCCGCGAGAAGTCAATGCAGGACCGTCTGGCCTACGAGCTGCTTGACGCACAGTCCGACCAGGGCGCCGCGTTCAAGAAGAAGGAAGACATCTTCCGCATGGCTCAGGCCAACCGCGCCTTTAGTCATTACCGCTGGTAAACCAGCGATAACGACTGAAAAAGCATTCCTCAGTTGAATGCGACGCTCCGCGCCGCGGTTCTCGGCTCCGCCTCGAACGGCCCGCTGGTAGTTCGTCGCGCGGCGGCCCTTCACGGTCCGCCGTTTAAGCTCTCCGCCGTGCAGACGGCCCCCAACAGCGACGCCGCGATCGGCGCGGCCAAACCGCTGCCCGCGCTGCTGATCGACAACGTCTCCAAGAGCTTCTCGCTACCCACCGACCGGGTCCAGACTCTCAAGGAACGGGCGCTGCACCCGATCCGCAGCAAGCAGCGCAACGAGTTCGACGCGCTGCGCGAGGTTTCGTTCCACGTCGAGAAGGGTGAGTTCTTCGGCCTTGTCGGCCGCAACGGATCCGGCAAGAGCACGCTGCTCAAGTGCATCGCGGGGATCTACGCGCCCAATGGGGGAGCGATCTACAACGATGGGACGATCAGCTCATTCATCGAGCTCGGCGTCGGATTCAACCCCGAATTGCCGGCCTATGACAACGTCGTTCTGAATGCGACGCTGATGGGCCTCGACGTTGAAGCGGCCCGCGCCAGCTTTGACAAGGTGATGGAATTTGCCGAGCTCTGGCAGTTCGAGAACCTCAAGCTGAAGAACTACTCGTCGGGAATGTACGTGCGCCTGGCCTTCAGCGTGATGTTGCAGATCGACGCCGACATCCTGCTGATCGACGAGGTGCTCGCGGTTGGCGATGCGGCGTTTCAGCAGAAGTGCTTCGACCAGTTCGAGGACATGCGCGACTCCGGCAAGACGATCGTCTTTGTCACCCACGGGATGGACGCGGTCAAGCGCTTCTGCGATCGCGCGGTGCTGCTCGACCACGGTGACATGATCGCGATCGGCGACGCCGATGAGGTCAGCGAGCGCTATCTCGAGATCAACTTTCGCGAGAAGGAAGCGACCTGATGGCTGCCGAGACCGCCGCGCGCGTCGCCCCGCCGGTACAGAGCTACACGCCAGAGGAACTGGCGGCCCTGCCGGCGCGGATGCCCGACCGGGTCGCTGGACCGCGCGCGCTGGGCGGGTCGGCTCGGCGCTTCCTCAGCCTCACGTGGATGCTCGCCTATCTCGACTTCAAGCTGAAGTTCTTCGGCTCGGTCCTGGGCTACGCCTGGCAGCTGATGCGGCCGCTGATGATGTTCGCGGTGCTCTACGTGGTCTTCTCGCAGATCCTGCGTTTTGGGACGGCGGCGTACTACCCGGTCGTGCTGCTTTCCGGCATCGTGCTCTACAGCTTCTTCTCGGATTCGACCAACGGCTCGGTCAATTCGATCGTCGAGCGCGAGGGGCTCGTGCGCAAGATCGCCTTCCCGCTGCTCACGGTGCCGCTCTCGACCGTGACTTCGCTCTTTCTCACGCTCGTGCTCAACTACTTGGTGGTGCTCGTGTTCGCGCTGATCAGTGGCGTCACGCCGATGCTCAGCTGGCTTGAGATCGCACCGCTGCTGGTGTTGCTCTACATCGTGACGGCTTCGGTGGGCACGGGGCTGTCGGCGCTTTTCGTGCGCTATCGCGACGTGCGGCCGATCTGGGAAGTGATCGCCCAGGTGCTCTTCTACGCCTCGCCGGTGATCTATCCGATCGAGTTCGTCACCAACTCCGCAATCCAAAAGCTGATTCTCTGCAACCCGGTGGCGGCGATCATCCAGCAGATGCGCCACGCGGTGATCGACCCGAGTGCGCCGAGCACCGTGGATGTGTTCGGGAGCTGGGCGTTGCTGCTCATCCCGCTCGGGGTCACTGTGCTGCTGGCGCTGCTGGGATTCACGGCGATCAGGCGGATGGCGCCGCGGGTCGCAGAAGAGATGTGATGCGCAGGCCCGAGCTTCGCCGAGGGTGGACCACGGTCAGGCTCTTCAGCGGCCTGGGCAACCAGCTCTTTCAGTATGCGACCGGTCGCGCAGTCGCCGAACGGACGCGCACCAAGCTGCGCTTTGACGTCTCCTACTTTGGACTCGAGCCCCATCGGACCTATGCGCTGGGCGACTTCCGGATCCGCGCGAAGCTGGACCTGGGCGAACACAAGAGCGCCGAGTTCATGGCTGACCCGGCGGCAGAGGCGGCGTACGCGCGCGAGCGATTCGGCGCGGAAGTGCTGCGCCAGCAGGGTTCCGACTTTGACGCGTCGGTACTCGCGGGCGCGCCCGCGCGGAGCTTCATCTGCGGCTACTGGCAGAGCGAGGGCTACTTCAAGGATGTTGAACCCTTGGTTCGGCGCGAACTTCGCCCGCGCGAAACCCCGGCGATCCAGGCCGGCCGCGAGACGATCGGCGCTGCAAGTTGCAGTATCGCCGTTCATGTCCGGCGGGGGGATCTCGTTGACGATCCGCGGATGGGCGCGCGCTTCGGCGTGCTCGGCACGGACTACTACCGGCGCGCAGCTGGATTCCTGCTTGAACGCAACGCGGATGCCGAGTTCTTCGTCTTCAGCGACGATCCCGAGTGGTGCCGCGCGGAGTTGGAGATCCCCGCGCCCACCCGGGTGATCTCAGGCACGAACTCGCCGTTTGAAGACCTTGCGCTGATCTCCGCCTGCGATCACGCGGTGATCGCCAACAGCAGCTTTTCCTGGTGGGGCGCGTGGCTTGGTGAGGGGGAGGACTCGCTGATCGTCGCCCCTGCCGACGCGTTCACCGGCGAGAAGCCGGAGCCCGCCGGATTCTTCCCGAGCCGCTGGATCCGCGTCTGAACGCCCGCGACGCGCTGCGCCGGGACCGTAGAATCGGGCGATGCGCCTGGTCCACGCGACACACACGCTCTCCGGCAGTAGCGGAGTGCAGACTTACCTGCTTACGGCGGCGGACGCCATGCAGCGCAACGGGCACGACGTCTGGATCTCTTCTGCGGAGCTTGGGGCAGCATCCGAATACGGAGAGCGGCTGGGGCTGCGGGTTGCAGGCGCAGACGAGCTTCCCGGCGAATTCGACGTCGCGTTTGTGCACAGCGCGATCGCCAGTCACGATGTCGCCGCCGCGCACCCCGAGCTCCCGCAGGTTTTCGTGGTGCATGGGCGCTACTTCGACAACTACGTCCCGCCGCAGATTGCCGGAAGGATCTCAGCGACGGTCACGCTTGGAGGGTTCGCACGTTCGCGCGTGGAAGGCGCGGCGCTCTCGGTGCCCCACCACGAACTGCGCCAGCCGATCGACCGCACGCGTTTTCGCGATCGATCTCCGATCTCCCAGACGCCGCGCCGCGCGCTGATCCTCAGTAACTACCTGGAGGGGGAGCGGCTCGAGCGACTGCGGCGGGCCTGCTCGCTCGCAGGCCTTTCGGTCCGCCACGTGGGCGAGACGGGCGAGGGCGCTGTCACGCGCCCAGAAGACGTGATCAACGAGGCCGACATCGTCTTCGGCAAGGGTCGCGCGATCGTCGAAGCGATGGCCTGCGGCCGCGCCGCCTACGTCTACGACATGTGGGGCAGCGACGGCTGGGTAAATGCCGAGAGCTACGACTTGCTCGAATCTCGAGGTTTTGGCGGGACCGCGCTGGCTGGAGACCCGAGTGCCGAGGAGATCGCCGCGGACATCAGTGCGTATTCGAGCGAGCTTGGAGCCTGGTCAGCCGAGACCGCGCTCCAGTTGCATGCGGTCGAAGATCACGTTGCAAGGCTCGTTGAGATCGCCCGCGCGGCGACTGAATTTCCGTCTGACACGGCGGCCTTCGCTCCCGAGCGCGAACTGGCCCGGCTTGCCCGCCAGAGCTGGCGACACGAGGGTCAGGCGCACGTGCTCAGCGAGCAGCTGAAGGACCGCAATCGCCGTATTGACGAGCTCGAGACGGAGGTTCGCGCGATGCGCGATTCGGTCAGTTGGCGCATCACGGCGCCGCTCCGCCGACTGCGCCGCAAGAATCGCTGAGAAAGCGATTGCAGAAGTTGGTTGGCCCAGCGGGCGCGCGCGCCGCACCCGTGCTACCATCGCTCGCGATCTTGCGGTCACACGCGCTGTGCTGTGCGAAAGGCATTGCTTTTCAATCGGCGGAGCGGGTGCGAAGAGCTGCGAGGTCTGCCGCCGAACCGGCCGCATCAGATCACTGAGGCGACTGGATCGGGTGGTTCGAAGTCATATGACATCCAATTCGACCACATAACGGGACTTACACGTAGGGCCGATCCCCAGGCTTGTCAATGGGCTGGGGATCGACGCGGGCCCTGCGAGGGCCCTTTTTTGTGCCCTAAGGCGAACGCGTCAAATCAGTAAGAAGCCAAGTTCCAACCTCGCAAGCAAGCCGGCGCGAGTCCAAATTCCAGAGAGCCGCTGCTCATCACGCGCAGCCATCGACCCCACACAGGATCCAATCAACCTGTCATGCCACGCCAAGTTTCACTAGAAAAGACCCGAAACATCGGGATCATGGCTCACATCGACGCCGGTAAGACGACGACGACCGAGCGCATCCTCTACTACACCGGTAAGACCCACAAGATCGGTGAGGTTCACGAGGGCGCAGCCACGATGGACTGGATGGAGCAGGAGCAGGAGCGTGGAATCACGATCACCTCCGCCGCCACCACCGCTTTCTGGAATGACCACCGCATCAACATCATCGACACGCCGGGCCACGTCGACTTCACCGTCGAGGTCGAGCGTTCGCTGCGCGTGCTCGACGGCGCAGTAGCCGTTTTCGACTCCGTCGCCGGCGTCGAGCCGCAGTCCGAGACCGTCTGGCGTCAGGCCGACACGTACCGCGTGCCGCGCATCGCCTACGTCAACAAGATGGACCGCACCGGAGCATCCTTTGAGAAGTCGGTCGAGACGATGATCGACCGCCTCGGCGCCAACGCTGTGCCGATTCAGCTTCCGATCGGTTCTGAAGGCGACTTCGCCGGAATCGTCGACCTCGTCACCGAGAAGGCCACGATCTACAAGG
>CAZRAA010000052.1:9676-16239 GCA_964597975.1 uncultured Thermoleophilaceae bacterium | reverse complement strand
ATTAGGGGTATTGTGTTGGCAACGTCAGATTTCGACTGCCGGCAGGCGGTCAGCAAGCAACACCCCAGGAGAACAGCACCATGTCAAACCTCACCATCGGCTCTGAAGCCCCGAACTTCAAAGCACAGACCACCCAGGGCGAGATCGACTTTCACGAGTGGATCGGCGACGGCTGGGCCGTCCTCTTCAGCCACCCGCGCGACTTCACGCCGGTCTGCACGACTGAGCTTGGTTACCTCGCGAGCATTGAGCCCGAGTTCACCAGCCGCGGCGTCAAGGTGATCGGCATCTCGACCGACCCGGTCGACAACCACGAGAAGTGGGCCGACGACATCGAAGAGACGCAGGGCACACGTCCGCAGTACCCGATCATCGGTGACACCGACCACGCGATCGCCAACGCCTACGGGATGCTGGAGTTGATCGACACCGACCCGACGCTGCGTACCCCGGCCCAGAACGCCGCACTGCGCAACGTCTTCGTGATCGGCCCCGACAAGAAGATCAAGCTGATCCTGATCTACCCGATGACCACCGGTCGCAACTTCGACGAGATTCTCCGCGTGATCGACTCGCTGCAGCTGACCGCCAAGGAGGCCGTTGCAACCCCGGCGCAGTGGAACAAGGGCGACGACGTGATCATCGCCGGCAGCGTCTCCGACGAGGCCGCCAAGGAGAAGTACCCCGAAGGATGGGAGTCTCCCAAGCCGTACATCCGCATCGTGCCGGACCCGTCGACCAAGACGCCGGCCTAGCACGAGATCTGAAGCGGACGCCTCCGCCTCTCTGCGTGGTTCAATGGTTCCACCAGAGAGAGGAGGTGGTCCGTATCAGTCATATGTTTTGCGGGACTCTGGAGGTGCGGGAGCGCTGACGCGTTCGTGCTTCGCGAGAGCGAAATCCAGACCTTGCACCGGTGAGGCGAGGCGGCCGGATCACTAGTCCCACCGGCCGGGTGCAGCAGCCGACACGGCATGTGCGCACCGAGCCGAGCCCCACTTCAATTGCACGGCAATCAGAACCACGAAGGGCCGCCAATCAGGGCGGCCCTTCGTGGTTCTTAGTCCTCGCGCTCCTGTCGGGACGCGCGTGACTTATCGCGCGGGGGACATTGCGGGGGATAGATCGCGCACCACCTCGAAGGAGCTGTCGATCAGCACCTCCTCGACCATTGGCGCGATCTGGTCGAGCTGCTCGGCGCGCTCGTCTCCCGACTGCAGCTCGCGGAACTCCTCGAGCGTGCCGTCAAAGAGTCCGAAGGTGAGGATCACGTTGGGATCCTCGGAATCGCGGCAGGCGTAGACGCCCTTGAACTTGCTCGCGATTTCCTCCGGGATCTTCTCTGGTGCCTCGCCGAACTTCTCGATGAACTCATCCACGCGGCCGTCAGTTATGCGGCGCGCGGTCATTGCGCAGATCATGACTTCCTCCAAAGATCGGGACTGCGGCGTCCGCCGGGGCCGGCGGACTTACTTCACTGATACCACTGGAGGTCTGGGCGCGTTGCTTCGCCTGCGAACTAAACCGCGGGGGGCATCAGCTCGCCGGCCCGTTGGGCGGAGCGTACGGTCCGAAGTACTTCTGGAACTCCTCGCGCGGGATGCCGTCGCGACCGCGTGGGGTGTCGTACATCCGCACCGCCTCGCCGACCAGCGCCAGGGTCAGATCCATGATCTGCTGTTCTTGCTCGACCCCGCGCTCCTCTCGGAACATGAACTCGAACGCTCGATCGCAGGTCCAGACGATCAGTTCCGGCCCGAAGGCCGGGGTTTGGGGCGTGGCCATCTCCGAGCTCATCGCTCCATTCTTGAGCCAGTCGCCGAGGTACTTGTAGCGTCGCTCGACACGGCCGAGCACCTCGTTGCTCTTGCGTGCACCGAACCACAGCACGATCGAGCGGCGGCTGGCCTGGAAGTGCTCAAGGTGCGCATGCATGATCGTCTCGAGCAGGATCGAGAAGCTGACCGTCTCAAGCCGCGCGAGGCGCTCGATCACGACCTCGTCGATCTCGGCCGTCTCGCGGTCGATCAAGGCCGAGATGATCGCCGAGCGGTCGGCGAAGTAGCGGTAGATCGTCGCTACCGGAACCCCGGAGCGCTTGGAAACCGAAGTCGTCGTCAGCGCATCGGCGTCGGCCGACTTTGCCAGTAGGTCGCCGGCCGCCAGCATGATCTTCTCGACGCGCTCGCGGCTGCGTTTCTGGCGTGGTTCCTTGGTCGCCAATGCCCCTCCCGCAGGCGAGAGTAACGCGCGAGGAATCACTCAAACCGAAACAAAAACCGAATCAGTTTCGGATTATCTGTTATGTTTGGCCGACTGGCCAGCCCTTGGGGGGTCTGTCGCCAGTTGTCTCAATCAAGATCAAGT
This sequence comes from uncultured Thermoleophilaceae bacterium, assembly GCA_964597975.1. GTDB lineage: Bacteria > Actinomycetota > Thermoleophilia > Solirubrobacterales > JACPNS01 > JACPNS01. The sequence goes on along the minus strand of CAZRAA010000052.1, from coordinate 13,872 downwards.
CCTTTGGGGGATTCATGCACAAGCATCTATTGAAGATGCGGCTGGCCGCGCTTGCGTTGCCGGTCCTCATCGCGTTGGCGTTGGCCGGATCGGCTTCGGCCGCGACGTCCACCACGACGACCGACGTCTACAACGTTCCGGGCTCACTACCCAGCGGCAACGGCACGCTGATCAAGTACGCGAGCTCGTCCGCCAACCTCGGGTCCGGCGCACCTGGCCTGAATGCCTGGCGCACGCAGTACACGACGACGAAGATCGACGGCACGCGGGTGGCGGCAACGGCCACCGTGCTCGTTCCGACGACCAGCTGGGACGCCGGATTCCTCGGCCTGAACCCACGCCCGGTCGTCGCCTACGCGGTCGGCACCCACGGTCTTGGCCCGCAGTGCGCGCCGAGCAAACAGATCGCCGCCGGTAGCGACTACGAGATCGCCAACATCGTCGCCGCCCTGAAGAAGGGCTACGCGGTCGTGATCACCGACAACGATGGCTACACCAACGGCGCAAATCCGACCTACATCGTCGGCCAGAACGCGGCTCGCGCGCTGCTTGACGCGGTTCGTTCGGCATTCACCGTGCCAAACGTTGGCTTGAAGAGCTCGACCAAGGTTGCGATCTGGGGCTACTCGCAGGGTGGCCAGACGGCTGCCGAAGCCGGTGAGATCGAGGCCTCGTACGCCTCCGCTCTGAACGTCGTCGGCGTCGCTGCCGGTGGTGTTCCCGCCGACCTGCGGAGCACCGCCGCCAACCTCGACGGGCGCAACGGTGAGGCGTTCATGCTGATGGCGATCTATGGCCTGGCGCAGCAGTACCCGTCGGCGATCAACCTCAACACGCTGGCCAACGCCAACGGTCAGGCGACGATCGCCGCCGCCAAGCAGATGTGCGTATTCGAGGCGCTCTTCACCTACCTCAATCACAGCCTCTCCGAGTACACAGTCGGCAACCAGACGCTCAGCCAGCTGCTGGCCAACCCGGCGATCGGTGCGGCGGTCGACGCGCAAAAGCTCGGCACGGCGAAGATCTCGGTGCCGCTCTACCTCTACCACGGCACCGCCGATGAGTTCATTCCGCTCCAGCCTTCGATCGACCTGAAGAAGGCCTACTGCGACAAGGGCACCAATGTGACCTACGAGGCCTACCCGTCCGAGCACATCGCGACACAGTTCCAGGGTGCTTCGGGCGCGCTCTCCTTCTTGGAGGCCCGCATCAACGGCAACTACACGCTCGGCACGTGCCTGACGCTGCGCGCCAAGCCGACGGCCAACGCCAACAGCAACTCGGGCAACTTCGTCATCTCGATGAAGAACTGGAAGCTCGGCGGCAATGTGCACCTGAAGACGCTCGACCAGGACGTCACCCTGCCGAGCAATGCGACGTTCTCAACGGACGCCGACGTCACCGCCGGGCAACTGAACAACTCTGCGCTGAATATTCCGACGTTCAACCAGGACCTCACGCTGGTCGGCATCCCGATCACCGTCAAGCTCTCGATCACGCAGAGCGGTCCGCTGACCGGCACCGTGGCGGTCAGCAATGGCGGTCAGCTCTCGATCAACGGCCAGGTGAAGGTGAACATCGCGCTCGAGTCGGTCGGTTCCGGCCCGTTCCAGATCCCGTCTGGTTGCAGCACGACATCGCCGTCGACACTGCCGCTTTCCTACAGCGGTCCGGTCTCGGACCTTGGCGCCGGCAAGATCGGCTTCTCGGGCACGACGACGTTTGCGTCGCTCTCCGGATGCGGCCTGCAGGGCCCGCTGCTGAGCAGCCTGATGTCGGGCCCCGGCCAGACCTACAGCTTCACCGTGTCTCCTCCGGATCCGGTGTTGTACTAGTCACCTCCCCAGGATGACGAATGCGAACGGCCACCCTCGGGTGGCCGTTCGTGTTCAGGTAGCTGGCAACGCGCTGCCGGACAATCTGGCAGAGTTGCCGCATGCATGCACTCAACGATTCCACGCACGGAGCTCTCGAAAAGATCAATCTCGAGAAGTTGCCGACGGACCGGCTCCACGACAACGGTATGGGCGCTGAAGAAGCGCGAATGTTGATCGAGGCGGAGCTCTTTCTCGACAGCGAACCAATGCGAAATCTCGCGACGTTCGTCACCACCTGGATGGAGCCGTCGGCGCAGAAGCTGATCGCCGACAACCTGCACCGCAATTTCATCGACCACGCTGAGTATCCGCAGACGGCGGAGATCGAGCAGCGCTGCATTCGGATCCTCGCCGAACTGTTCAACGCGCCTGGCGAGACGACCGGCGCGCGAACCCAGGGGTCGTCAGAGGCGATCATGCTTGGCGCGCTAAACCTCAAGTGGAACTGGCGCAAGCGGCGCGAGGCCGAGGGCAAGGACACCACCAAGCCCAATCTGATCTTCGGCGGCGACGTGCACGTCGTCTGGGACAAGTTCTGTCGCTACTTCGATGTGGAGCCGCGGATCGTTCCGCTTGCTCCCGACAAGTACACGATCGATGCTGAGGACGTGCGTCCGTTCATCGACGAGAACACGATCGGTGTCGCTGCGGTCGTGGGCACGACATTCACCGGTCACTCGGATGACGTCTCGGGTATCAACGACATGCTTGTCGAATTGAAGGAGAAGGAAGGGCTCGATGTGCCGATCCACGTTGACGGCGCGTCTGGCGCGTTCGTGTGGCCGTTCCTCTACCCGGATGTCAAATGGGACTTCCGGCTTGAGCAGGTGCGATCGATCAATGCCTCGGGCCACAAGTTCGGGCTCGTCTACCCGGGGGTCGGTTGGGTGATCTTCCGCGAGAAGTCGGACCTCTGCCCGGACCTCGTATTCATGGAGAACTACCTGGGCAAAGAGGACGCGACTTTCACGCTGAACTTCTCGACCGGGTCGGCGATGCTGCTGGCGCAGTACTACCAGTTCGTCCGATTGGGACGCGCCGGGTACGAGGCTGTGATCAAGCTGATGATGCAGAACGCCATCGAGCTCGGGCGAAGGATCAAGGAGAGCGGCTACTTCGATCTGATTCTCGAGGGCGAGCCGCAGCTGCCCTTGGTGGCTTTCAAGCTCAACAAGGATTGGGGCTTCGACGAGTTCGATGTCGCCGGCGCACTTTCAGCACGCCGCGGTTGGATGGTCCCCGCCTACACGCTGCCGCCGAACGCGGAAGAGGTCACGCTGCTGCGTGCTCTGGTCAAGGAGACCTTCACGTACACGATGGTCGAGACGCTCGCCAGCGACATCGAGCAGGAGTGCAAGAGTCTCGAAGTCACCGGCGGCCTCCACGAACTCCAGCGCAAGCACTTGGTCAAGACGAATCCGCACATCTAAGCGCGATCCTGCCAAGAAATACGTCTTGCCGATTTCGGCAGGACGTACTTCTTGGCAGAAGGTGGCTTAGATCGGTCGATATGGACGATCGGCGGGGTCGATGCCCCAGCGCTTCAGCTTGGACGCAACGCGCGCTGGGCCGGTGCGGTTCATGTATGAGCGGTACCCCTCCACGCCGCCGAAGACTCCGAGCGCCAGGTCGGACCTCAGCCAAGTCGACGTGCGCTCGCCGAGCATGATCGCGTTGCTCGAGAACTCGTGACCCAGTTGCTGGATCGGGTCGTTGAGAATCGTGTAGCCAAGCATCTCTCGAAGGTGGTCGGGCCCTTGGGCGATGTCGGCGCCGTATCTGCCCTGGAAGGTCGGCCCGCGCCAACCGCTGACCTTCACGTGGTAGCGCCCGTAACTGGTTAGGACTCGGCGCATGAGACGCTCCATCCCGTCATCGGTGAACTGGTGCAGGATCAGGTGAAAGTGGGTGTCGAGAACGCAGTAGGCGAGAACCGCGACTTCGTCGAAGAGCTTCTCGTAGGGCCGGCGTGCCGCATCGACGACAACGTTCTTGCTGAGATACCGGGCGAGTCGGTCGAGGAACTCCTGCTTGTCGGTCCTGCGAGCAAACGGTTTCAGGTTGCCTGCGCCGCGCGAAGTGACATGGAAGGTCTGATTGGCGGCGTGCTTGGGCTTGATCTGGTATCGACTGGGCATAGCGTGCTCCGGCTCGGAAGTGGACGATTCCTCCCGTTAATGGATTCCGGGCCGCATGTTTACCCCCCAATTCCAATCACCCCCTCCAGAAAGCCAAATCTTGCGAAGAGGTACGTCTTGCCAGATGTCGGGCCCTTGGGCGATGTCGGCGCCGTATCTGCCCTGGAAGGTCGGCCCGCGC
>CAZRAA010000052.1:0-9576 GCA_964597975.1 uncultured Thermoleophilaceae bacterium | reverse complement strand
GTCGGGCCCTTGGGCGATGTCGGCGCCGTATCTGCCCTGGAAGGTCGGCCCGCGCCAACCGCTGACCTTCACGTGGTAGCGCCCGTAACTGGTTAGGACTCGGCGCATGAGACGCTCCATCCCGTCATCGGTGAACTGGTGCAGGATCAGGTGAAAGTGGGTGTCGAGAACGCAGTAGGCGAGAACCGCGACTTCGTCGAAGAGCTTCTCGTAGGGCCGGCGTGCCGCATCGACGACAACGTTCTTGCTGAGATACCGGGCGAGTCGGTCGAGGAACTCCTGCTTGTCGGTCCTGCGAGCAAACGGTTTCAGGTTGCCTGCGCCGCGCGAAGTGACATGGAAGGTCTGATTGGCGGCGTGCTTGGGCTTGATCTGGTATCGACTGGGCATAGCGTGCTCCGGCTCGGAAGTGGACGATTCCTCCCGTTAATGGATTCCGGGCCGCATGTTTACCCCCCAATTCCAATCACCCCCTCCAGAAAGCCAAATCTTGCGAAGAGGTACGTCTTGCCAGATTCGGCAAGACGTATTTCTTGGCAGAAACGCGCTTGGCCCCGCCAGCTCCGAGTAGATTCAGCGCATGAGCGAGCGGGTTCGGATTCTTGTTGCTGGTAGTGGGCCGGGGGCGCTTGAGGCGACGCTTGCGCTCAGTCGCAGCGAGCACCTGGAACCGGAGATCTCGCTGATCTCTCCGCAGACCGAATTTCACTACCGACCGAACATGGTGATGGAGCCATTCGGCGTTTCGGAGACCGCGAGCTATTCGGTCGGCGAGATCATCGCCCACCCAAATGTTCACCAGTGGCAGGGGGTGATCGACCGTGTCGATCATCAAGCCGGCACGGCCCACTCGCCGGAGGGCGACGAATTCGCCTTCGACGCGATGGTGATCGCAACAGGCACCACGCCGCGCGCGCCGCTTCCGGAGCCGGCGATCACGCTCGGCCTGCCTGGATCGATCGAGGAGGTCACCGGGATCGTCGGAGCGGTTGATCGTGGCGAGCTGCGCAGCGTCGTCTTCACCATGCCCGACGGCCCGACCCACCGCCTGCCCCTGTACGAGCTGTCCCTGATGATCGCCGACCGCGCCGCGCGCCAATCGGGTCAGCAGGTCGACGTCGCCCTGGTCACCCCGGAGCCCAGCCCGCTGATCATCTACGGGGACGATCACAGCGCGCACGTCGCTGAGTTCTGCCGACGCTTGGGCGTACACGTGCACGCGAACGCCACGGTCAGCCTCTACGACGGAAACACAGTCACGCTCGACGATTCGACCACCCACCCCGCCGAGCGGCTCGTCTCGATGCCGCGCCTTGAGCCGCGTACGCCTCAGGGAGTACCGACCGACGAGAACGGCTTCATCCCGGTGGACAACCTCCAGCGCGTCAAGGGCACCGAGAACCTTTTCGCCGTCGGCGACGTCACGGACGCCCGGGTAAAGCAAGGGGGACTGGCAACCCAGGAAGCAGACGCCGCCTGCCAGGCGATCGAAGCCGCCCTGGGCACACGTGAAGAAGCCACTGGACTCAGCGGCGAGATCGAAGCCTTGCTGCTGACCGCCACCGAGCGCGTTCCGCTGAGGGCCAGGCTCACAGAATCCGGCAGCGTCTCGCTCGAAACTGCCCAGCCCGAAGGCCCCGTGCAGAAGATCTACAGCCGCCTGCTGGCCGAGCGCCTGCGCGAGATTCCGACCCTTTAATCGGCTTCACAACCGCTTTGCAGGGTCGCCCGCCGCGTATGGTGAGATAGACGCATGGCGACAGACCCGATCAGCAAGGAGCAGCGCGGCAAGGCAGCCAACGGCAGGCACCCGGCCGCCGTGATCGACATCGGTTCCAACACCACTCGCCTGCTCGTCGCCGAGAAGCGCGGCGATGGATTTCGCCAGCTGCTCAGTCAGCGCGCCTACACCCGACTTGGGCGCGGCCTCGAGGTTGACGGGTCGATCCCCGACAAGAAGATTCACGACCTCGCCGGGACGATCGCAACCCAGGTGAAACTCGCCAAAGTGATGGGCGCAAAGGACGTCTACGCGATGGCGACCGCCGCCACGCGCGACGCAACCAACGGCGAAGAGCTGGTGGAGACGATCGAGGGGGAGAGCGGCGTCCGAATCGACGTGCTCGACGAACACGAGGAGGCGCGCCTCGCGTTCCTCGGCGCGACCCACCACCTGCCGCAGGACCCGACCGAGTCGATTGCCGTGATCGATGTTGGCGGCGGATCCACGGAAGTCGCCGTGGGGACGCTCGCCGACGGCGTGAAGTGGTCGACTTCGTTTCGCATCGGCTCGGGCCTGGTCTCGGACATGCATATCCACAATGATCCACCAAGCCCCGCGGACCTCTCCGCAGCGCGCGAGGAGGTGGCAGAAATGTTCGATCAGTTCCCGTTCCCGACGGTCGATCAGGCGATTGCGATCGGCGGCACCGCGTCGTCGCTTCGGCGGATGGTGGGCAACGTGCTCGAGCATGAGACGATGGAGCGGGCGATCCGCTTGATAACCCGCCACGCCGCGGACGAAGTCGCCGAAGAGTTCGGCCTGGACATCGAGCGCGTACAGGTTCTTCCGGCCGGCGTGATGATCCTCGAGGACATCGGCGACCGTCTTTCTCGACCGCTGAAGATCGGCAAGGGGGGACTCCGCGAAGGAAAGCTGCTGGAATTGCTGTCATGACCGACCCTGACAGCGCGACAACACGCTCACACGAGGTCATCCCGCGCGACGCGTTCGAGTCGACGCAGGTTCCCGCCGCCGCGCGCGCGACCGCCGAATCGGCCGCCCGCGAACTGCAGGCCGACGAGGTTGACCTACGCGATCGCGATCACTTCTTCAATCGCGAACTCTCCTGGATGGACTTCAACGACCGCGTGCTGCAGCTGGCCGAAGACCCTGCGACGCCGCTGCTCGAACGGGTCAAGTTCACCGCGATCTTCTCGAGCAACTTCGACGAGTTCGTGATGATCCGCGTGGCCGGGATGCACGACTTGATCGACGCCGGCATCGAAAAGCGAGGTGCCGACGGCCTCACCCCCGAGCAGACCGTCAGCGGGATCCGCGAGCGCGCGGTGGATCAGATCGATCGTCAGTCGCGTCTGCTGCACCAAACCCTGATCCCGCAGCTTGCCGAGCACGGCATCCACATTCGCCGCGCGCAGGAACTTGATCCCGAGCAGCGCGCGGAGCTAAAGCGCGTCTTCGAGTCGCAGATCTTCCCGGTGCTGACGCCTCTGGCCGTCGGTCCGGGTCGGCCGTTTCCCTATATCTCGAACCTCTCGCTGAGCCTCGCGGTGCTGCTGCGCGATCCGCAGCTCGACCAGACGATCTTCGCGCGGGTCAAGGTTCCCAAGGAGATCCTGCCGCGATTCGTCACACTCGGCGATGTGCTGGTGCCGCTCGAGGACGTGATCGCGGACAACCTCGAGATGCTCTTCCCGGGCACCGAGATTCTCGACCACGTGACCTTCAGGGTCACGCGCGACGCCGACTTCACCGTCTCCGACGAGGCCGACGACCTGCTTCGGGCGGTCGAGGACGAACTGCGCCGCCGCCGCTTTGGTGAGGTCGTGCGGCTTGAGGTCGGCAAGGGCATCGCGCGCGAGCTGCGCGAAGAGCTCGTCGAGTCGCTCGAGATCGAGGAGCGCGACGTCTTCGAAGTCGACGGCCTGCTCGACCTCAACGACCTCTGGCAGGTGGTCAAGCTCTCCGGACACGACGATCTGCGCGACGCCAAATGGTCGCCGGTGATCCCGGCCAAATTGCGCGATGCCGACGGCGAGCAGCTCTCGGTGCTCGGCGCGATGCGCGAGGGCGACATCCTCGTCCACCACCCCTACGAATCCTTCTCGTCCTCGGTGGAACGCTTCGTCGCCGAAGCAGTCAACGACCCCGACGTTCTGGCGATCAAGCTCACTGTGTACCGCACTTCCGACGATTCCCCGCTGGTCCCGGCGCTGATTCGCGCCTCCGAGCGCGGCAAGCAGGCGGTGGCGCTGGTGGAGCTCAAGGCGCGGTTCGATGAGCGCGCAAACATCGCCTGGGCCCGCGAGCTTGAGCAGTCGGGTGTACACGTCGTCTACGGTCCGCCGGCGCTGAAGGTGCACACGAAGTGTGTGCTCGTCGTGCGGCGCGAGGGCAACGGGGTGCGCAACTACGTTCATATCGGCACCGGCAACTACCACTCGGCGACCGCCCGCCTCTACACCGATTTCGGGCTCTTCACGACCGATCCGCAGATCGGCGCCGACGTGACCGACATGTTCAACTTCTTGACCGGGTTTGCGCGACCGAGCCAGATGCGCAAGGTGCTGATCGCCCCGAGCCAGATGCGCAGCGGCATCCTCGAAGAGATCGACAAGACGATCGCAGCGCACCGCGCCGGTGTGCCGTCGCAGATCAAGATGAAGATGAACTCGCTGGTCGATGTGGCGTGCATCGAGGCGCTGTTTCGCGCATCGCGGGCCGGCGTTCCGGTCGAGCTGAACGTGCGCGGGATCTGCTGTCTGCGACCTGGGATCCCCGGGGTCTCGGAAAACATCCGGGTCAACTCGGTGGTCGGGCGCTTTCTCGAGCACTCGCGAATCTACGCCTTCATTCGCGGCGAGGAACGCCGCGTGCTGATCGGCTCGGCGGACCTGATGCGGCGCAACCTCGACAACCGCGTCGAGCTGGTGACCCCGGTCGAGGACGAGTCGCTCAAGGACGAGCTGTTTGACACGCTCGAGCGATGCCTCGACGACAACTCCAACGCCTGGGAGCTGGATGAGTCCGGCACCTGGGAGCGGCTGGCGCCGCCAAGCACGGAGCAACGCCGCAACGTGCAAGACGAATTGATGGAGCGCTATCGCGCGTCCGACGCGGCGTTTGTCAACTGACGCCGCTCGTCACAGCTGCGCTTCCGCGGCCCGATATCGAGCGCGGACCTCTTTGTAGCGCCAGCTCTCAAAGAGAATCAGTGCCACGAGGATCGCGAACGCGCAGAGGAGCGTGTAGATCGATTCGAGTTCGGTCGCGACCGGATACAGCGCGACCAAGGCGGCGGCGGCGACCAACCGCGGCACGTTGAATGATCCGATGTTGCGCTTTCGAATCGCCGACAACCCTGCGACGTAGAGGGCGAGTCCGACGCAGAGCGTGAAGGCCGGGATCTCCTTGAGTGGATCGTGGTAGTGCCCGAGCGTCTTTTTGATGCCCAAAGCCGCGAAGATGATCCCGAGGATCAGGAAGAAGTGCAGCACCGAGTAGCTGTCGCGCGCCAGTTTCACGCGCTCGGCTGGTGAAGCTTCGGCGAGCCGTCTCCGTGCGGCGGCGATCACCACGTCGAAGTAGATCCACCAAAGCGCGCAGATCACGCCGATGCCGATCGTCGCGACGATCGCCAGTTCGGCGGTGATCTCAACTTCGCCGGTGCCCGCACCGATCGCCACGATCGACTCGCCCAGTGCGATGATCACGATCAGGCCGAAACGTTCGGCGAAGTGATGCGGCATCACCGACCAGCCCTCGTCCCACCGCAGGTACGGACCGGCGTAATCCAGCGCAAGCGCCGCGGTGAAGATGGCCGCTTGCGTCCAGCCGTCGAATGCGGCGGAGACGACGATCAGTGCCGGGGCGATCAGCATCGGAGGGGCCAGCCTGAGCACCGCACGCCTGACCTCGGGCTCATCGGAGCTGTTGAAGTAGAAGAGCAAGACGTGCATCGCCCGCACCACGAAATAGGCCAGAGCGAACTGCAACGCGTTCTCGCCGAAGGCCTGCGGCACAGCGAGCGCCACGATGAGCAGGGCAGCCATCGAAACGAAGATCGGCAGCCGCATCAGGGGCTCGTTGGGGTTGAACGAGTTGGTCAGCCAGGCGTAGGCGCTCCAGGCCCACCAGAGAGCCGCGAGCACCAACACGGATCGCGCGACTCCGGACCAAGTGAGGTCCTCGGCGAGCTTGGCGGTCACCTGGGTGAAGGCGAGGACAAAAACGAGATCGAAGAAGAGCTCAAGCGGGGTGACCGCGTGGTCCCTGATACGCGACGAGCCTTCAGCGGGAGATGCCGATGCTTCCAAGTCTGAAACCTCCGAGCTGGCGACAAACGAGCAATACAGCGAACTGAAAACGGGAATGACGAGACTCGAACTCGCGACCTCCGCCTTGACAGGGCGGCGCTCTAACCAACTGAGCTACATCCCCAAGATGCCGGAGCATTGTGGCAGATGCAAACACGTGGTCCCAACTCAGGATGTCGGGGCCTTGACCCGGCATCCTGAGCCAAAGCTGCATACACACGCGTCGCCCCGAAGGGGGCGACAATCAAACCACGCCCACCGAAGCAAACTCACGCCGTCGGGGCGTTGACCCGGCGGCGTGAGCCAAAGCTGCGTGCACACGCGTCGCCCCGAAGGGGGCGACAATGAGCCAGTGGGCACGGGAGGACTCGAACCTCCGACTTCCTGCTTGTAAGGCAGGCGCTCTAACCAACTGAGCTACGCGCCCGTGAGAGACTCCGAAGATTACCCGTCCAGATCGGTAGTCAGGCCACGTTTGGGATCGTCCGATAATGCAGGTGCATGCATGCAGTCGCCTCCGCCCGACTTGCGCGACCCGCCCTCGCGCTCCTGTCCGCAATCGCGGTTCTGCTTCTCCTTGCGTCCGCAGCGCCTGCCAAGGGCGATAAGCCGCCAAAAACTCGCGGCGGCGCTCAGGGCACCTACACCGAAACCCTGCTCTCGAACGAGCGGGACACCTCACGCTGGGCGTTCGTCGGGCGGCGCACCTCGGCCTGGAGCGAACCCGGTCAGAGAGGGGTCAAGCTGCGCAAGCTCACCACCCGCACGCCGGACAGAACCAGCGAGCTGGTGCTCGCATTGCGTGAGCGTGTCTATGGCGACGGCACGATCTGGACCGAGGTTCGACTGCCGCTTCGGGGGTCAGATGCGCGCGGTTGGGTCGCGCGGAGCGCGCTTGAGAAGTACCGCGTGATTCACACCAGGATCGAGATCGACCGCGCCGCGCTCACGCTGACGCTCTTCAAGTTCGAGAAGGCGATCTTCTCCGCGGCCGTCGGCGTAGGAAGTAGCAGGGCGTCGACTCCTGCTGGGAGCTTCTACGTGCGAAATCGTCTGGAGTCGGTCAACCCCAAGGGCCGTTTCGGCCCATTCGCGCTGGGCCTCTCGGCCCAGGTCGCCGGCGGATCGGATTGGCCAGGCGGTCGCACAATTGGCATCCACGGAACCAACCGCCCGGGCCGCATTCCGGGGCGCGGCAAGGAGCGCAGTATCCGGCTGCGCAATGGCGACGTGCGCAAGCTATTTGCGATCACGCCGCCGGGCACGCCGGTGTCGATTCGCTAGCTAGTTGCGGCTGGCCAAGAAGAAATAGACCAGCTGACCGAGCGCGGCGACGAATCCCGCGACGTAGGTCAGCGCCGCCGCGCGCAGCACTGCGCGGGCGCCGTCGATCTCTCCAGAAGCGAGCAGGTGGTTCTCTTCCAGTGCCACCAAGGCACGATTTGAGGCGTCGAACTCGACAGGCAGCGTCACCAGTTGGAAGAGCACGACGGCCGCGAAGAAAACGAGCCCGATCGTCACCAGCCCGGTCGATTGCAGGATGAAGCCGATAAAGACCGGCAGGATCCAAAGCTGCGATCCGATCGTCGCCGCCGGTACGAGAGTCTGCCGCACCGTCATCGGCCAGTAGCCCTTGGAATCTTGGATCGCGTGGCCGGCCTCGTGGGCAGCCACACCGATCGCGGCGACGCTGCTCGCCTGGCCGACATCGGCCGAGAGATTGAGCGTCTTGTGCTTGGGGTCGTAGTGGTCGGTCAGGTGACCTTCCACCGGGTTGATGGTCAGTCCGGGTAGGCCAGATGAACGCAGCACAGCCGCCGCCGCGTCAGCTCCCGTCATGCCGTTGACCGGCCTGATCTGGCTGTACTTGGCGAACGTGCGCTTGACCGACATCTGAGCGAAAAGGCCGAACAGCAGGGGGATTCCCGCCAGGATCAGCCAGAGAGTCCAGTCACTTGAGGTGTCCATGGGTCAAATGTACGACAGCCCAATTGACCGGCCAACAAAGCGGTATTCAGAGTTCGTTAAGCCGCCGCGTCGCGCAAGATCGTGTCGATTGCATCCATCTGTCGCCGCACTCCGCCGCAGACCAATTCGCACAGTTCGAACACACCAGGGTCGGCAATGCTGTAGCGGGTCTGATTGCCCACCTTCTCGCGATCGACCATGCCGGCCTGGTGCAGAATGCCGAGGTGTTTTGACACGTTCTGCTGCGAGGCGCCGGTCGCCGCACGTAGCTCTCCGACACTGAGGTCTCCCTCGCGCAACTCATTGAGCAGCCGGATTCGCATCGGCTCGCCGAGCACGCGGAAGCGCTCGGCGACGAGCTCCACCAGGGGTTCGGTCATCTCAATCGTTTGGGCTTTCTTTCTGGGCATCGCTTGATCGTAAAGGAGGGGTAGGTGGTTACTTGAACAATGGTAACGCATATACAACTGCAAAGTTGTATAGTGTCTTCATCTCAAAACGGAGCAACCAGCAGAAAGCGACATCACGATGAACTCAGACTCGTACACAAACTCAACATGGCGCGGCAGCTGGCCGCTTGAGCGGGTGCTGTTCGCGATCGCCGGGAGCGTCGTCCTGACCGGCTCTTTGCTCGCCGCGCTCGTATCGCCGTGGTTTCTGCTGCTCACCGGATTTGCCGCCATCAATCAACTTCTCTACGCAAGCTTTGGATTCTGCGGCGCATCGCTGATACTCCGTCACTTCGCCGGCATCGAGCCGGGCTGCGCGGTCTCGGAGCCGACAAAGTGAGCCCCTCGGCAACTTCGGACGCACTCGGGCCGATCGGCCGCTTCGGCGGCCTGATGGCCCGGAACTTCAAGTCGGTGATGATCGCTTGGATCCTGCTGATCGTCGTGCTCGGATTCTTCGCGCCGCGCGTCGAGCATGCGCTCTCGGGAGCGGGCTGGGAAGCCTCGGGATCGCAGTCCGTCGCGGCACGCGAGATCGTCGATCGCAATTTCGCCGGCTTTGGCGGCTACGGCCTGATGGTCGTGGTCAGCTCGGAGAATCAGACTGTCTCTGACGCCCCGTTCAAGCAGACACTGGCCGACGTGACGCAGATTCTCGAGTCCGATCCGGCGGTCACCACCGTGGCGCAGCCGCAGGTGGGCATGACGATCAGCCGCGATGGCAAGACCGCGGTACTTCAAGCCGGCGCCGCCGAGGGTTCAAACGAAATGGTTCGCGCCGCTGATCGCATCAAAGAGGAAGTGGCGGCGGCGTCGGGTCGAGGCGTGAGTGCGAATCTCACTGGGGCACCGGGCATGTGGTCGGACTTCAACGTTGCCAACCGCGACGCGATGATGAAGTCAGAGCTGATCTCGTGGCCGGTGACGCTCTTCATTCTGCTGATTGCCTTCGGCTCGCTGGTCGCCGCCGGTCTGCCGCTGATGCTGACGATCGTCTCGCTGGTCGCGGCGGCCGGCTCGCTGTTCCTCGTGACCAAGGTGACACCGGTCTCGATCTGGGCGATGAACTTCGCGCTGATGTTCGCGCTCGCGCTCGGGATCG
>CAZRAA010000051.1:3327-16772 GCA_964597975.1 uncultured Thermoleophilaceae bacterium | reverse complement strand
GTCGCTGACGCCGTCAAGGTAACCCTCGGTCCGAAGGGCCGCTACGTCGTGCTCGACAAGAAGTTCGGCGCTCCGACGATCACCAACGATGGTGTGACGATCGCACGCGAGATCGAGGTCGACGACCCCTTCCAGAACCAGGGCGCGCAGCTCGTCCGTGAAGTCGCCACCGCGACCAATGATGTCGCCGGTGACGGCACGACCACTGCAACGGTGCTCGCTCAGGCGATCGTCCGTCAGGGTCTGCGCAACGTCGCGGCCGGTGCCAACCCGATCGCTCTCAAGCGCGGTATCGAGACGGCCGTCGGCCAGGTCGTGGAAGCGATCCACAAGCGCGCCAAGGAAGTCTCCGGCAAGGACCAGATCGCACGCGTCGCCGCCATCTCGGCCGGTGACGACGAGATCGGCGACATCATCGCCGACGCGATCGACAAGGTCGGCAAGGACGGCGTGGTGAACGTCGAGGAGGGCCAGACCTTCGGCCTTGAGCTCGAGTTCACCGAGGGCATGCAGTTCGACAAGGGCTACATCAGCCCGTACATGGTCACCGACCAGGACCGCATGGAGGCCGTGCTCGAAGAGCCCTACATCCTGATCGCCAACAGCAAGATCGGCGCCGTGCGCGACATTCTGCCGCTGCTCGAGGCAGTGATGCAGAGCGGCAAGCCGCTGCTGATCATCGCCGAGGACGTCGAGGGCGAGGCGCTGGCCACGTTCGTGGTCAACAAGCTGCGCGGCACCTTCACCGGTGTGGCAGTCAAGGCCCCGGGCTTTGGCGACCGCCGCAAGCGCATGCTCGAGGACATCGCGATCCTCACGGGCGGCGAGGTCATCTCCGAGGAGCTCGGCCTCAAGCTCGAGAACACGCAGGTCAGCCAGCTCGGCCAGGCCCGCCGCGTCGTGATCGCCAAGGACAACACGACGATCATCGACGGTTCTGGTGACGCCTCCGCGATCAAGGGTCGCGTCGGCCAGATCAAGAGCGAGATCGAGAACACCGACAGCGACTTCGACCGTGAGAAGCTCCAGGAGCGCCTGGCCAAGCTCGCCGGTGGTGTCGCCGTGGTCAAGGTGGGAGCAGCCACCGAGACCGAGGTCAAGGAGAAGAAGCACCGCGTCGAGGACGCCCTGCAGGCCACGCGCGCCGCGCTGGAAGAGGGCATCGTCGCCGGTGGTGGAGTTGCTCTGCTCGAGGCCCAGGCCGCGATCAAGGCCGAGGACATCGAGGACCTCGACGAGCGCACGGGTGCACAGATCATCCACCGCGCCCTCGAGGAGCCGCTGCGCCAGATCGCGTACAACGCGGGTCTTGAGAGCAGCGTCGTCGTCAACGACGTGCGCAAGGCGAAGGCCGGCCACGGCTTGAACGCTGCGACCGGCGAGATCGTCGACCTCGTCGCCGCCGGCGTGATCGACCCCGCGATGGTCACGCGCTCGACGCTGCAGAACGCAGCCTCGATCGGCAAGAACATCCTCACCACCGAGGCGATCGTCGCCGAGCTGCCCGAAGAGGGCGTCGGCGCCGGCATGCCTGGCGGTATGGGTGGCATGGACATGGGGATGTAGAGCAGGTCTAGACCCTTGTTCGCTTAGAGAGCCCCCGGTTGCTATCGCGGCCGGGGGCTTTCTTATGCGGTTTGCTTGCCAAACCTCCGCCCGATCGGGCGGAGGTTTGGAGGATTTGGCGCATGATTGCCCGCCGCAGGCAACCACCACCCAAACGGCGAATAGCAACATATGGGTATTTGCGGGGTTTCGACCTACGTGAATCGGCGGGGGACACGCACGGCATCGCTGCTCGCGCTCGCGCTCGTCTGCGCGCTGGCAGTTCCTGCGACGAGCGGCGCCGCGACCAAGTTCGACACCAGCTACCAGAACGGCGGCACGCTGCTGCTGCCGCAGATGCGCGGCGTCTACGGCCAGGTCACGCACACGTGCGGGATCGCTGGCAAGAATCTGCACATCGCCGGCCGTTTCGGTCGCAATGAGCCCGGCCTTCCGTCGGGTTGGAACACCTCCCAGTCGCTCGCGCTCACTTCGGTGAAGATCGATCGCCGTCAGCCGATGTCGCTCGGCGTCGCCACCGTGCGCTGGAAGAAGCAACGCATCCCAACCCACCACGTCGTGCTCGGCTCCGACTTCGACCACGCCGGCGGGTTTGCCTACGCGACTCGCTGGCAGAAGAAGAGCGAGCTGACCAAGCTCAAGCTCTTCCGGGTCGACGCCGCTGGCAGCCGGCTGAAGGGATTCGGACGCAACGGCTACGTCACGCTCAACATTGCCGCACTGGCCAAGTTCCAGAACCACGGTTTCCGCGTCCTGGCGCTGCCCCGCGGGAAGGTTCTCCTGCTGATCCAGACGAAGTCGATGACGATCTTGATGCGCTTCACCGCGAAGGGCAAGCCCGACCCGACCTGGGGCTCCGGCGGCGTAGTCGAACTGCCAGCGCCCGCAAGCTTCGTGGCAACTCCGCTCGGCGCGGTCGACTCGGCCAGCGAAACTGACGGCGGTGGCCTGCTGATCGCCTCGTCGGGTACGCCCACGAGCCCTGCGGCCGGCGCGCTTGGAATCCTCAAGTTGTCAGCTTCTGGCAAGGTGGTCACGTCTTGGGCCGACGGCGGCTTCTGGACTCCGCCCGCGGCAGCGGACCCCAGCAAGTACGCCGTGACAGGGCGCTCACTGATGACGGTCACACGCAAGGGCGGCGACTACGCCGTGCTCTACGCGGACGTCAAGTCTGAAGAGATCGGCGCGACGTCGGAGCTGAGGATCGCCTACGTCGACGAGGAGACCGGCGTCACAACCGCCTCGAACGCCGACGCCGGCAGCTACTACAACGGCGGCGACGAAGGGTTCCCGGACGCCAATCCCTGGGCGCTCGGCACCTCAAGCGCGGGTCCAGTCTTCGCTTTCGCGCAATCGCGCTTCGACAGCCCGGGCGGGACGTTCCTTGGGCGTGCATCGAGATTCTCGATCAACACCGCCAAGCGTGCTGCGTCGCACGCCCTCAGCAACACCGGATTCGCCACCAGCGCCTTCGCCGCCGACCCTGCCTCTCGCCACCTCTACTTCTGCGGATCGTTCGGCGTGACTTCGGTGAAGGCCAAGCGCCCGGAGCGGCGCGAGCAGCGCAGGTACGTTGCGATCCGGCGGATCACGCTCTGATCGCGAATACTGCGTACTCTGCCGCAACTTCGTATTGCCGGCTGGGTCTTTAGGCACATGAAACTCTCCGTTGCTCGTCTCAGTGTGCTTGTGTCGATCCTCTGTCTGGCCGCGTACATGGTCCCGTCCGCCGGAGCTCAGATGGCCGCCTTCGATCACAGTTACGGCATCAACAATCGTGTCGCTCTCCCAACCATCTCGGGGTACACCGGCGCGATAGCCGGCACCTGCCGAGTGATCGGCGGCAATCTCCTGATCTCCGGCGAGTTCGGCTACCGCTCGGCCACAAAGCGCAGCCTTGCCATCACCGCGATCCGCGCAACGAAGAAGCCGCCGACCTCACACGGCGTCGCGATCGCCAGCTGGAAGCTTCAGCACGTCCCGCGCTCATCCAAGATCGTTGCGCAGGAGTTCGGCCCCGACGGCAGCTTCGCCTACGCCGTGCAGCGCTCGAGCGGTGCAAGCCGCCATCGCGTGACTGTCTTCCGCGTGCTCGCGAACGGTCATCGCGACCGCCGGTTTGGCAACGGCGGCGTCGTGCACTTCAACATTGCCGGCACACGCATTCCGGACGCAGACGCCGTTCGCCTCTTGGTCGGCGCGAACGGCAAGGTCATGGTCCTGCTCGAAACGAAGTCTCAGACGATCATCACTCGGCTCCGTTCCTCGGGCAAGATCGACACAACCTGGGGTGACGATGGCCGAGTGACTCTCGGCGCCGGCGGAGACTGGGGACCATTGCGAATCGTCGATTCGGCATCGTTGCTGGCGACCGGCGGGCTGTTGATCGCACGCTGGACCGACTCGCCGACGACCGGTCCCGAGCTCGTTCGCTTCACAGCTTCCGGCAAGCTCGACATGTCATTCGCCGGGAGCGGCAGCTGGTCTCCTCCAGCTCCGACCGCCGGGGGCCCATACGCGCGCACCGGATACGTGGCGCGCACGCTGCCGCTGGAGGGCGGCAACTATCTCGTCGTCTTCGCGGATCTCGCCGAATCGGAGGTCGGCACTGGCTACTCCTTGCGTCAAGCCGTGGTCGAGCCCGCAACCGGCGCCATTGTCGCCCTGCGCACAAATGCCGGACATTACGAAGCAGGCGGTGACGGCGGATTTCCGGATGCCTATCCGTGGCGCGCGGTCGAGCGCAAGGGCGGACCGGTGTTCGGTCACGCTCAGACATTCTCCGACTACACCGTCGGAACATTCCTTGGCGAAGCCTGGGGATTCGGCGCGCCGTTCCCTGCGCCCGGTGTCCACACTCGCTTAAACACGAACGTGACCTCGATCAGCGACTTCGCGGGTTCGCCGCGATTCAAGCGCGTGTTCGCGTGTGGTGCCGAAGGTAAGACATCAACTCACAGAGGCCACCTCGTCGAACGCGGTCTGCGCAAGCAGATCGCAATCCGCCAGCTCGCCGTATAACCCAGCCGCGCGTCAGCTCACCGGCATCACGTCGACCATCGGCAACGGACTCACCCCGACGGCCTCGAGATCGCCGGTGCCGCGGGGGCTCAAGACGGAATGCTGCAGCAGCGCGACCTGGTCCCAGGTCGCAAGCGCTGCGGCACCCGCGCGGCGTTCCTGCCAGTCGAGCACACGCTTGGCGAATCCGCGCGGGATGTGTAGAAGCGGCTTGTTCGTTCCAAAGTGGCGGGTCACCAGGCGCACGATCTGATCCTGGGTGAGTGTCTCAGGCCCGGCCAGCGCGATTGGTGCGCCCGGCGTAGCGATCCCTTTGAGCAGCACTGCGGTGATCGCGTCCGCCGCATCCTCAGCCCAGATCGGCTGAAAGGCCGCCTTGCCGTTGCCAATCACCGGCATCAGCGGCAGGTGGGACAGCTCATGCAGCAGGCGGATCCAGGGGTCGTCGGGCGCGTAGATGATCCCAGCCTCGAACTGCACGGCTTCAAGACCTGAATTGCGCACAGCCTCGGCGGCGAGTCCCTGCGTACGGATGAATCGGCTGGGCGAGATCGAGCTAGCCCCGAACGAGCTGATGTGGACGATCCGCCGCACGCCGGCGCGACGCGCGGCGCTGATCAAACGAAGCGTGGCCACGCCGCCGATCTCCTCGATCGTGCCGCGCGACTGGTCGCGGGTGGTGGTGGCCAGGTGAATCAGCGTGTCAACACCGCGCATCGCACGGTCGAAGCCCTGCGGCGCAGAGAGGTCGCCGATCGAGATCTGCACCTGCACACGGTTCGGACCCAGGCGCCTGGGCTCGCGCACCAGGCAGCGAACCTCCTCACCCGCGCCGAGCAGCCGCGTAAGCAGCGGCCTGCCGACCGTTCCCGTTGCTCCAGTCATCAGGATCACGACTCAGGAGAATAAGGACTGGCGGCGAAGACTGACTAAACTGACCGTTCGTGCTTCAAGCCCCGTCATACAAGGAGCAAAGTTGGCTTACGTAATTGCAGAGCCGTGCATCGGCACCAAAGACAACTCCTGCGTCGAGGTGTGCCCCGTCGACTGCATCCACCCGTCCCCGGACGAGCCTGGATACGACGACGTTGAGCAGCTCTACATCAACCCCGACGAGTGCATCGACTGCGACGCATGCGTAGAGGCATGCCCGGTGGACGCCTGCTTCGCCGAGGACCAGCTCCCCGAAGAGTGGAAGAAGTTCGCCCCGCTCAACGCGGAGTACTTCGCCGCCTAGGGCAGCGCTCTCAAATCTTTGAGTCAATTGAGCCTCGGCTGATCGCCGGGGCTTTTTTGTGCCCGCTTTGGCGGATCTGCGCAAAAGAAAGGCCCCGGCGGGGGCCGGGGCCTTTCTGGGTATCCCTGGGG
Source organism: uncultured Thermoleophilaceae bacterium (assembly GCA_964597975.1). Classification (GTDB taxonomy): domain Bacteria; phylum Actinomycetota; class Thermoleophilia; order Solirubrobacterales; family JACPNS01; genus JACPNS01. The sequence goes on along the minus strand of CAZRAA010000051.1, from coordinate 10,817 downwards.
AGAGGGATTGTCTGGGGAGGATGCCGATCCGGTTGGGGGGATTGGACCGGCAAGTGCCGCCTCGTGCCGAGAGGTCGGGGCGGCGGGGTGTCAGCTGGGACTAGAAGTCCAGGGCCTTCTCCACCTGGGCCTGGACGTCCTTGAGACGCGTCTCGACCTCGTCCGCGAAGCTCGAGAGACGGTCCTCGATCTCCTTGCGCTGCTTGGTGACCGTGGTCTCGATCTCCTTGCGCTGCGTCTTGTAGGTCTTCTCGATCTCCTTGCGCTGCTTGCGGAACTCACGCTCAGCGCGGGTGCGCTGCTTCTTGAGGTCGCGCTCGATGCGGTTGGAGAACGTCTTGCCGCGCTTCTCGAACTTGTTGAGCTGCTTCTCGACCGAGTCGAGCGAGGTGTACTTGTCGACGAACTCGACAACGCCGTCGCGCACCTCAAGAACGATGCCGACCGGCACGAGGGCCGCCTTCTCGGCGTACGCCTTGGCGTCCTCGGTGTAGCTCTCAAACGAGTTCTTGGCCTCGGCCTCGGCCTTCTTGGCCGTAGTCTTAGCGCTGGTCGCGGTGGCCTTGGCCTGCGTGCGAGCGCTGGTTGTCTTGCGTGCGGTGGTCTTGCGTGCGGCCGGCTTCGCGGTGTTGGACTTCTTTGCGGCCGGCTTCTTTGCGGTGGTGGCAGCCATTAGCGCCTTCCCTCCATAAGTTTGTTAGAAGTAACAATGTACGAACTATACAACGGTTCGCGGCGGGAATGGTTACGCCCAGACCAAGGCGGATTCACTCCTTGCCTGCTCCCACAGGGAGCAGGCAAGGAATCTGAAGGCCGGTTGGGCGGGTTAGTTGGTTAGGGCCGAGACGAGGAAGTCGGCGCGTTCGGCGTCGCGGGCGGCGGCGATTGGCTTGTAGGGCGCTAGATCGAGTGGGGCGGCGGCTAGTGACTCGTCTCCGTAGGTGACAACTGCGCCGGCCTCTCGGGCGATCAGCTGCGCTGCGGCGGCGTCGATCGAGCGGCAGGGACGCAGCCCGAGCATTCCGTCGTAGCGGGCGGCGGCCACCTGGCAGAGCGTCAAAGCGATCGAGCCGATCGAGCGGATCCGCGAGACGCGGCCATCGAACGCCGCGAGCAGCCCCGGCGTAATGAACGCCGGCTTGGTCGACTCGAGCCCGACGACCTCCAGGCCGTTGCCCTCCTGAGCGGGATCGACCGGCCGATCGTTCAGCAGCGCGCCCTCACCGCGCCGGGCGATCCATTCCTCGTCGGCACCGAAGTCGTAGACGTAGCCGTAGACCACGTCCTCCATCGTCTCGCCCACAGCCACCGCGAGCGACAAGCTCCACGACTGCGCGACGCGCTTGGCGTTCAAGGACCCATCGATCGGATCGACGACCACCTTCACAGCGCGCGAGCCGAAGTCGACCTCGCCGCGCTCTTCTGAAATCGCATAGAACTCCGCGCCGGTCTCAGCCAGCGCCGCAAGCTCCGCAAACACCGCGTCTTCGGCGACCTCATCGATCACCAACGTGTAGTCGCCACCTGCCCCCTGTCCGATCCCGACGCTGCGCTCGGCGAACGTCGGGAAGCGCTCGAACTCTCGCTTGATCACCTCGACCATGCGGCGGCAGGCTGCGTCCCAATCGGCCTGGAGCGTCAGATCCTCTGCGTTGCTCCGGCCCGATTCCATGCTGGCACCGTATCCTAAGGACCGTGAGCGACCCCGTCGATCAGACCACCTTGGCGCGCAGCCTGCCCGAACCGGAGCAGGTGCTCGAAGGGCTGAACGACGAGCAGAGGGCGGCGGTCAGCCACCTCGGCGGCCCGCTGATGATCGTCGCCGGCGCAGGCTCGGGCAAGACGCGCACGCTCACCCGTCGCTTCGAGTGGCTTGTCGCGTCCGGTGTGCCGGCGGACCGCATCCTTGCGCTGACCTACACAAACGAGGCGGCCGCCGAACTCGCGGGCCGCATCGAAGAGGCGCTGGGAGAGCTCCCGGAGGAGATCCACGCCACCACCTTCCATTCGCTCTGCATGGAGATCCTGCGCGACGAAGCCGCCGCGGCAGGACTCAATCCGTTCTTCACGGTCGCGCGCGACGCCGACCGCGTGGCGATCATGATGAACCGCCTTTCGGAGATGACCTTCGAGGCGATCTCGCTGCGCGGCAACCCAGCAAGCGTGCTGGGCGACCTTTGCGGGGTGATCGACCGGCTCAAGGAAGAATGCATCTCTCCCGAACAACTCGCCGAGTACGCCGACGCCGCGCGCGCAGATGCGGTCGATGAGGAGGGGCGAGAGAAGGCGGCGCTCCTGGCCGAGCGCGCACGCCTCTATGCGCAGCACGACGAGTTTCTGCGCGACGCCGCCGCGCTCGACTTCGGCGGAATGCAGTACGAACTCTGGAAACTGCTCAGCGCGGATGACGACCTCCGCCGCCGCGTCGCCAAGCGCTTCGACCACGTACTGGTTGACGAATTCCAGGACACGACCTATGTGCAGCTTGAGCTGCTGCGCCTGCTCACCGCTGACCACGGCAACCTCGCCGCGGTGGGCGACGACGACCAGGCGATCTACGGCTTCCGCGGCGCATCGGCCGGGAGCATCCTGAACTTCGAGCGGCGCTTCGGGAAGGCGACGCGGATCGAGCTGGAACTCAACTACCGGTCGGCTCCGCCGATCATCGATGCGGCACGCGCCGTGGTGAAGATGATCCCCGACGCCCACCGCGTGCCAAAGGAGCTGAAGGCCGCCGAGGGCGACAAACCCGGCGAAGTGCTCTTCTGGAAGGGCGAGAACGAGGTCGCCGAGGTCCAAGCGATCGTCACCGAGATCGAGCGATTGATCGCCGACCTGCACGTCCCGCCGCGCGAGATCTGCGTGATCGCCAAGGCGCGCAGCCACATGCAGCTGATCGCCGACCGCCTGGGCGCGCACGGCATTCCGTATCAGCTCAGCGAGCGCGACTTCTTCAAACGCTTCGAGATTCGCGTGCCGCTCTCGTGGCTGAAGGTCCTGGCCGATCCGACGCTCAACGAAGACGCCTGGCGCATGCTCACGGCCCACCCGATCAACATCGACTCGGCCGACTACGCGGGACTGATGCGCTGGATGCGGCGCGACAAGCAGCCGCACGTCGTCGACGCGATGCGATCGGCGGCGCGCAGCAAGCAGTTCTCCCCGGAGACGCTCGACAAGATCCGCCAGTTCGTCACCACCTATTCGGCGCTGAGCGATCAGCTCGACGAGATCGGCCCCGGTGAGTTCACGATCCGGCTGATCAACGAGATCGCGATCAAGGGCTCGGTGCTGCTTGAGGGCGGTCGCGACGCTCCAGATCGCCTGGCCAACCTCTCCAAGTTCCAGCGTTTGGCCGAGGAATATGAGAGCAATTCGCCGGGCGCCAGCGCGCGCGAGTTCGCCAACTACATCACCGGCATGGCGGCAGCGGGCTTTTCCGAAGAGAGCGAGACGGCCGATCGCGACCCAGAAGCGGTGCGGTTGATGACGGCGCACGGGTGCAAGGGCCGTGAGTTTGACTATGTGTTCGTGCCGGGCATGGTCAGTGGCCGCTGGCCGGGTCGCAACATGAACTCACGTGACGTTCCCGACCCGCTCGTACACGATCCGATCTTTCGTCCCAGCACCAAGGATGAGATTCGCGAGGCGTACGTTGAAGAGGTGCGGCGCCTCGCCCACGTGGCGATGACGCGTGCGCGCAAGCAACTGGTCCTGAGCTGGTTCGGTGCCGACACGCGCGGCCACAAGGTCAGCGAGTTCTACTCCGAGGCGATGCTCGCTGTCGGCGGCGAGGAACAGGAGTTCCCCGAGCGCGACTTCGAGACGGCGGATTTCGTCTACGCCGAGATGGAGAACCTGCGAGACCAGCTGATGGCCTCGATCGTCGATGCCGGTCAAGACCTTGGCGAGATGCGGCTCGACGCCCACGCAGGCACCCCCGCCGACTTCGCACGCTTTGCCGAGCTGCTCAAGCTCAGCGCGCTCACGCACCGGTTGCGCCACGGCCAGACGATCGCCGAGGCGCTGCCGGAGATCAATTCGATGCTGACTGGCCAAATGTCTGCCGCGCAGCGCGACGCCTACGAAGCCTCGGAGCTTGACGACCGCCTGCGCATCAGCGAGGAGCGGCTGGATGAGTTGGGCAGTGCGATCGAGGGCGTCTCACCGCAGCTCTCGAACTACCTGCCGACCGTCGGCAACCGCCTCCGGCTCTCGGCCAGCGCGATCGGCAGCTACCAGCGCTGCCCCAAGCAGTACGAGTACGAGAACGTGATCCGGATTCCGACACCGGACCAGTCGCACCTGCGGCTTGGCATCACGGTGCACAACGTGCTTGAGCGCTTCCACAAAGACCTGGAAGAGCCGCTCGAGCCGGAGGCCGCGCGCGAGCGGCTGATGAAACTGCTCGACCAATCGGTTGCGACCGGCGGTTGGGGGCGAACAGATGACGACAAGCAACTGCTTGAACGCGCGCGGACGATGCTCTCGCGCTACGCCGACAGCGAGTTCGCCCGCGTCGAAGGCGATGTGCGCACGGAAGTGCAGTTCTCGCTGAAGCTGCCGCCTACCGAGCTGATGAAGAAGACGCCGGTCGGCGGGAAGATCCTCGACGGAATCCAGATCAACGGAAAGATCGACCGGATCGACCGCCTGGCTGACGGCACGCAGCGGGTGGTCGACTACAAGACCGGGCACGACAAGGGCGGCTCGGTAGCGCTGAAGAACTACGTCGCCAAGGAGATCCAGCTGGCGATCTACAAGTACGCCGGCGCCGAGGAGCTCGGCATTGACGCCGACGAGCTGACCTACTTCTTTCTGGAGAATCCCAACCCCGTGATCGCCGCCTCAGCGACCGACGAACATGTCGACGCGGTGCGCGCGCAGATTGATGAAGTGGCGGACAAGATCGTCTCGCTCGACTTCACGCCCGACCCGGACTTCAACAAGTGCCGCTCCTGCGCCTTCCGGCACGTGTGCCCGGCGACCGAGGCCTAGGCGCTAACTGCCGTCCTGCTGCCGCAGGAAGCGCTGGATCTCTTTGGCGATTGCGTCGCCCGAAGGGATTGGGTTTGCATCCTCGTCGTCGGCGTCGGCGTCCGCGTTCTCCTCGAGCGTGCGCACGTAGCCGGAGATTTCTTCGTCCTGGGCAACGGCCGCTGAGACCTGGTCGCGGAAACGATCGGCCGCCGCTTCAAGCTCCGCGGCGTCGACCAGCGCGCCGGTGACCGCCTCGAAAGCGCGCACCAAAGCGAGCGCTGCCGGCGGATTGGGCGTCGCCGCGACATAGTGCGGCACCGACGCCCAGAGGCTCGCGGTGCGCAGACCTGCCTTCGCGCAGGCGTGCTGCAAAACACCGGTGATCCCGGTTGGCCCCTCGTACTCGGCCTGCCTGAAGCCGAGCCCCTCGATCATCTTCTCGTTGGTGGAGATCGCGTTGATCGCGGCGGTGCGCGTGTGTGGCACGTCGGCCAGCAGCGAGCCGAGCATCACCACTTCGGCGACGTCGCACTCCTGCGCGACGTGGACGATCGCGTCGCAGAAGGTCTGCCAGTGCATCGACGGCTCTTCGCCCTCGAGCATCAACACGCCGCCGTCGAGGCCATCGACCTCAGCCGCATAGAAAACATTGCGCGGCCACTCAACGAAACGGACCTCGCCGCCGTGGACACTGATCTGCGGGCGATGCGACTGAAAGTCGAAGAAGTGCTCTGGGTCGATCTCGGCGATCTTTCGCCGTTCGCCGGTTTGACCGAGGTAGCTGACTGCCGCGCTGGCGGCGCTACCGGCGTCGTTCCAGCCCTGGAAACTCACCACCAGCACGGGTCCGCGGGGGATGCCCGCGTCCGACCAGACAATGCTTTCTGCCGCGCCCTCTCTCATTCACGTCCAAAGCTACTCGGTCGCAGGGGTCTTGGCCATCGATCACCGGGACACCCGTCCGCGGACATAGACTGGCGCCATGCAAGGCAACGCCCTGATCGCCGATCTGGTCCCGGATTCTGAGGTCGAGGGCGTCTACGCCTGCACGAAGAAGCAGAAGCTCACCGCGCGCAGCGGATCTCCGTACCTTGCGATCGAGTTGCGCGATTCGAGCGGGAAGATCCCGGCGCGGGCCTTCCGCGACGCCAGCTTTCTGGACGCGCAGTTTGACCGCGGCGACATCGTTCGGGTCGCCGGTCGCGTTGAGTCTTTTCAGGACCAGCGGCAGATCAACGTGCGCTCGATCAAGCGCGCTTCCGAGACCGAGGTCGGTGACCCGGGGGACTACCTGCCCAGCGCCTACCGCGACGTCGATGAGCTTGAAGGGTTTTTCGAGCACCTGGCCGGCGAGGTGCACGACCCCGGTTACGCAACATTGCTCGCGCGCGTGGTCGGAGATGCCGAGCTGCGCCGCGCGCTGCGAACCGCGCCGTGCACGATCGGCGGTCACCACGCCTATCTTGGCGGGTTGCTTGAGCACACGGTTGCCGTCGCGACGCTCGCGCGCGAGACGCAGGATCTGCACCGCCGGCTCGACTCGGATCTCTTACTGACGGCGGCTCTGCTCCACGACATCGGTAAGACCCGCGAGTTCGAGTACGGCGCGGAGATCTCGCAATCGCAGGAGGGCCGCCTGCTCGGGCACCTCGAGCTCGGCGCGCAGATCATCCGCGAGCAGATCGCCCGAGCCGGCGGGATCGATCGTGAGCGAGAGCTTTCGCTGCTCAATTGCGTACTCTCGCACCACGGCGTTCCAGGGGGCGGAACGGCATTCGCAAGCGCGGAAGCGCTGGCGCTGTACCGCATCAATGCCCTTGACGCGAGCGTCAAGGGCTATCTCGAATAAGGGGTCCCCAAATGAAAACCGTCCTGATCACCGGAGCCGGCCGCGGCATCGGCAAGACTGCCGCGCTACGCATGGCGCGCGCCGGTTGGCATGTCTACGCAGGAGTGCGAAAACTCGCAGACGGCGAGGCGCTGGCGGCTGAGCTTGGCGATGGTTCGCCTGGCGCAATCGAGCCAATCGAGCTGGACGTCGCCGACGACGCGTCGGTCGCCGCACTTGCCGCCAAGTTGCCGGACACGCTTGACGGCGTCGTAAACAACGCTGGCATCGCGGTCGACGGGCCGGTCGAAGCACTGACCCAGGAGCGGATGCGCGAGCAGTTCGATGTGAACGTCGTCGGCCAGGCCGCGGTGACGCGCGCTGTGCTGCCGAAGATCCGCGCGGCGCGCGGCCGGATCGTCTTCGTCTCCTCGGTCAGCGGTCGCATCGCGACGCCGTGGACCGGGGCCTACAACGCCTCTAAGTTTGCGATCGAAGGCCTTGGCGACTCGCTGCGGATCGAACTGCGCCCATGGAAGATCCCCGTCTCGTTGATCGAACCCGCAAACACCAAGACCGACATGTGGGACACCGCGCAGGATGTCTTCGATCAGGGTGTGAAGGCGATGAGCGACTCCGAGCGCGAGCTCTACAAGGGCCACATGAAGGGCATGCGCAGGAC
>CAZRAA010000051.1:0-3227 GCA_964597975.1 uncultured Thermoleophilaceae bacterium | reverse complement strand
CGGCGGCCCATGCGGAAGGCGACGTACAGGGCTAGCCCGACGAACATCAACTGCAGCACTCGATCCGGGAGTTCGTTGGCGATGTAGGCCGCGATCACCGCTGCCGGCAGTGAGACGACGCCGATCCAAATGCCTTCTCGCACCGCGACGTTGCCGTACTTGTTCTGGCGGTAGCTGCCCACCAGCGCCACCGGGACGATCGCCAGCAGCGACGTCGCGTTGGCCTCGGCCTGTGAAAGCCCGAAAATGAAGACGAGCGAGGGCACGAAGACCACGCCGCCGCCGACCCCGAACAAGCCAGAGACCGTCCCCGCCAGAAACCCGACGGCGATCACTTCGATCACCTCGGTCACTTGACCACCAGGTACAGGAAGATCACAACCAGCATCAGGCAGGCGAACATGCCACTGAGCACACGGTCTGGGATGCGCTGCTGGATCCATGTTCCGAAGATCACGCCGGCGATCGCCGGCACGCCGATCAGGACACCCTTCTGCACGTCCACATGGCCGAAGACCGCGTAGCTGATCACCGCATAGAGCGCGATCACCACGATCGCCATCAGCGAAGTGCCGGTCGCCTTCTTCTCGTTGAATCCCCGCCAGAGCACCAGCAGCGGGACCATCACGGTGCCGCCACCAACGCCGAACATCGAACTGAAGGCGCCCGCCGCGGTGCCGATTCCCGTCAGCTGGGCGGCGTCCTTGGCTGGCGGCTTCCAGTCGACGAGTTCTTGTCTGTCGGCCGGCGGCATCTTCTGAGCGATACTAACCCGATGCCCACTGGCCGAGAATCCGCGCTTGAGACCTGGATCGCCGCCGCCCGCGAACATCCGCGGCGCTGCGCGCTCTTTCTCGACGTCGACGGGACGCTCGCCCCGGTCGTCGAGCGCGCCGACGACGCGCGCGTGCCGACCGATGTGAGCCGGGTGATCGGACGGCTCTCGGCGCGCCTTGGTCTTGTGGCCTGCGTCTCGGGGCGCGCCGCTGCCGACGCCAAGCGGCTGGTCGGTGTGGGCGGGGTGGTCTACGCCGGCGCCCACGGAGCGGAGTTGCTCGACCCCGCCACCGGCGACGTCGAGCGCGCGCCGGAGCTCGCCGCCTGGGAGCAGCCGATCCAAGACTTCGTGGCCTCACTCGACGCCGGCGAGCTGCGTCGCGCGGGCGTACGGCTCGAGGACAAGTCGTTCATCCAGGCACTGCACTGGCGCGGGACCGAGCACGACGAAGACGCCGAACGCCTGGTCTCCGGCGCCGAGTCGGCCGCCCGCGAGCGCGGCTTTGAGATCCACCACGGCCGCAAAGTACTCGAGATCCGCCCGCCGATCGACTTCAACAAGGGCGTCGTGGTCTCACGCCTGGTGAAGGATCACGGCAGCCAGTTCGCCGCATATGTCGGCGACGACAACACCGACGTCGACGCCTTTGACGCGCTGCTCACACTGCACGCCCGTGGCGACCTCGAAGAGGCGCTCTGCGTCGGGGTCAGCTCCGAGGAGGCGCCGGCCCGCCTGCTCGAGCGCGCGGACGTGATGGTCGAAGGTCCCGCCGGCGTCGCGAGCCTCCTTCAAGAGATCTGACCCTCGCGCGTGCGCTACTGCGACTACCTGCACAGCTGCGTTCTGCTGATCGGTTCGGCCGCCGTCGCCCTGCTCCTGATCAGTGCCGGGTCGCTCGCCTCGTACGACAGCAAACTGATGACGGTCCTGAGCGTCGCCTGGGTCGTGATCTGCGTGGCCTGCGGTCTCTGGCTGGGGCGCGGCGCATCGATCCAGCACTCGGTTCACACGCTGCTATCGCGCTCGCGCCCGGAGCCGATCTTCCCGAAGATCGAACCGCCTGCCGTGCTGATGGCGCGTCTCTGGCCAGTCTTGACGATCACGATGGTCGCGGCGATCAGCTCCTACTGGTTCCCGCAGCTCGCTGTCGCGACCGCCGGCTACGGCCTGCTCTGGTCGCTCGCATGGCGCAAGCAGTCCGACGCGGTACTGGCGATCGAGGAGCGCGATCTGGTCCACTTTTGGATCGTCAAGAGTTCGCCGGTCAAACCGCCGAAACTCGTGCGGGTGCCCGCGATGTGATCGCGGTTAGGCTTCTCGCCTCATGCCGCATCGCGAACCCGTCGAAGCCAACGTCTGGCTGATCCTGCCCACCTACAACGAGGCCGAGAACATCGGTCCGATCGTGGCCGCCGCGGTGCAGCGGCTCGCCGAAGTCACGAAAGACTTCACCGTGCTGATCGTCGATGACAACTCGCCCGACGGCACAGGCGACGCAGCCGACGTGCTTGCGAAGAACTATGCGCAGGTGCAGGTGCTCCACCGCAAGGGCAAGGAGGGCCTTGGGCGCGCATACCTCGCTGGCTTCGCCGTCGCGCTCGAAAACGGCGCCGAGCTGGTCCTGGAAATGGACGCTGACTTCTCGCACGACCCGCGCGACCTTCCGCGCCTGGTGCGCGCGGCGCACAGCGAGTGCGACCTTGCGATCGGCTCGCGCTATGTGCCCGGCGGCGGCGTACGCGATTGGACGATGCTGCGCAAGCTGATCAGCCGCGGCGGCGGGATCTACGCCCGCACGATCCTCGGCGTGGACGTGCAGGACCTGACCGGCGGCTTCAAGTGCTTCAAGCGCGAAACGCTCGAGGCGATCGACCTCGACAAGGTGATCTCCAACGGATACGGCTTCCAGATCGAGCTGACGTACCGCGCGATCCGAGCAGGTAAGACGGTGCAAGAGGTGCCGATCTACTTCACGGAGCGACGTGCCGGCGAGTCGAAGATGAGCCCACAGATCGCGATCGAAGCGGCGCTGCGGGTGCCGGGACTCAAGCGCCGTGTGGACGCGGAGTTCGCGGAGAAGAACCCAGAGTAGGGTCGCTATACTTTATGAAGTATTAGAACGAGAGTTCAAATCACAAGTAGGAGCAAGCAAGCAAATGGCCGACATCACCACAGTCACCGACACCGACTTTCAGGGCACTGTCATCGAATCCGACAAGCCCGTCCTCGTCGACTTCTGGGCGCCTTGGTGCGGACCGTGCCGCATGGTCGCACCGGTTCTCGAGGAGATCGCCAAGGAGCGCGGCGACGACCTGCAGATCGTCAAGCTGAACATTGACGAGAACCCGCAGACGGCCGCCAAGTACCAGGTGATGTCGATCCCGACGCTGATCGTCTTCAAGGACGGCGACGTCGCCCACAAGGTGATCGGCGCGCTGCCCAAGCGTCG
>CAZRAA010000050.1:0-16823 GCA_964597975.1 uncultured Thermoleophilaceae bacterium | reverse complement strand
CGCACCGGACCGATCGCGATCGCGATCAGCACCGCCGGGGCGTCTCCTGCGTTGGCCAAGCGGATGAAGCGCGAGATCGCCGAGGCTTTCGGTGACGCGTACGCCGACCTCGCGGTGATCCTCAACGACACGCGTGGGTGGGCGAAGGCGACGCTCCCCACCTACAACGACCGCAAGGACTTCTTCGAGGGGATCGTCAACGGCGACCCCGATCCGATCGATCTATTGCGCGCCGGAAAGGCCGATCAGCTCCACTCGCTGATCGAACAAGCCCAGCGCGAAGCCGAAGAACGCCTAGCCGCCACCGCATAAACAAGCCTGATTCCTGACCAGACCTTGTCGCCGCGACAAGGTCTGGCATGGATTTCCGCTTGAATCTCACTCGTGCCTGACACGGTCTTCGCAGTTCAAGTCGACAACCTCACTCGCTACTACGGCGAGCGTGAGGCGCTGCACGATGTCTCGTTCGACATTCCAGCGGGGCAGACGCTTGTGGTCTTTGGAGCCAACGGCGCCGGCAAATCTACGCTGCTGCGCATCCTCTCCACCCTGCTGCGCCCGCACTCGGGCGAGGTCAACGTGCTCGGCGAGTCGCTGCCCAAGGACGCCTGGGCAGTGCGCGGGCGAGTCGGGCTAATCGGGCACGACGCGATGGTCTACCGCGATCTGACCGCACGCGAGAACCTCAAATTCACCGCCAAGCTCCACAACGTCGACGCGAACGAGATCGACCGCATCCTCGAGCGCGTCGAGCTCGCCAACCGCGCCGACGAGCCGGTGCGCAATTTCAGCAAGGGCATGCTCCAGCGTCTCTCGGTCGCCCGCGCGATGTTGCCCGACCCCGATCTTCTGCTGCTCGACGAGCCGCTGGCGAACCTCGACCCGGGCGCCGCCCTGCTGCTCGAACCCTTCATCGGCGCCGCCCCACACCACACCCGCGTGATCGTCACGCACGACATCGAGTACGGACTCGCCCAAGCAGACCTCGCGCTGGGTCTGAAGCGTGGCCGCACCGAGTGGCTCCAGCCGGCGGGCCGCGTCAGTGAACAAGACGCCCGGAGCCTCTACAAATGAGCAAGCGCCGCCCCGGACCTTCGATCTTCGCCGCCACACGCGCGATCCTCGCGAAGGATCTCAAGCTCGAGCTGCGCACCTTCGAAACGGCGACGGTCACGGCGATCTTCACAACCGCCACGTTCGTCGTCTTCCACTTCGCACTGAGCGAAGATCGCCTCTACGGCAACCTCGCCGCCGGCGTCTTCTGGGTGACGATCCTCTTCGCTTCGTCCCTGACAATCAACCGTCTGCTCTCCAATGAGCGCCAGCAAGGCGGCTACGAGGGCCTGCTGCTCGCGCCGATCGACCGCAACGCGATCTTCTATGCCAAGGCCGCCTACCTCTTCATCGCGCTGACGCTGCTCGAAATCTTTGGCCTCGCGATCTTCGGGCTGATGCTGCTGGGCCCGAGCTTTGACACCGCGATGCTCGCGCTGATCCCGATCTGCCTGCTGGTCAACCTTGGCCTCGCGACGATCGGAACGCTGATCTCCGGGCTCGCCACGGCGACCAGCGCGCGCGAGCTGCTCGTGCCGCTGATGACACTCCCGCTGTTTATCCCGGTGATGATCGGAGCCTCGAGCGCCACCGCGCCGCTGCTCGATCGCGCCCCGCAGATCGACGACCTCGCCAAGTGGCTCGGCCTGATCGGCCTCTACGACGCCGTCTTCCTACTGCTGGCGATCGCCGTCTTCGAGTACATCCTCGGAGACTGAGCGCCGCAGCCGCCTACTGCCCGTCGCCAGACTTGGCGCGCTCGTAGGCCGCCTTGTAAGACGTCTTGTAGCCCTTCTTGTAGCCGGAGTCGTAGCCGAGCTTCTCGCCCTGCTTCTTACCGGCGGCGGCGCCCGCGCTCGCCCCGGCGGCACGCGCCGCATCAACGTCCGCGCCGCCCGAGTTGCCGATGAAGTAGCCGACCAGCAGAAGCACTGCCGACGCGGCAAACACCGCGAGCGCGTACTTCTTCTGCTCTTCGACGGGCATGTCCATCACGGGCGATCCTAACGCCGCGCAAGGTAGATTCACCCGCGTGTATCTGCTCAGAGGACTGATCGCCGCCGTCTGCGTCCTTGCCCTCGCGCTCGGGATCGCAGTCGGCGCGGGCAACCGCGCCAGCGACGCCGACGCCCAGGCGGCCAAGCAGGCCGCCTTTGAGAGCGCGCGCAAGTCGGCGCGCGTCGCTGCCCGCAAGGACGGCTACAACGATGGCCTCTCCGAGGGCATGGTCGACGGCGCCAAGAAGGGCAAGGAGAAGGGCGAGGCCGAAGCGCCAACCCAGACACCCGAGCCAACCGCCTCGACCGGCCCCACAGCCGAGACGCCGCAAAACAGCGGCGGAGCCGGCCCCACTGGCTAGACCGACCGCTAGGTTTCTCGCGCAGTGACCCAGCCGCAGACAGATTCGCGCTTCTTTTCCGCGCCCGGGCGTCCTTCCCGAAGCTCGGCAGACCAGTTCGCTCGGGGCCTGAAAGGGTTCGCGATCGCAGCCACAATCGGGATTCTGATCACCGGCCTGCTGGTCTTCTGGTACGCGCCGGTCGACGCCGACCAGGGCATGCGCCAGAAGATCTTCTACCTGCACGTGCCGCTCGCAATCGTCGCGCTCTGCGGCTTTGTCGCCGGCGGGATCATGGCGGTCCAGTACCTGCGCACCCGCGACCCGGCTTGGGACCTGCGCTCCTACGTGGCGATCCACCTATCCCTGATTCTCGGCGTGATCGTGCTGCTCACCGGCTGCATCTGGGCAAAGACCTCATGGGGCGTCTTCTGGGAGTGGAAGGAGCCGACGCTCGTCTCGTTCCTGATCGTCTTCCTGATCTTTGCGATCTACCAGCCGATGCGCTTTGCGATCGAAGACCCCGAGCGCCAGGCGCAGACTGCCGCCGTCTACGCGATCGTCGCCGGCGCCTTCGTGCCGCTGAACTTCATCGCCGTGCGGCTCTCGGAGTCGCTGATCCACCCGCGCGTCCTCACGGCCACCGGCGACAATTTGCCGAGCGAGATGCGCGTCACCTTCTACGTCGCGCTGATCACCGCGATCCTGCTCTTCGTCGCGCTCTGGAAGTTTGAGCTCGTCGCCAAGAGCGTTTCAATGCAACTGAAGAAACTCGAACGGAGCAACGCGTAAGCATGGACATTCTCCTCGCAGCAGACACCGGCGGGGGCTACGTCGCCGCGGCGTATCTCGTCTTCATCATCGCGATGTTCATCTACTTCGCGATCATGGCCAACAAACTCGTCAAGATGCAACGCTCGGTCAGCGAATTGCGCGCCAAGAACGAAGACTCGCAGGACGCGCCAAAATAGCCAATCCCCACTAAGCTCGGGTATCGGCGATCCCCGTCGCCCCTCACCATGCCCGAGCTGCTTTCCATCGGCATTTCCCACAAGACCGCGCCGGTCGCCCTGCGCGAGAAGCTGGCCCTCGCCACTGGGCAGGCCAAACAACTGATGCACGACCTGGTCGGATCCGAGGAGATCCACGAGGCGATCGCGATCAGCACCTGCAACCGCACGGAGCTCTACATCGTTTCCGCCGACTCCGTCTCGGCTGAGTCGGTCGCACTCGGCAGACTCGCCCGGCTAGCGGAGATCCGGCCGACCGAACTCGTCTCGCGGCTGTACACCTTTCACGGGAGCGACGTTGCCTTCCACCTGATGCGCGTGGCCGGCGGTCTCGACTCGATGGTTGTGGGCGAGACCGAGATCCTCGGTCAGGTCAAGCGCTCCTACGAGCTGGCGCTTGAAGAGCAGGTGACCGGTCCGATCACCAACCGGCTCTTCACCGGCGCGATCGCGGCCGGCAAGCGAGTGCAGAGCGAAACCTGGATCGGCGCCGGCAAGGTTTCCGTATCGAGTACTGCCGTCGAGCTGGCCCGCGAGGCAGCCGGCGACCTGCAGAGCAAGCAGGCCCTGGTGATCGGCGCCGGCGGCAATGGCGAGCTGACCGCCAAGGCGCTCTCGGACGCGGGAGTGGACACTGTCTTCGTGGCCAACCGCCGCTACGGCCGCGCGATCGGCGTCGCCGAGACGATCGGGGGACGCGCCGTTCGCTTCGAGCATTTGCCCGAGGAGCTCGCCGGCACCGACATCGTGCTCAGTTCGACGGGCTCGCCCCACACGCTGCTCCACGCCGACGAAATGCGTCAGGTGATGAACGGGCGCGACGGTCGCCCGCTGGTGATGATCGACATCGCCGTGCCGCGCGACATCGACCCAGCGGTGCGCGAGATACCAGGGATCACGCTCTTTGACATGGACGACCTGCAGGAATCAGTCGTGGGCACGATCAAGATCCGCCGCAGCGAAGCGGCGAAGGCAGACGGGGTGATCGCACAGGAGGTCGAGAAGTTCGAGCGCTGGATGACGACGCTCGACGTGATCCCGACGATCGCGGAGCTTCGCGGCCGCGGTGCCGCGATCGCTCGGCAGGTCGTGGAGGAGAATGCCGGTAAGTTCGGCGCGCTCTCGGACGAAGACCGCGAGCGGCTCGAGGCGATGGCCGCATCGATCGTCTCGCGGATGTTGCACGAGCCGACCATCCGCCTCAAGGGCGCGACCGAGAATGAGGGCGCGTACATCTACCTCCAGGCACTGCGCGAACTCTTCGGCTTGGACTCCGGCGACGCGTCTAATGTCGAGTCCGATGACGATCTCGGCAGCGTCGCGAAGGTGCACTCGCTCGACGAGCAACGCTCACGCGGCCGTGCGCAGAGTTAGAGAGGAGATTCGAGAGTGCTGCGAGTAGGGACACGTGGCAGCAAGTTGGCGCTGGCCCAGACGCGTCTGGTCACCGATGCGCTGCACAGTCTCGATCCGAACCTTTCAATCGACGAGGTCGTCGTCTCCACGGTCGACTCGACGATCATGGACAAGTCTCGCTACGTCTCGGCGATCGAAGAGCAACTACGCAGCGAAGAGATCGACCTCGGCGTGCACTCGGCAAAGGACGTGCCCGGCGAGGACGCACCCGGTCTGTTGATCGTCGCCGTCCCCAAGCGTGCCGCCGTCCACGACGTGCTGCTCGGTGCGACATCGCTCGCCGATCTCGCAGAAGGCGCGACCGTCGGCACCAGCTCGCTGCGGCGCGCCGCGCAGCTGCTCGCCGCCCGCCCGGACCTGAAGATCGAACCGCTGCGCGGAAACATCGATACGCGACTTTCCCGACTGGTCGACGGCGACTACGACGCGATCGTCCTGGCAGGCGCCGGACTCGAACGTCTGGGAATCGGCGGCGAGGTCGCGCAGGGTCCGCTCGACTTCATCACCGCTCCGGGCCAGGGCTGTCTGGCGCTGCAGGTGCGCGATATCGACCTCACCACCACCGGCATCGTTGGGCCGCTCTCAGACTCGGCCTCGCAGCGCGAGTTGATCGCCGAACGCGCTGCTTCGGCAGGCCTTGTCGCCAGCTGCAACACGCCGCTCGGCATCAACGCAAGCGTGGAGCACGGCGCGGGCGAGAACGGCAAGGACAAGATCACCGTGCGCGGCTGGCTCGGTCTGCCGGACGGCACTCGCTTCGTGGAAGACGCGGTCTCGGGTCTGGCGAGCGAGGCCCACCTGCTCGGCCACCTGCTCGCCCAGCGCATGCGCGCCGAGGGCGGCGACGAAATCCTCGCCCTGGCCGAAGAGATGGCGGCCTGACGGCCGACCGCTGACGATGGCCGGAAAAGTCTTTCTCGTCGGCGCTGGTCCGGGCGATCCCGGGCTGCTCACGATGCGCGCGGTGGAGCTGATCGCGTCGGCCGACGCGATCCTCTACGACCGCCTGATCCCGCCCACGGCGCTGGACGGGGCGCGCGAGGGCGCGCTGCTCGAGTACGCGGGCAAGGGTCCGGCCGGCGACTCGGACAAGCAGCAATCGATCGAGGAGCGGATGATCGAGCTGGCCGAGAGCGGCATGCAGGTCGTGCGATTGAAGGGTGGTGACCCGTTCGTCTTCGGCCGTGGCGGCGAAGAGGCGGCGGCGCTCGCGGCTCGCGGCATTGAGTTTGAGATCGTTCCGGGCGTGACAGCGGGCGTGGCTGCGGCCGCCTACGCCGGAGTGCCGGTGACGCACCGCGACCACGCCGCCGCCGTGGCCTTCGTGACCGGGCACGAGAACCCGCAGAAGCCGTCGGAGTCGATCGACTGGGCGGCGCTCGCCGCGTTCCCCGGAACGCTCGTCTTCTACATGGGCGTCAAGAACCTCCCGGCGATCAGCGAGCGGCTGATCGAAGCGGGGCTTGCGGCGGATACCCCCGCTGCCGTGATCGAGCAGGGAACGACCACGGCGCAGCGCACAGTGAGCGGGCGGCTCGTCGACATTCCCGAACTGGCCCTCGAGGCCGCGATCTCCCCTCCGGCGCTGACGGTGATCGGCGGAGTTGTCGCGGAGCGCGAGCGAATCGCGTGGTTTGAGCAGCGGCCGCTGTTTGGCCGCTCAGTGGCGGTGACCCGCGCGCGGGCGCAGGCGAGCAAGTTCGCCGAGCGGCTGCGGGAACTCGGCGCGCACGTCGTGCAGGCTCCGGCGATCAGCACGCGCCCGCGGATGGACCAGGCCCTCGCCGCCGCAGCAGCCGAGGTTGAGACGTTCGATCTGATCGCCTTCACCAGCGCTGCGGGGGTGGACTCCTTCTTCGCGGCGTTGGAGCGAGAAGGCAAGGACGCGCGTGCGCTGCATGGCGTCGAAGTCGCGGTGGTCGGTGGGGCCACGCGCGACGCCGTTGCCGCGTATGGGATCAGCGCCGACCACTTGCCCGAACGTCAGACAGCCGAGGGTCTGCTCAGCGCTCTCGAAGGCGTCTACCTGACCGGCAAGCGTGTGCTGCTTCCGCTTGCGTCCGATCCGCGGCCGGTCCTGGCAGACGGTCTGCGAGCGCGCGACGCCGAGGTCCACCAGGTCGCCGCATACGACACGGTCGTCGAGGAGCTCTCGGACGCCCAGCGTGCCGCCGTGGCGGACTCAGAGTTCATCACTTTTGCCAGCGGCTCGGCGGTGCACTCCCTGGTCCAAGCGATCGGTGGACCTGAACCGCTGGCCGGCTGTGCACTCGTGTCGATCGGCCCGACCACATCTGAGGCCTTGCGCGAGCACGGCCTCGAGCCGACCGTCGAGGCAGAGCCGCACGACCTCGAAGGCCTACTCGCCGCGCTGCTTTCGCTTGCCTAGGCCGCTGAGCCAGCCGCTAGCGTTGCGCCCGTGACACCGCGCCCGATCGCACTACTGACTGACTTCGGCCACCGCGACCCGTTCGTGGGGATCTGCCACGGCGTGATCCTCAAGCAGGATCCGACGATCCCGATCATCGATGTCGTTCATGGAATCCCGCATCACGACGTTCGTGCCGGAGCACTCGCGCTGCTCGACGCCGCGCCGTTCATGCCCGAGGAGACAATCTTCGTCGGCGTCGTCGACCCGGGAGTCGGAAGCGATCGCCGCGCGCTCGCCGTCGAATGCGCCGACGGATCGATCTTCATCGGCCCGGACAACGGTTTGCTCGTGCCGGCGATCGTCAACCGTGGCGGCGCGACGGCAGCATTCGAGATATCCGACTCGCCCTGGCGACTCTCGCCGGTCTCGGGCACTTTCCACGCCCGCGACATCTTCGTGCCGGTCGCGGCCAAGCTCGCTGTCGGCGCCCCGCTGGTCGAGGCAGGCGTGGCGATCGACCATGACAAGTTCGTCGAGCTGCCGGTGCCGAGCGTGGAGTGGTCTGGCGATGCGGTGGCGACGACGGTGCTCGCCGTCGACGACTTCGGCAACGTGCGCTTGGCTGGACGCTTCAGCGACCTTGGCAACGTCTTTCGCGGCGACCGCGTCGAGCTGATCACCAACGACCGCAAGTTGCCGGCGGTTGCCGCGGCCGCCTACTCGGACGGCACAAACGGCGGCCTCCTGCTGATCGAGGACTCAACCGGTTCGCTGACGATCGCGGTCAACCGCGGAGATGCCGCGCGGGCGCTTTCGGTCAGCACCGGCGACCGCCTGCATATCCGTAGGTCCTGATGGCCCGCCTCGGCGACCCGCACCTGCACTTTCCGATCGTCGACTCAACCAACGCCCTCGCCAAGGAGCACGCGACAGCCGGCGCGGCGCACGGCACGGTGATCACCGCCGACGAACAGACGGCTGGGCGCGGACGCCAGGGGCGCAGCTGGGTTGCGCCGGCCGGAAGTGCGCTGCTGATGAGCGTGATCGTGCGGCCCTCGGAGTGCCACCATCGTTTTGCGCCGCTCGCTGCCGCACTGGCCGTCGCTGAGACCTGCGAGGCGCTCGCGGAGGTCTCGGCGCGCATCAAGTGGCCGAACGACGTCTGGATCGACGGCCGCAAGGTGAGCGGGATCCTCGTTGAAGGCCGGCCGGACTCAGAGCCGGCGAGATCATGGGTGGTGATCGGCATCGGACTCAACACGAGCGTCGATCTTGCACAGCTGCCGCCGGAGCTCCAGCAGACAGCGGCCTCGCTCTCGCTCCCGCCGAAGACAGACGCGCTGACGCCGCTGCTGGCCCGACTCGAGTACTGGCTAGGCGCGCCGACGGACGCGCTGATCGAGGCGTGGAGCGCACGCGACGCGCTGAAGGGGCGCGAGATCGCCTGGGACGACGGCGACGGCGTCGCGGCCGGCATCGACGATCAGGGAAACCTGCTTGTGCGCACCTGCGGTGGCGGCGTGAAGACGCTGGGCGCGGGCGAAGTTCACCTCCGCGTCAGCTGAGCAGACGCAGCGTCCGCTGATCCCCGGGTTACCCAGATATGGGTGCCCGGCGAATAGACTCGCGCGCCTACGAGGATCCGTACTTCTTGCTCGGCAACTATCTGCTTCTGATCATCTCCGGCGTCTTGGCGGCCGGCTTCGCGGTTTGCGCGGCGGCGCTTTCGCGCGTACGCGACGTCGCGGGCTTCTTCGTCGCGGCACTGGTCGCCGGCGGCGCGAGCCTCATTCTGATCGCCGAGCTGCTCTCGTTGGTGAGCTTCTGGAAGCCTTGGCCGATCCTGCTGCTGCAGTCGCTCGCCCTCGGTGCCATCGCTGTGCCGGCCAGAAAGCACGGCGACTTCGCCGCGATCCGACGACTGCGCGACCTGCCGCGGATTTTCACGCTCGCCCGCGCCCGCAGGAATCCGGTGCTGGTGGTCGTGCTCGCCGCGCTGGCGGCCGTGCTGTCGGTCGAGCTGGCACTCGCGATCGGGGTCGCTCCCAACAACTGGGATTCGATGACCTACCACCTGACACGCATCGTCTACTGGATGCAGAACTCCTCGATCATGCAGTACCCGCTGGCCACCGAGCGGCAGGCCGCCTTCCCGGTCAACGCCGAAGTTCTACAGGGCTGGACGATGATCTTCTCGCGCGGCGACCGGCTCGTGCAGACGGTCCAGTGGGTTGCGCAGCTGGGCATCTTCGCCGCCGCCTGGGCGCTGGCTCGGGACCTTGGCTACTCGCGCCGCCAGGCGGTGCTCCCGCTGATCGCAGTCGCGGCGATGCCGGCGGCGATGGCGCAGGCCAGCACGACTCAAAACGACCTGATCTTCGCCTTCCTGCTGGCGGCGACGCTGCTGTTCCTGCTGCGCGCGGTGCGCTCCGAGCGCGGCGCCGCGATCCTCGCCGGCGTCGCCGGAGGACTCGCTTTTGGAACCAAGTCGTCCGCTCCGGGCTTCCTGGCCGCGATCGGACTGGCGGGCATAATCGCTGCCGGGCGCGAGTGGCGCCGTCTGCTGCTCCCGGTCGCCGCGCTGGTCGTCGGAGTGCTGACGCTGGGCTCGCTCAACTACGGGCAGAACATCATCGACCGCGGCGGCTACACCGCAGCGCCCTCGCAGGACGTCTTCCGCATTCACTCGGCCAAAGAGATCCCGAGCAACATCGCGACGATGACGTGGCAGTCGGCCACCCACATTCCCGGCGGCGAGAAGCTAAAGCCCGTCGTCTGGCGCCTTGAGCACGCCTGGACCAAGACCGTCGGGGTCGCGGCGGCCAAGCTCAGCGGCAACAAGAACCCCGGCTACATCTTCAACTACGAGCGCATCGGCGACCGTGCGGGTCTTGGCCTGCCGTTTCTGCTGCTGATCCTGCCGGCGCTGCTCTGGACGCTGATTCGGCCCCGCTCTCGCGAGGAGTGGGCTGTCGCCGCGAGCGCCGTACTGGCGTTTCTCGCGGTGGCGATCACGCTGCGAAACAACCCCTTCACCGCCCGCTTCTTGATGTCGTCCGCCGTGCTCGCCGCGCCGCTGGCCGCGCGCTTTGGCGGCAGCCGGATAATGCAGGCGCTGAGCATTGTGTTGCTGCTGTTCACGTTCGCGACGCTCGGGTTGCACGAGACGTATCGATCGATCCTCGGGGCCGGGCCGTCGGTGTTCGCGATGGAGCGGCCCGTGCAGATGACGGCGGTCAATCCACCGGAACTTGGGCTTCTGACGCTGGTTGAACAAGAGGTACCGGCCGATGCGCGAATCGGCTTCGTCGGCATGGAGGACTCCTACGAGTACCCGCTGGCGGGCCCGCATTTTGACCGGACGCTCGTGAAATTGTCCCCGTCAGATCTCGTCCCAGGCGTGTTCGTGCGCTACAACCTCGATGCAATCGTGATCTCGGGAGCGCCAAAACCCGCCCTGCCGCTCGGCAAATCCCTGTACGAAGATTCAACCCATCTACTGATCGTCAAGAAATGAACCTGAACAAACCGACTCCTCTTAGCGACCCGCTGGTCTCCCTCGTCGTGCCGATCTACAACGAAGAGGCATTCCTCGAAGAGCTGATGACCCGTCTCTACGAGCTGCCGTTTCGCACCGAGATCCTGCTCGTCGACGACGGGTCGGTCGACGGTTCGCTGGCGATCTGCGAGGCACACGCGGCGAAGCACGAGAACGTGATCGCGCTGCCGCAGGACAAGAACCGCGGCAAGGGCGCCGCCGTGCGCGCGGGCATCGCGGCAAGCACAGGCGACATCCTCGCGATCCAAGACGCCGACCTTGAGTACGACCCGGTCAATCTGCCCAAGCTGATCGAGCCGATCGTGCGCGGCGACGCCGACGTCGTCTACGGCTCCCGCCTGAAGGGCGGCGAACCCCAGCGCGTCCACCTCTTCTGGCACATGCTCGGCAACCGGTTCCTCTCGTTCCTGACTGGGATTCTCTTCAACACGACGCTCAGCGACATGGAGACCGGTTACAAGGCGTTCCGCGGCGAGCTGATCCGCTCGATCCCGCTGCGCTCGAACGACTTCCGCATCGAGCCGGAGATCACCGCGAAGATCTGCAAGCGCGATCTGCGCGTCTACGAACTGCCGATCGCCTACTACGGCCGCTCCTTTGACGAAGGCAAGAAGATCACTTGGCGCGACGGCTTCACCGCCGTCGGTGCGCTTTTGAAGTTCCGCGTGACGGACTGACCTGTGCCGGCATCGCGCGCGACACTGATGCTGGCGGGAGCCGCGGGTGTCGGAAACCTGCTCGGCCTCGCGTTCACCGTCGTGATCGCGCACGCGCTCGGCGCTGTCGACTACGGGTCGCTGGCCGCGCTGGTCTCTGCGTTCCTCGTCGTCTCGATTGCCGGCTCGGCGCTACAGATCACTGTCGCGCGCGAAACCAGCCTTGAGGTCGAGCATCACGACGGCGGGATCGTCCACAACGTCCATGGCTGGATCAATCGGCTGCTGCTGATCACGCTCGCCGCGGTGGTCGTCGGCATATTGCTGCGCCAGCCGATCGCCGATCTGGTCGGCGTTGGCGGTGCGCCCTGGGCCGCCTCGGCGGTGCTCGCCAGCGGTGCCGCCTGGCTACTGCTCTCAACGCTGCGCGGCGTGCTGCAGGGCCTTGGTCGCTTTGGCTGGGTTGCGATCAGCGTGGTTGGCGAGGCCAGCTTCCGGCTGGTATTCGCCGTGGCACTCGTAAGCGCGGGCGGCGGCGTGACCGGCGGCTTTCTCGGCTCCGGTTTGTCGGTCGTCGCAATGGCGGCGATCCTGCTGGTTCCGATCTCGGCCTCACTGAGAACGATGTCCGAGCGCGTAGAAGCCGACCGGGTGCCGAGCGGTGCCGAGCACGGCCTGCGCAACATCGCCGCCCGATCGTGGCCTGCACTGCTGGCGTTGACGCTGATCGCGCTGTTGCAGAACTCGGACGTGATCATGGTTAAGCGCAACGCCGCCGAGGCGGTGGCCGGCGCCTACGCCGCCAACTCGGTCGCGGCCAAAGTGATCGTCTGGATCGCGATCGGACTCGGCCTGTGGGTTGTGCCCGAGACCGCTCGGCGCGGTGCCGGACGCGGCGCGATTCGGGTGCTCACGCGTGTGCTTGCACTGCTCGGCGCCGCCGGCTGCGCAATGGTCGCAATCTACGCAATCGCGGGACCGCAGCTGCTGAGGGCCGGCTTTGGCGAGGAGTTCGACCTCGCGGCATCGAGTCTGCCGACGCTCGCCGCGGCGATGTCATTGCTTTCGATGAGCTACATCGTCGCGCAGCACTTTCTCGCGCTCGGTCGGCGCACGTTCCTTACCTTGTTGGGTACCGCGGTGATCGTTCAGCTGACGGTGTTGACGGCAGTCGCAGATTCGGCGTCGGAGACAGCAGACGTCTTGCTGGCGATCAACGTGGCGTTGTTTGCCGCGCTGCTGACGCTCGCGCTGGCACGCGCCGGGCTCACTCGCCGCGAGTGAGCTCCTCAAAGCTGCCGAGCACCGGAACCTTTGGATCGGCTCCAGCGGCATCTTCACGCTCGCCGTTCCGCTGATCTGACTTCTCAGCGGGCTTATCTTTGGTGTCTTTCTCGCCTACCGCTTGATCCTTGGGGGCCTGTTCCCTTGGCTTCTTGTTGCGCGGGCGGCGCTTCTTCTTGGGCGCGTCGCCATTGCTCTTGCCTTCGGCCTTGGGCGCGCCATTGTCGGCTGACTGCGTCGCCTCGAGATCAGGTGCGTTCTGCTGAGCTGCCTCGGACCCGTTGCGCGGACGCTTCTTGCCCTTCTTGCCCTCGCCCTGACGCCGGCGACCCTTGCGGCCGCGAGCCTTGGGGAAGTTGCGCCCGAGTTCTCGGGCCAATGCTGCCGGCTTTCTCGCCAAGCGGTTGCGTCCGCCGCGCAGGGCCTCTTCGGCTTCGGGAGAGTGCGCCACGGCCGCGGCGAGAATCGCTGCCGCAAGTCGCAGGTCTTGCTTTCTGGTCTCCTGCACAATTCGTCGCGCGTTTCGGCCGTGGGCCGGGCCAGAGGAGTTCACCAGCAACCCAAGCAGGCGCTTGGTCTCGGGCCAGCGTTGCACAGCGTACTGCTCGTGCAGCTCGCGGGTGTAACCCGCCAGCGCCCAGATCCAAGCCTGCGACTGCTCGCGCGATCCGACGTTCTTGTCGGCGATCGCCTTGAGCATCAGCTTGGTCGCCTCGCGGCGTTCGTCCTTCTGCCAGCCGCCGATGATCTCGATCGCGTGGTCGTAGGCGTCAGGATCCTTGGAGTTGGCCAGATCCTGCAGCGCGCGCAGACGCACGGCGCGGTGCTTGTTGCGCTCAAGCGCGGTGAGGAAGAGTTCGCGGCGCAGCTCGCCGGTGCGGTCGTGCTGGATCATCGCCCGCGCGCGGCGCCAGTTGTTGGCGTTGGCTTTTGCTCCTGCGAGCTTTGCCCAGACGCCCTGCTCGCCCCAGTCGAGGTTGGCGACCGAGATTCTCCAGAGCTCGCGCTCAAAAATCTGCGCGCGGCGCTCAGGATCGGGCGTCACTGGGAGCACGCGGCGCTCGACGCGCAGCCTGCGGCCGCGGCCGCGCCTGACCGGTCCGACGACGATCGCGCCGCCGCGGTAGACGTCGCGCACAAGCAGCGAGTGGAGGGTTACGACGGGGTCGTCGTGAGTGGTCGCCGGGTGGACGAAGTCGACGACGATACCGGCTTCTTTGCCCGGATGACGACGGGTGACGCGGCCGACGCGCTGCTGGTAGATGCGCTTTGAGGCGGTCGGGGCAAGATGCATGCAGACCGTGGCGCGCGGCGAGTTCCAGCCCTCGGCCAGCAGCTGCGCGTTGACCAGCACGTCAACCTCGCCGCGCTCATAGGCGGCCAGTGTTTCGGCCAATTCACGTTTGGGGGTCTCGCCGGAGACCGCCTTGGCCTTGATGTCGAACTCACGGAAGGCAGCGGCGACGTTGTAGGCGTGCTTGACGCCGGCGGCGTAGACGACGCCTGGCATGTCCTTGAAGCGTGCGCGGTAGAGGTCTGCGATCGCCAGGTTGAACGGCGCTTGATCGAGCAAGGCTGCCAGTTCTTCCTGGTCAAAGTCCTGGTCGACCTCGCCGCGCCGGAGCGGAACGTTGGCAATTGTGCGCACGCCGGGGCCGGGCGGGATGCGCACGCAGCGCAGCGGAGCGATCACGCCACGTCGCGCGGCCTGGGCAAGATCGAAACGCGAAGTCTGGGTGGGGAAGAGGTCGGTGACGTGACGGGCGATCAGCGCGCCGGTCGCGGTCATGCCGATGAAGTAGGGCTCTTTCCACTTCCTGATCGCGGCCGAAGTCTTTTCGCCCAACGCGGTGTGGGCCTCATCGCAGATCACGATTGTGTAGGCGTCGGAGATGTTGCCGGCGTGGCGCACGTACCACTGGTAGGTCTCGACCGTGACGGGACCATTCATGCGGCCGTCGGTGCCGAGCAGCGGCGGCGAGAGGCGGTCCTTGTAGCCGCGGTCCACCAACTCGCCGATGAACTGATCGACCAGGTTGCGGCGGTGGGTGAGGATCAGCACGCCGCCGGTGCGGCAGGCCTCAACGAATCCGAGCGCGGCGACCGACTTGCCGGCGCCGGTCGCGTGTTCAAACCAGAAACGCCTGGCGGCGTATGGGTCTTCGGGTTGCTCGGGGAGCTGCTCCTCGTCGTCATACGTCAGAGCGTCGGCGTCGGCCGCCGAGTGGCTGCCGACCTTGTGCTCGCCGGTGAGGATGAACTCGGAGGTGTCTTCCTTCTCTTCGTCGTCCTCGAAGACGTCCCAGTCGATGTCTGAGTCGTCGTCCTCTTCGTCGGCTTCGGACTCAATCTCGTCGAGCGGCTCGTCGGCCCACTCCTCTTCGTCGAACTCGCTGCCCTCGGCGTAGGCGTCGCCGTGAATCGTCTCTTCGTCGGAGATCAGCGCGGCCAGCGTGCCGGAGAGCACGTCGACCTGGTGAGCGTTGAGCGTGGTGCCGTCCACGAGCTTGGGCTCGGGCACCGAGATCATCCGCTCAAGGCCGAGCGCCAGCGCGTACTTCCTGCTCCAGTCGCGCGAGACTTCGTCTGCCCCGCCCTCTAGCTCCTCCAGCGCGTCCTCAAAAGCCCGTCGGCGGATCGTCCCCGGCGCCAGAGCGACGTTGGGGTCATCTCCGTTGAGCACCAGTGGCTCACGGATGAACTCCTCCACGCGCTCGATGGCGTCAGCAGAAGGGGCGACAACCTTGTCAGTCATTGAACTTTTGATTCATGCTTGTGGTGCAGCGACGCTGCAAGGACGGTTCTGACGCGTAGAACGCTCGGTCACAAAAACCGGGACATGCGAATGAGCTGTGAGTGGCTCGAGCGCGAGAGAGAAAGAACCGATTGCCGCCGGGTGATCCGCGAGTGAGTCTGTGGTCGCGGGTCGCCGCCGGAGGCGAGTGAATGCATACATTATAGCGTTTGCGGCGTGATTCGCCGGTCGACAGCGCTGGTAGCGACCGCGCTCCTGTTGATCGCGGCCCTGGCCGGCTGCGGCACATCCGAACCCGAGCCCCAGCTGACCGCCAGCGAGGTGATGCCGGACATGCAGGGCGCCGACCCACGTCTGGTCAAGCTCGTCGGCCAAGCCGATGAACTGCTCGCGGGCGGCAAGCCGGCGTTCGAGTCGCGCATCAAGTCACTCGACGGGATCCCAGTCGTTGCGAACAAATGGGCCTCGTGGTGCGTGCCCTGCCGGGCCGAGGCGACGGTCTTTCAGAACACCGCCAAAGACCTCGGCAATCGCGTTGCTTTCCTTGGCGTCAACGTCAACGACGCGGTTGATGAGAGTGAGGCCTTCCGCGCCCGATACCCGATGCCATATCCAAGCTACGACGACCCGAACTGGAAGATCGCCGCGCTCCTGCCTCCCGGGGACAAGCAGCCGGTGACCGGGATCTACGACCGTCAGGGGCGCCTCGCCCACCTCGAGATCGGCGCATACAAGACTCCGCAGGAACTGAAGGCGGACATCGAGCGCTACGCCGGTCCGATCGGGAAGGCCCCCGGTAGCTGATCTGCCATATTTCCTCTGCCGATGATGCCCCCGATCGACATGTCACAACACCCTGAGGTCCAGGACGGACTCGAGGGCGTCGTGGCCTTCGCTTCGGAGATCGCCGAGCCCGACCGCGAAGGCGGGGCGCTGCGTTATCGCGGGGTCGACATCGAGGATCTGGTCGGGGTCGTCCCGTTCGAGCAGGTCTGGGGTCTGCTGGTCGATGGCACGTTTGAACCTGGTCTCCCGCCGGCCGAGCAGCACCCGCTGAGCGTACGCACGGGAGATGCCCGCGTGGACCTGCAGGCTTCGCTGGCGATGCTCGCGCAGGAGTGGGGCTTCCAGCAGACGCTCGATATCGGCCCCGAGCAGGTGCGTGCGGATCTTGCGCGCAGCAGCGTGATGGCGTTGAGCCATGTCGCCCAGTCGGCGCGCGGAATCGGCCAGCCGCCGGTACCGCAAGAAGAGATCGACCGCTGCGAGTCGATCTCCGAGCGATTCCTCACGCGCTGGCGTGGTGAGGCCGATCCCGGTCATGTTAAGGCGATCGACGCCTACTGGATCAGCGCCGCCGAGCACGGGATGAACGCCTCC
>CAZRAA010000049.1:0-17310 GCA_964597975.1 uncultured Thermoleophilaceae bacterium | reverse complement strand
GCAGCAGCTGCTTCTTGTAGTTCCACTCGTAGAGCGCCTTGGCCTCATCGACGCCCTCGTAGCACTGCAGGCGGATCAGCTCGCGCCCGGTGTAGCGGGAGATCGCCTTGGCGAGCTCGGTCTTGCCGACGCCCGCCGGTCCTTCGACCAACACGGGTTTGCCGAGCTTGACCGCCAGGTAGCTGACCAGCGCGGTGGTTTCGTCCGCGAGGTAGCCGGCTCCGGCGAGGCCCTGCGCTACGTCCTCGGGCGAGCCGATCGCGGCGTTGTCGATTGGCGAAGCGGGGTCACCTGCGTTCATTGACCGATGGTACCCGCGCGGGTGTTCGATTCAGCTCGCGTAGTCGTGCTCGTACCAGCGCCGGCCCTCTTCGAAGCGGATCGTCATCCCAGCAAGAAACAGCGCCGCGCAGCCGAATACGACGACCAACTGGCCGCGTGTGCTGGCCGAATCGAAGAACACGTTTCCCAGCGCGACGAGGGCGGCCCAGAGACCGCCGACGGCCAGCAGCGTGCCGTCGGCGAAGGGGCTTGCGAACTGATGCGACTCGACGTAGCGGGCCAGCATCCGCACGCACGAGACCGCGACGAGCAATTGAGCGCCTTCGATCCAGCCGAAGTCCGGAACGCTCAGCACCGACCCGATCGCGACGATCGTCGCGCCGGCAAGCGCAACCTTTCGCCAGGCGTCCAGATCGCGAAAGCGCGCGTAGGGAAGCAGGAGGATCCGCAGGCCACGCTCGTGCGGAGGGCGATCCACGCCGCGCGCCATCGATCAGGCCCCGGGGAGCTTCAGCCTCGAGATCTTCGATCCGTTGCTCATGTATAGGTAGCGATCGGTCGCGACCAGCGCCCAGCCGGTGCGGCCGCGGGCGCCGGAGATCGTCCGCCGCTTCTTTGTGGAGAGGTCGTAGCGCTTCAGGCTTGAGTCCGCGAAGACCCCAAAGAACACGTCGCCGCGCCACTGCCCGGCCTGCTTGGACTTCGGGATCGCCACTCCCGAAGGGGTGCCGCTGAGCTTCAGCACGGGACGACCGGAACCCCTGCCGGCGCAGTCGGTGCGCGGCGGCTCCCAGCCGTAGTTGACGCCGGCGCGACCGATGTTCATCTCGTCGCATCCGTCCCCGACGTCGGCGACCCAGAGGCGGCCCTGGCGGTCCCAGTCGAAGCTAAACGGATTGCGCAGCCCGCAGGCCCAGATCCGGCCGTCCTCGATTGTGCGCTTGGCGGTGTTTGAAGCGTTTCCGCAGGTTGTCGGGTTGCCCGCCGCGCCGCGGTTGGTGGCACCGGGATTGAGTCGCAGGATCTTCCCGAACGGCACCGAGAGATCCTGCGCGCGCGAGGGGCCCTTCTCCGGGTCGCTGTTCTCGCCGAGGTCGCCGAGTCCCAGGTAGAGCGCGCCGTCCGGCCCCAGGTGCAGGCCGCCACCGACGTGGTTGGACGCGCTGCTCGGGTGACCCGCCGAGAAGATCAGCTTGTCGGCCTTGAGCTTGCCACCCGAAGGCCGCAGGCGCCAGATGCAGTGCGCGTTGATCTCTCCTGAACTCTCGCCGCTGGTCGGATTGGGGCATCCGTCGCGCGAGGTCGTGTAGTAGGCCCAGACGTGCCCGTCTGGGCCGCTGGTGAGGCCGAGCAGTCCAGCCTCGCCGCCGCCGGCAATTCGCAGGCGGGCGAGCGTCGTGCGCTTGCCGCGCGCCACACGGATGATCCGTCCACTGTCCTTCTCGGCGTAGAGCAGCCGACCGCGCGTGTCAAACGTCAGGCCCAGTGCGCTCTCGGTGTTGTTCACATAGGTGCGGGCCTTGCTACTCGCGGCGGCAGAGCCTTCGGCTGGTGCGTCGCCCGCGGGTCCGCTGGCACTACCCGACGCGCAGGCCCAGAGCGAAACCGCCGCCAGCGCGGCAAGCAAGGTGCCGCCGGTCAGGCGAGCGCGACCAGTCAATCGGGATCGCTCAGTCAATCGGAATTTCCTCGACCCGGAAGTCCTCGTCACGGCGGCTGTCAATCCTTTCGATCATCGCGTTGATGATGTCGCGCAGCACCACGAGCAGGTCGCGGAGGGCACGTTCCATTTGTTTGCGCAGGTCGGGCGAGAGCGCATCGCCGGCGACGCCGGCCAGTCCGTCGATTATGCGGACAATCGCGTCAACAAGACCCCGATCGAATCCCGGCTCGCGCGCACTGCGGCGTCGACCGAAGTCTGCGTAGGGGTCCGCCGGATCGTCCCACGAGGAAGAAAACTCGTCTTCGCGGTCGCGGATGAAGTCGTCGAAGTCGTCAAAACCGCCGGCGCCGTTGCCGCCTGCGCCATTACCGCGCTCGGTGCCGGGGCTCACGAGACGGCCTCCGCCGCGCGCTCGGACCGCAAGAACTCGATACGCAGCCGGCCGTCTTCGACCTTCGCGCCGCTTGGGCGAAAGCCGGTCATCGAAGAGGGGAGAATGATTGTGCGCTTCTGGTCGCCCACACGGACGACAACTTCGAGTCCGATCTTGTTCAAGCCGATATCACCCTTCTCCACAAATGGAAGCGCCAGCGTGAGCTGCGCCGTGTCGCCATCGATGGCGATCTCCTGGATGATTGTGTCAAACAAGACGCCCTGTGCCTCGATCCGTTCGTCGAAAAGCTCCCCGGCGAGTTTTGTGAGCATCGGCGGTCCGACGACTTCTTCATCGAAGTAGGGCGCGGTCAGCACCGGCACCGGCTCAAACGATTCGCGCACGCCGACGAGGTGCTCTTGCTGGGTCTTGCGCCAGGCGGCGAAGTAGCCCTCCTCGGTCTGCTCGGGGAACAACCTATTGACGATCACCGCGTCAGTCAGGTAGCCGTAGAGGTTCAGGTAGGTGAACGTGCGCATCGCCTCGCTGATCACCATTTTGTCCGGCGTCATCACCAGTCGCAGACTGGTGTTCTGATGGTCGCGGAGGATCTCGTTCATCGAGATCAGGCTGCCGACCAAGCGCTCGACCTCGTCGTAGACCTGCTTGTCCGGGAGCGGGATATCGAGGAACGCCTTGGCTACTGGCCTTGCCGCGCTGATGATCCTGCGCTCCCAGGGAAAGACCTTCTCGATCCACCACTTTGCAACGTCGGGAAAGCTCAAGAGCCGCAGCGTCTCGCCGGTCGGCGCGCAGTCGACGACGATCACGTCGTACTCGCCGGAGTCGTGATGTTCCTTGATCTGAAGGAGCGCGAAGAGCTCGTCAAAGCCCGGTGGAACGGTCAATTCCTCGGCGGTGATGCGCTCCATGCCGCGGTCTTGCAGCAGCTCGGTCATCCAGCTCTGCACCGCCGACCAGCGGCGCTCCATCTCTTCGGTGGCCTGAACCTGCTGGGCGTGGAGGTTTGGCGCGACTTCGGTCGGCTGGCCGCCGAGCTCGGTTTCGAGCGAATCGGCAAGGCTGTGCGCGGGGTCCGTGCTCATCACGATCGTGCGCAGCCCGGCGCGCGCGCAGGCAAGCCCGGTGGCGGTTGCGACGCTGGTCTTGCCGACGCCGCCCTTGCCGGTGTAAAGGATTGTCCGCGGTGTCACCGCAGTGATTATTCCACGCGCGCGTCCCGCGTCCGGGCGATCAGCGCAGGTAACTCTTGAACTTGTCGCGCGTGTCGCAGAACACGGCTTCTTTGGTGTTCTTGCAAAGCGTGTCGAGGAACTCGATCGTCAAGCGGTGGTAGTGCTCATCGGTCCGCTCGCCGTTCAGCGAATAGAGCGACCACGTCCCGGTGTCAAACATCGGCGTTTCGACCTTCGCCGCTGCGACGCCCTTGCGGTAGAGCTTGCGCACGTGCTTGTCGTCGTTGAGGACGTAATAGGTGCGCATGCCGTTGAGCGACTGCAGGAACATGTTGAGGATGATCAGCTTCGAGGCGCCGGAGTAGCCGAGGTAGTGGTAGCCGCCGTCGCGCCGCAGGCGCACTCCGCGCGAGGGGGGCTGATTGAACGAACGGGCCGCGTATTTCGCCGCGCGCATCATCGAGCGGTTGTGCATGCGGTAGCCGACGCGCGCAAGCGCCTGCATCGCCGTGCCCTGAGAGATCGCGCTGATCCACGGCGCGCGGCTGCCGGAGAATCCGAAGTAGTACTCCCACGTGAGCGCGCCGTTTCGGCGGACGCCCCAGCGGATCAACTCCCGCGCGTAGGAGCGCTGGGCGCGACGCGAAGGGGGTGTGTCAACGGTCCAAACGGCGTTCAGCTTCGCGAAGTTGCTGAGCGGGTGGAACTGCCAGCCGATCCCGGGGAAGTACTGGAAGATGATGCGACTGTTGCCAAAGCGGCGATCGGTGCCAGAGCCGACCGGCCCGTTGTGCCGGAACCAGCGCGTGTTGTTGCTCAGCGTGGTGAACAGCGGCGCCATGCGGTCGGGACTGATGCGCCCCTCGCGTGCCATCCGCTGAATCATCCGCACCTGCCACTTCATCGGTCCGCGGCGGACCTTCACCCGGTCTCGCTTGGCGCGGGCGCGAGGCGAGCTGCCGCGAATCGGCTTGTTCAGGCTCGCCGAGAGCAGGCGCGCCTTTCTGTAGACCTTCAGGGCCCAGCGCTGGCGGTGCTTGCTGATCTGGTGGCGGTTCTGAAGCTTTCCGAGCGAGCGCTCGACCGGTCCGGCGGCCGGGGCCGACGGCGTCGCAACCCAGGCCGAAGCGACCAGCGCAATCACGGCGCAGGCGAGCACAGCGGCGGCGGTCCGCAACAGGCGGCGATCTGACTTGACGAGGGACTGCATCTGGCTCACTTGGAGACCTGCGCGATGTTGCCCGCCAGGTCCCGTGCATTGATCGTGACAGCCTTCGAGCTTGATTTCTTCACGCTGAAAATCCGCTTGCCGCGGGCGACTGTGGCGCGCGCGGTGCCGCCGCCTGGGGTGCTGACGGTCACGGTCGAGACCTTCGAGAGCGTGAACGCGACGTAGATCCGGCCGCGCCGGGTCTTCTTCGAGATCCCGGTGATCGTTGGCTTCTGCTTGAGGTAGCCGGCAAGCCGGTCGCGCAGCGCACAGAAGGTTGTTTCGCTGGACGTGTCCTCGCAGAGCCGCGAGAGGAACTCAACCAGCACCTGGTGGTAGTTCAGATTCGACTCGGCGCCGCCGAGTTCGTAGTAGGACCAAGCCCCAGTGTCGGACTTGGGCAATTCGACCCGAGCCGCGATCAGACCGCGCTCGAAGAGTTCCATCGCGTCGTCATCCCCGGTGATCTTCGCGTAGTCGTGCAGCCCGTCGAGACCTTGGGCGAACATGTTGAAGATGATCGCCCGGCGGTTTCCCGAGTAGCCCAGAAAGTGCAGGCCGCCGTCGCGGGAGATCTTCAGACCGGTGGGGGCCGAGACGTTGAACGCCTTGGCGCCTTTCGTCGCGGCGGCCGTGATCGCGGGATCGCTCAGCGCGTTTCCAGACCTTGCCAGCGACTGGATCGCAGTGCCCTGCGAGATCGAACTGATGAACGGCGCCGGGCTTCCGGAGAACGGGAAGTAGTACTCCCACGTGAGTGCCCCGCCGCGCGAGACCCCGAAGCTGATCAGCTCGTAGGCGTAGGCGGCGAGCGCACGGCGCCCAGCGGCCGACTTGTCGCTCCAAATCGCGTTTAGCCGGGCGAAGTTGGCGAGCGGGTGAAACTGCCATCCCCAGCCGGCGAAGTACTGGTAATAGATTCGACCATCGTCGAGCCGCGCGCGCGTTCCGACGGCAGCCGGCCCCTTCGTGCGAAACCAGTCTGTGTTGACCTGGAGCTGCGTGAAGAGCGGGCGCACGCGGTCCGCCGTGATTCGGTTCTTCCTGGCGAGCGACTCGAGCATTCGAAGCTGATTGCCCAGCGGTGTCTTGCGGCTGCCTCTGAGCTTCTTGTGGAGCGCGCGGGCGGCGAAGTAGGTCTTGCGCGCCTGGGCCTGCTGGGCGGCGTCGATCTTGCCGCTGTTCTGCAGTTTGGCGAGCGAACCGGTGACGCTGGCACTTGCGCCCGCGGCGAGCAGGAGCATGACTGCGAGCGCGCAGGTGATCGCGCAGGCCGCCAGGCGCTTGCTTGAGTGCTCAGTCAAAAGTCGCATGCAATCTCGTTAAAACGCTACGGGTACTGCGGTTGCGCTGCCTTTAAGGGTCGTTTCGGTGCGTTTGTCCACTGATAGATTCGGCTTCGTTGTGGGAGAGGACAAGCAGGAAGAGCGGCAGGACAAGGAAGTACGCGCCAGCGGCAGCCGCGCGTGGCTATGGATCGCCGCGCCGGTGGCGGTGTTCGTGGTCCTCGTCGTCCTAATCCTCAACACCGGCCAGCCCAGCGCCTCCGCGTTGATGAAGAATGCTGCTTCAAGCTTCGGCGAAGTCAGGCGCGGCACCTTCCAGTTCGCGATCACGATCACCCCTCAGGGATCGTCCACCGCCTCGCCTTCGGCGATCGAGCTGTCGGGTCCGTTTGAGCTGGTTCCCGGTAAGCCGTTGCCGCGCGCGCGAATCACCTACACGGTGAGCTCCGGCGGACGTAGTCAGGAAGTTGTTCTGCTGACCACCGGTGACAAGGCCTACACGGTCATCAAGGGCCAGGCCTACGAGCTTCCCGCGACGGCGACCAAGCAGCTCAAAGAGGCAACCAAAGACCTCAGCAAGGACGGCGGCGGCACTGGCCTCACCGGCCTCAAGCTCAACTTCGACAGATGGCTTGTCAACCCGCAGGTCTCCTCCGGCGGCGACGTCGATGGCACGCCGACCTGGCGCACGACCGCAGACGTCAACGTGGTCGAGGCGATGAAGGACCTCACCGGATCACTTGGGACCTTGGGCTCGATCACCGGCCAGCAGGTGCCTGCGCTGAAGGCCTCCCAGATCAAGGACATCAAGGAACAGATCAAGGACGCGCAGGTCGTCGTGTATGTCGGCCGCTACGACCGGTTCATCCGCCTGATGGACCTGACGATGACCTTCAAGACCCCCGAGAGTGCCGCGGCCCAAACCGGTGGCATCACCGGCGGGAAGATGAACATGCGCGTCGGCATCTCCGAGCCCAACCAGCCGGTCGACGTCAAGCCCCCGAAGAATCCGCTGCCCTACAGCGCGCTGCAGTCGCTGGTCAACGGCCAGTCCTCGCAGACCGGGACGGCGCTCGACGACGGGGTGGGCCGGTAAGCTGCGCCGCGCTATGAACCGTCTCCACTGGAAGTCCCTCTTTGTCCTGGCGACGCTCGCCGCAAGTCTCTTCGTGCTGACCGGCTGCGGGTCCGACGCTAAGTCCGAATCGCCCGAGGCGGCTGTCAAGGCCGCGCTCGAGAAGACTTCGACGATCACCAGCGGCAACACCGAGCTAAAGGGCGCGCTCTCGATCGGCAGCCTGCCGGGTTCGATCGCGATCACCGGTGGTGGGCCGTTTGACACGAAGGCCGAGGGCGGCCCGGCGTTCAAGATCGAGCTGGAGCTGAAGATCGCCGGCTCGCCGCAGAAGTTCGGCATCGCGGCGGTCGACGGCAAGAATTACCTGCTCGTCGGCGACAAGGCGATCGAGCAGAAGGACAAGAAGGGTCAGTCGTTCGACTCGGGGCAGATCGCAGACTTCATCAAGAACCTCGGCAGCTACATCACCAGCGCCGAGAGCAGCGGTGAGAACACCTACACCGCCACCGTCGACGTCAAGCAGCTTTTCGCGGACAACGCCAAAAAGGACGGGGGCCTTGGCAACCTGTCGATCCCGGGTCTCGGTTCGGCGGACCAGTTGACGAAGTCGCTTGAGTCGGCTGACATTTCGATCGAGGTCGACTCCGAGGGCTACGCCGACGTGCTGGACCTCAACCTGCCGATTTCCACCGGCGGCGATCAGGGCGGATTGCGCCTGACGATCAACATCGAGGACATCAACCAACCTCAGACGATTGAGGCGCCGACCGACGTAGTGTCGGATCCCTCGGAGCTAGGGGCACTCGGCGCGGCGGTAGGCGCGGGCCAGTAATCGGCTGCCGGCCGCTGCCGTGAAGCGTTTTCTCTTCTCGTCGGACGGCTGGCCCTATCTGCTCAGCCCGTTCATCGTTGCGGCGATTGCGCTCGAGTTCTCGGGTGCGAGCGCCTCGCTGATCTTCGGCTTTGCGGCGGTCGCCCTGATTCCGGCGGCCGCGGTGATGGGCCGGGCGACCGAAGAGCTCGCCGCCCGCTCCGGACCCGGAATCGGCGGGCTGCTCAACGTCACGTTCGGGAACTTCCCCGAGCTGATCATCGCGATCTTCGCACTCAACGCCGGCTTGCAGGAGGTCGTCAAGGCCTCGCTGGTGGGATCGATCATCGGCAACATCCTGTTGGTGATGGGCGCGGCGATGTTCGTCGGCGGAATCAAGCGCCGCGAGCAGTTCTTCAATCAGACTGCCGCCGCGGTGCAGTCGTCGATGCTGGTGCTGGCGATGGCGGCGCTGATCATGCCGGCGGTCTATGAGCTGATCGACGGGCAGGGGCTGCCGAGCCCGGGTACGGCGATCGTCGAGTACGACTCGTCGGTCGAAATGCTCTCGGCGATCGCGGTGATCTTCTTGCTGGTGAGCTACATCGGCGGTCTGATCTTCTCGCTGGTGACGCACAAGGACCTCTTCAACCAGGGGCACGACGAGGAGATGGCGCACACCGCCTGGCCGGTCAAGCGATCGGTCGCGGTGCTCGCAGGGGCGAGCGTCGAGGTGGGGGTGATGAGCGAGATTCTCGTCGGGTCGATCGAAGAGGCCTCGAGCGCGATCGGTCTCTCGGAGTTCTTTGTCGGTGTGTTCGTGATTGCGATCGTCGGCAACGCCGCCGAGCATTGGGTCGCCGTGCTCGTGGCCTACAAGGACAAGATGGACCTCGCGGTCAATATCGCGATCGGCTCTGCCGCGCAGGTGGCGCTATTCGTGGCTCCGGTGCTGGTGTTGCTCTCGTTCGTGATCGGACCGCACCCGATGCCGCTGGTCTTCAACGGCTTCGAGCTTGCCGGACTGTTGATCGCGCTGATCACTGCGAACCTGATTACCGCCGACGGGAGATCCACCTGGTTTGAGGGTCTACAGCTGCTCTCGCTCTATGCGGTGATTGGCGTCGCTTTTTACTTCGCCTGACCGCTCAAACCGCTTAGACATCGGGTTTATCGGCGTCCGCACGGACGTTCGTTCACCTTGCCGATCCCGCTACACTGAGCCCAAGTTTTCCGTCTCCCTCTATCTGTCCAAGCAACTCAGGAGTCACACGATCGTGTCTGTCAATTTCCAGCTTTCCGACGAGCAGAAGCTCATGCAGGAGACCGCCCGGGATTTCGCCGAGAACGAGATTCGTCCGGTCGCCGAGGAGTACGACCGCGACTCCACGTTCCCGCGCGACGTGATCAACAAGGCCTGGGAACTCGGCCTGATGAACACCTCGATCGGTGAGGAGTACGGCGGAGCAGGACTTGACTTCCTCTCCGGCTCGATCATCGAGGAGCAGCTCTCCTGGGGCTGCAGCGGCATCGCGACGTCGATCTTCACCAATGGTCTTGCTTCTGCGCCGGTCGAGATCGGCGGATCCGAGGAGACGAAGAAGAAGTACCTCACGCAGCTGATCGAGGAGCCCAAGCTGGCTTCTTTCTGCCTGACCGAGCCCGACGCCGGTTCGGACGTCGCATCAATGAAGACGACTGCCGTCAAGCAGGGCGACAAGTACGTCATCAATGGCAGCAAGTGCTTCATCACCAACGGTTCTCACGCCGACTGGTACACGGTCTACGCCAAGACCGACCCCGACGCCGGCCACCGAGGCATCAGCGCGTTCGTGGTTGAGCGCGACTGGGGTGTGGTCGTGGACAAGAAGGAAGACAAGCTCGGACAGCGCGCTTCCGACACGGCGATGCTCAGCTTCAACGACGTCGAGGTCCCGGCCGAGAACATGCTTGGCGAGGAGAACGCCGGCTTCAAGCTCGCGATGAAGACGCTCGACCGCACGCGTCCGGGCGTTGCCGCAATGGCGACCGGCATCCAGCAGGCGGCGCTTGAGGCGGCTGTGGACTACGCGCGCGAGCGCATCCAGTTCGGCGTGCCGATCGCCATGCACCAGGCGATCCAGTTCATGATCGCCGACATGGCGACGCGCGTGGAGGCCTCGCGCCTGCTCTACCAGAAGAGCGCGTGGCTGCTCGACAACGGCCTGCGCAACTCGCTGGTCGCCTCGCACGCCAAGCGTTTCGCCTCGGACTCGGCGATGGAGACCGCGGTCGACGCCGTTCAGGTCTTCGGCGGCTACGGCTTCATCAAGGACTACCCCGTCGAGAAGTTCATGCGCGACGCCAAGATCATGCAGCTCTACGAAGGCACGAGCCAGATCCAGCGCCTCGTGATCGCCAAGGAAGTCCTCTCGCCGAGCCGCGACACCGTCGCGGTCTAGCGCCCCGGCGCCTCGGCGCGAGCGCGAGCCAAAGCGCATTACCAAGCCCGCCATTTGCCAAACCTCCGCCCGATCGGGCGGAGGTTTGGCATTTAAGCGCCGGTTCTGCGCGGGGTCTTCGCGCGCCGCCTACCCTCGCTTCCATGCCTGCCGTCCAGTTCTACTTCGATCTCGGCTCGCCGTATGCGTATCTGACGGCCGATCGCATCGACGAGCAGTTCGACACCTCGATCGATGTCGAGTGGGTGCCGGTGTTGCTCGGCGGGATTTTCAAGGAGGTCGGCAGATCGTCCTGGGCCGAGACACCGCAGCGCGCCGACGGGATCGCCGAGATCGCCCAGCGCGCGGCGGCCTATGGGATGCCGGCGTTCAACTACCCCGAGCCTTGGCCGAACAACGGCCTGACCGTAATGCGGGTGGCCACCTGGGCGCAGTCCGTCGGGGCAGGCCGTCGATTTGCACGGGCGGCGTTTGAGGTGCAATTCAACGACGCCCTCCCGCTCAGCGAGCCCGAGAACATCGAACTGGCCGCACACCGCGCCGGACTCGATCCAACCTTTGCGCTCGAATCGGCCGGCGACCCAGCGGTCAAGCAGGCGCTGATCGACAACACCAATGCGGCGCTTGCCGCCGGCGCAATCGGCGTTCCGACGGTCGTCGTCGGCGGTCAGGCGTTCTTCGGCGACGATCGCCTGCACGAGGCGGTCGCGGCCGCCGAGAGCGCCTAGCCCGCCCGCGCGTATCCTCCCTGCGTGGCCGCCAAGCCGACAAAGGGCGCACCCAAGGGTGCCGTCGCAAAGGCCGCCGGTGCCGCCGCAGAGCAGTACCTGCGTGAGCAACGCGAAGCTGCAGCCGGACCCGAGGTTCCAGCGACCACTCGCAAACGCGCCGCCAGCGACCCGTTGGCCGGAGAGTTCAGGAAGCAGCTTCTGCCGCTACTCGTGCTGCATTTCGCCCAGAAGGAGCCGATCTACGGCAACCTCTTGATCGACCGCATCACCACCCTCACCGGCGGAGTCCTGAGCGTCAATCCCAACACGATGTACCCGCTGCTCAGGGACTTCGAGGCTCGCGGTTTGATCGAGGGCCAGTGGGAGCACCCAGAGCGCCGCAGCCGCCGCTTCTACACGCTCACGACGGCAGGTGAAGCCGAGCTCCAGTCACTGCTGCCTGGGGCGCAGGAAGCGCTACAGGCGCTCGACTCGACAATCGCGAAAATTAGGGACGAACTCGGCTCGCAGAGCGATTAATCTCTCTTTATTCGGAACCCATTGCGCACCGACGCGCATGCCGCCTCTCCCCAGTCGGCGGCAGTACCACCTTTGAAAGGCACCTGACTCATGTCCGTGACTGTTTCGGCCGGATCTAGGCCGTTGTTTGAAGACGTCCACGACGATTACCGCGAGAGCTTTCGCCGCTTCCTCGAGGCCGAGGTCGTCCCCAACCACGAGCGTTGGTCGGAGGCACACCTCGTCGACCGTGAGCTCTTCACGAAAGCCGGCGAGCACGGATTTCTCGCCCCGGGCGTCGACGAGGAGTACGGCGGATTCGGAGTGACCGACTGGCGCTTCAACGCCGTGCTGGCCGAAGAGGCCGCATATGCGGGCGTCGGCGCATCCTGGATGGGACCGATGGTCCACACCGACCTCGGCTTCCCATACATCCGTGCCGCCTCAAACGACGAGCAGAAGGCCCGCTGGTACCCCGGCATCGCATCGGGCGAGATGATCCTCGCGCTGGCGATGACCGAGCCCGGCACGGGATCAGACCTTTCGGCGATCGCCACGCGCGCCGTCAAGGACGGTGACGAGTATGTCGTCAACGGCGCCAAGACGTTCATTTCCAACGGCATCAACGCCGACGCCGTCGTCACGGCGGTGCGCACCGGCGATGACCCCCACCAGGGCCTCTCGATGATGGTGATCGAGCGCGGCATGGAGGGATTTGAGCGCGGCAACCAGATCCACAAGCGCGGACAGCACGCCAACGACACGGCCGAGCTCTACTTCAAGGACTGCCGCGTCCCGGCCGCCAACCTGCTCGGCGAGGAGGGCACTGGATTTGCCCAGCTGATGGCGCACCTGATCCCGGAGCGCCTTGGCCTTGCTGTCTCGTCGCTGGCCGGCGCCGAAGCGGCGCTTGAGCTCACGCTTGAGTACGTCAAGGAGCGCAAGGCCTTCGGTCGTCCGATCGGCACCTTCCAGAACTCACGCTTCGTGCTCGCGGAGCTGCAGACGAAGGTCACGATCACTCGCACCTGGCTCGACACGGTCGTCCAGAAGTTCGTCGACGGCACCTGCACCGTGCAGGAAGCCGCGATGGCCAAGTACTGGGTGACCGACCTTGGCTCCGAGGTCGCGGACGCCTGCGTCCAGCTCTTCGGCGGCTACGGCTACACCACCGAGTACAAGATCAGCGAGTTCTGGGTTGACGCGCGCGTCAACCGGATCTACGCCGG
Organism: uncultured Thermoleophilaceae bacterium; assembly: GCA_964597975.1. Lineage (GTDB taxonomy): Bacteria > Actinomycetota > Thermoleophilia > Solirubrobacterales > JACPNS01 > JACPNS01. The sequence goes on along the minus strand of CAZRAA010000049.1, from coordinate 4,512 downwards.
CACGAACGAGATCATGAAGGAACTCGTCGGCCGCTCGATGGGCCTCTAGCTCACTTCGCTCAGACAAGCGAGTCGTTTGCCAAACCTCCGCCCGATCGGGCGGAGGTTTGGCGTTTAAACGGCCTACTCTTCGGCGCCATGAACGTCACCAAAGCAGCCGTCGTCGGCGCAGGCACGATGGGCGGAGAGATCGCCTTCGTTGTCGCGACCGCGGGCATCCCCGTCGTCCTCAAGGACGTAGACCAGAAGTTCATCGATCTCGGCCTCGAAAAGGCCGGCTCATTGCTCGACCGGCAGGTCGAGAAGGGCCGCCTTGATGCAGCCGGCAAGCAGGCCGTGCTGGACCTGATTGAGCCGGCGCTCGACTACTCGGCATTTGGCGACGTCGACTTCGTTATCGAGGCCGTGCCCGAGAAGATGGCGATCAAGCAGGCCGTCTTTGCGGAGCTCGACGCCGCAACCCCCGGGCACGCGATCCTCGCCTCCAACACCAGCGCGCTGAGCATCGACGAGATCGGTGCCGCCACCACGCGACCGGACAAGGTCGTCGGCTTCCACTTCTTCTATCCGGCCTCGTTCTCAAAGCTCGTCGAGGTGATCGAGGGAGAATTCACCTCATCGGAGACCAGCACTGCCGCGACCAATTTCGCCCAGGCGATCAAGAAGTCGCCGATCACCTGCGCCGACGCTCCCGGCTTCGTGGTCAACCGAGTTCTGACCGCCTCGCTCGGCGAGATGTTCCGCGCCGCCGACGATCACGACCTCTCGCCGGCGCACATCGACGCCGCGGTCGTGAGCCTCAAAACGGCCCCGGTCGGACCAGCGACGCTGGTCGACACGCTCGGCCTCGACACCGTGCTGCACGTCATGGAGCACCTCAACGCTGAGCTTGGCGACAACTTCTACGTCGCACCAAAGATCAAGCAACTCGTCTCCGAAGGCAGGCTCGGTGCCAAGACCGGCAGCGGCTTCTATGAGCCCGCCGGAACGCCGGGCGAGCTTCCCGAGATCGACCACGGGGTCGCCGGAGAGCTGGCTCTGCGCAGCGGCCTGCGCGCCCTGGTGGAGGCAGTGTTGATCATCGAAGAAGGCGTGGGCAACGCCCGCGAGGTCGACCTCGGCATGATGATGGGTGCCGGGATCGTGCCCGGGCCGCTGGCTCAGGCTGATGCGATGGGTCTGGACAACGCCCTGATGGCGCTGGAGAGCGCCCAGTCGCAGTGGGGCGACGGTTTCAAGCCGCCGACGCTGCTGAGGCGCCTGGTGGCGCAGGGGCGCACGGGCAAGGCTGCCGGCCAGGGCTTCTTTGCTTATCCGCAGGTCGAGTTCCCCGAGAATGGCGGCGTCGCGCTCGAGAAGCGCGGCCGCGTTGCGATCGCATGGCTGAAGATCAAACCGGTCAACCCGGTTGGCGAGACGCTGCTGACCGGTCTGAAAGCCGCGCACGATGCCGCCGAGGCCGACCCGGAGATCAAGTCGCTGGTGATCGCCAGCGCCAACAATGCGATCTTTTCGGCCGGTGCCGACCTCAAGGCGTTTGCCGCGATCGACGATGTCGGGGCCGTTCTAGATCAGACCAACGAGGTCTTCCGAGCGCTTGGGACCGGGCGTGTGACAACGATCGCCGCAGTCAACGGCATGGCACTTGGCGGCGGCTGTGAGCTGGCCTTGAGTGCAAACGTCCGCCTCGCCGGCGAGTCGGCGAGCTTTGGCCTGCCGGAGATCACGCTTGGGATTCTCCCGGGATTTGGCGGCACGCAGCGCCTGCCGCGGCTCGTCGGCCCGGCGCTCGCCTTCGAGATGATTTCCAGCGGCGAACAGATCAGTGCATGGCGCGCGCTTGAGGCCGGCCTGGTCAGCGACGTGCTGCCAGACCACGAGCTCTTCGACGCGGCGATTGCGCTTGCCGAGCAGCTCGCCGGACAGGCGCAGGGCGCGATCGGACTGATCAAGGGCGTGCTCGACGATCCCACGCTGATGGACGGGATCGCTCGCGAACGGGCGGCGTTCATCGAGGCGTTCAACTCACCGGATGGCAAAGAGGGCGTGTCGGCCTTCCTGGCCAAGCGCCCGCCCAAGTTCACGCAGTGATGGCCGGCGGCGGGGTTGAGAGGCTCGCCAGCGCGCTGGTCAACGCGCGCAGCGCGGTCGTGCTGACCGGCGCGGGCGTCTCGGTGCCCAGTGGAATCCCCGACTTCCGCACGCCCGAGACAGGCATGTGGGCCAACGTCGACCCGATGGAGGTCGCGCACATCGACACATTCCGCAGCGACCCGGAGCGCTTCTGGAGCTTCTACGGCGAGCGCTTTGCGTCACTGGGTGACAAGCGGCCAAACGGCGCCCACGAGGTGCTTGCGGAGCTTGAACGACGCGGGCTGATCGACGCCGTGGTCACTCAGAACATCGACCGCCTGCACCACATGGCCGGCACCGAGGAATTGATCGAGGTCCACGGCTCGATCGAGACTTCTCGTTGCCTCGCCTGCGGCGCAACCTACGAGCTCGAGTGGGTGCGCGATCAGGCCGCCGAGCACGGCATCCCGCGCTGCACAGCCTGCGACGAAGCGCCGCCGCTCAAGCCCGACGTCGTGCTCTTCGGCGAAATGCTTCCCGAGGCTGCGATCCAACGCGCGTTCGCCCTGGCAGGCGATGCCGACCTGCTGATCGCCGTCGGCAGCTCGTTGGTCGTACACCCAGTGGCCGGATTGCCGCAGCTGACATTGAAGCGCGGGGGAGAGCTCGCGGTGATCACCCAGGGCCCGACCCCCTACGACGACGAAGCCGTCGTCAAGCTCGGAGGCGACGTCGAAGACGAGCTGACCGCGCTTCTGAGCGCGGTCGACGCCATCAACAAGCGGTAAATCTTCCAAACCTCCGCCCGATCGGGCGGAGGTTTGGCAAAAGATGGGCTTAGGTCCGGGGCGCCGGGTTGGCGGCGCCGGGGCGAGCAGGGCTAGTCGCGCGCCTGCTTGGTCTTCTTGTTGACCTTGATCGCGTAGGCCGACGGGCGCGTGGGGACCTGCGGGTTCTTGATCTTGCCGATGTGGTCGAAGAGGCGCTGCCAGGTCTTCTTGGTCAGGCGCTGACCGCCGCGGAGTTTGCCGTTGCGATTGATCTTGCCGTCCGCGCGGAAACCGACGTGGATGTGGTCGTTGTGGTCGCCCATCGCCATCGTGGCGCCGCCGATGTCAAACATCGAAATGATCTGGTGCGGCTCAAGCACGCCCTGGAGGGTCATGATCTTGCGCACAACCTTCTCCATCAGGCCGCCAGGCTGGTTGTTCTCGATCATCGACTTGCCGTTGACTGCCGCGATGTCGACCGCGCTGCCCGTTGAGTGCTCTGAAATGTTTCCGGATGCGGTCATCAGGCCGTGTCCGCTGACCAGGCTGCTGACGTAGGGGTGGTAGCCCTCGCTGTCAAGGAAGGCGAGCACCGAGAGCACGCGGCGGTCGATCTGACCGGCCGCGATGTCCTGGCGGCCACCGTCGTAAATCTTGATCGTCTTCTTGGCCAGCACGTAGCGCTCAAGCTCTTCCTTGCTCATCAGCAGGATCTGACCGATCGTGCGGTCGCCGGACTTGGCGACCAGCGGATTGAGGCCGATCGCGCGGTAAACCGCGGTCGAGTCGAGCAGTTTCCAGCCGTCGAGGATCGGCTTGGGGTCGATTACAGGGGCTCCGCTGCCAGCGGGGCGCACCTGGAAGAAGGTGTAGGGGGTGCGGCCGTTCTTCTGGGCACCGAGTCGGCCGATGATCGTGCCGCCGATCAGCTTGGAGCCGACCTTCATCGGCTTGAGGACGACGTCCTCCTTCTTCAGGCCGTAGGGACGGGCGAAGTAGTTGTCAAAGGTCTCGTAGGAGCCCATCGACTGCCCTGCTGCGATGTCATACGTTCCCGCGCCGGCCGAGCGATCACGCTCGGGGTGGGCGTAAATGCGCTCGCGTGTGGCGACGCGCGGTCCGACCTGCTTGTCCGGGTCTGCGACGGCGCGCGCCTGAGCGGCCTCCACTTCGGCGCTGCTCTCACCACTCTTGCGCGGCACGGGGTAGAGCTTGGAGAGCGATCCGAGCTTGCCGTACTTGTAGTGATTGCCGTAGTTGTCCTCGAGAACGATGAAGTTGCCATCCTTCTTGTTCTTGCCCATCTTCACGATCGTCGAGTCCTGCACGGAGATCGCCGGGGCGCCCTCGCGCGAGTAGATCCGTACGCCATTGCGGCTGCCCGAACCCTCAACCACAGATGCAGCGTTTCCGCTCTTGACCTTCTTCGTGCGTGTGCTGACCGCGCCCTTGTAGGTGGCGCGGGCGTAAACCGGGAAGTGACCCTGGGTGAGGCCGGTCAGCGAGTCGATCACGACATCCGGCACGCCGGCGATCAGCTTCGCGCGAAGCATCACCTGGTCGACGTACCACTGGGCGTGGTTGTAAGCGAAGACTGCGCGCTCGATGTCGCTGGGGCCGCCGGCGGCCTTCAGGTACTTGGCGGCGGCGAAGATCGCGTCGACGGGAT
>CAZRAA010000048.1:0-17430 GCA_964597975.1 uncultured Thermoleophilaceae bacterium | reverse complement strand
GGCAGCGGCGGCCTAACCCGCCCCGGCTCGTCGGCCCGGGCCGGCACCAGAGCCAGCCCGCGAAGCTAAGCGCCAAATCTTCCAAACCTCCGCCCGATCGGGCGGAGGTTTGGCAAATGCAAGGCTTGCCACCTCGCTCGCTCTGGCGACCGTCCGGGTCTGGGACACGGTTTTGCCCGGTTTGGCGATAAGGGCCAGGTGCGACTCAGGTGGCGTCTGCTGGGAAGCTGCGACGACCTGAATACTCCCGTAACCGGGGCGCGACGATGTTCTCGGGAGGTGAACTTCTGGAGACAATTGCAACTGCATCGTCAACGTTGGTTCGACGTGCCGCCCGGACAGGCGCTACTTTCCGCAACGTGTCCAAGCTTGTAATCGTCGAGTCGCCGAACAAGGTCAAGAGCATCGCCGGGTATCTCGGTGACGAGTACGTTGTGGATTCCTCAGTTGGTCACATCCGCGATCTCCCGCGCGGCGCCGACGAGGTTCCGGCGGCCTACGCCGGCAAGCCGTGGGCGCGCTTGGGCGTCAACATCGACGAGGGCTTTGAGCCGATCTACGTCGTCTCCGCAGAGAAGAAGCAGCAGATGGCCAAGCTCAAGAAGCTGCTCAAGGACTCGGACGAGCTTGTGCTCGCAACAGATGAGGACCGTGAGGGCGAGGCGATCGCCTGGCACCTGCTCGACGAACTAAAGCCCAAGGTGCCGGTCAAGCGGATCGTCTTCAACGAGATCACCAAAGAGGCCGTGCAGCACGCGATCGAGAACCCGCGTGACGTGGACATGCATCTGGTCGACGCCCAAGAGACGCGCCGCATCCTCGACCGGCTCTATGGCTACGAGGTCTCGCCCGTGCTGTGGCGCAAGGTGATGAGCGGCCTGTCCGCCGGGCGCGTGCAGTCGGTGGCCACGCGTCTGGTTGTCGAGCGCGAGCGCGAGCGGATTGCCTTCAAGATGGCGAGCTATTGGGATCTTGAGGCGACCTTCGACGCTGGTGAGGGCCACGAGCCGCGCAGCTTCGGAGCCAAGCTGGTCGCTGTCGACGGCAAGCGCGTCGCGAGCGGATCGAACTTCAACAACTCCGGCGAGCTCTCCGGCGATGTCGCGCACCTCGACGAGGCCGCGGCGGGAGCGCTCGCCACCGGGCTAAAGGACGCCGACTTCAAGGTCCGCTCGATCGAGAGCAAGCCCTACACGCGCAAGCCCTATGCGCCGTTTCGCACGACGACTCTCCAGCGCGAGGCTTCGGGCAAGTTCGGCTTCTCGCCGGCGCGCACGATGCAGGTCGCGCAGCGCCTTTACGAAGGCGGATACATCACTTACATGCGCACCGACTCGACGACGCTCTCGGACACCGCGCTGCGCGCCGCCCGCTCGCAGGTGACCGAGCTCTACGGCGGCGAGTATCTGCCCGACGCTCCGCGCGTCTACGGCAAAGCCTCGGCGAGCGCCCAGGAGGCGCATGAGGCGATCCGCCCGGCCGGTGAGAACTTCCGCACGCCCAAGCAGGTCGATCTGGTCGGCGATGAGGCGAAGCTCTACGAACTGATCTGGAAGCGCACCGTCGCCTCGCAGATGAAAGACGCGGCCGGCAACACGGTCTCGATCCGCATCGCGGCGACTGCGAGTGGCGGCGAAGATGCCGAGTTCGGCGCCAGCGGCCGCACGATCACCTTCCCGGGATTCCTCAAGGCGTACGTTGAGGAGGCCGAGGGCGAGGGGAGCAGCGACGATCAGCAGACCAAGCTGCCCAACGTCGACGAGGGCGACGCGCTTGTGGCCAGCGACCTCGCCCCGGTCGGGCACGAGACCAAGCCGCCGGCGCGCTTCACCGAGGCGTCGCTGATCAAAGAGCTTGAAGACCGCGGTATTGGCAGGCCGTCGACGTACGCGTCGATCGTCGGCACGATTCAGGACCGCGGCTACGTCTACAAGAAGGGCACGGCGCTGGTGCCGGCTTGGGTCGCCTTCTCGACGATCCGCCTGCTCGAAGGGCACTTCGGGCGCCTGGTCAACTACGACTTCACCGCTGAGCTTGAGGCTGTGCTCGACAAGGTCGCCGGTGGTGAGGAGCAGCGCGTCGACGTGCTCGAGAGCTTCTGGACCGGCGAGGGCGAGGGCAACACCGGCCTCAAGCACCTGGTCGAGGACCTCGGCGACATCGATGCGCGCGCCAACTCCACCTTTCCGCTGGGCGAAGAGATCAACCTGCGGGTGGGCAAGTTCGGCCCGTACCTTGAGGGCCCGCCGATGGTCACCAACAAAGAGGGCGAAGTCGTGCCGACGCGCGCCAACGTCCCAGAAGACTTGCCACCGGACGAGCTGACGCTTGAGAAGGCGAAGGAGCTGCTGGCCAATCCGACCGGGGTTGACCGCGAACTCGGATTGCACCCGGAGACCGGCCTGCTGATCACCGCCAAGAACGGGCGCTTTGGCCCATATGTGACCGAGGCTCTACCCGCCGACGCCAAGAAGACCGACAAGCCGCGCACGGCGAGCCTCTTCAAGACGATGGACCTCGACACTGTGTCGCTTGAGGAGGCGGTCAAGCTGCTGAGCCTCCCGCGCGTCGTGGGGACCGGCGAGGATGGGGTGGAGATCACCGCGCAGAACGGACGCTACGGGCCGTACATGAAGAAGGGCACCGACTCGCGATCGCTCGAATCAGAGGAGCAGCTATTCACGATCACCGAGGAAGAGGCGCGGAAGATCTACTCCGAGCCCAAGAAGTACGGCCGCCAGGCCAAGCCGCCGCTGAAGAGCTTTGAAGACCCGGATCCCAACACGGGCAAGCCGATCGTGATGAAGGACGGCCGCTTCGGCCCCTACGTGACCGACGGCGAGACCAACGCGTCGCTGCGCAAGGGCGACGATGTCGAGACGATCACGTTCGAGCGTGCGGTTGAGCTGCTGGCCGATCGTCGCGCTGCCGGCCCGCGCAAGAAGAAGGCACCGGCCAAGAAGAAGCCGGCCGCCAAGAAGAAAGCCGCCCCGAAGAAGAGCTAATCCCTCTGGTACCGTCTTTCGTCTCGCCAGAGACGACGGGGCGTGGCAGCTTTTCATCTCGCCACACAACTCCCGGCCAGGTGAAAGTTTTCGTTTCCGCGCCGCGCGCGGATCGGCGAAGTGCTTGTCCTTGGATGCGTTGCGGCGGGATCAATCCACAGGAGACAAAAGCAACGTGAACAGAGAACAGAAAGCCGCATTCATCGACGACGTGGCGACGCGCGTCAGTGAGTCGGAGGCGATCTTCGCCATCGACTACCGCGGTGTGAGCGTTTCTCAGGTCGCGGAGTTGCGTGGAAAGCTGGGAGAGGCGGACGCGAGTTTTCAGGTTGTCAAGAACACCCTGACCAAGCTCGCGCTCGACAAGTCCGGTGCCGCTGGCGGCACCGACCTGCAGGAGTTCCTCTCCGGCCCGACCGCTTTCACTTACGTCAAGGGCGACATCGCCATGGCGGCCAAGGCGATCGCGGACTTCAAGAAGGAGTACGAGCTGCTCGAGTTCAAGGGCGGCGTGATGGAAGGGCAGATCATTTCGGTCGAGCAATTCCAGGCGCTGACCAAGCTCCCGAGCCGCGATGTCCTCAACGGCCAGCTGGTCGGCATGCTCGCTTCGCCGATCGTCGGGGTTGTACGTGGCCTCAACGGCCTCCTGGGTGGCCTTGCCATCCAGCTCGGTGCGATCGCCGAACAGGGTCTCGTGGGCGGCAACGCTCCGGCACCTGCGGCTGAAGAGGCACCGGCTGCCGAAGAGGCAGCTCCGGCCGCTGAAGAGCCTCCGGCAGAGGAAGCTCCGGCCGAAGAGGCACCCGAAGCAGAGGTCACCGAAGAGGCTCCGGCCGCGGAGGCCGAAGCTGAGGCGCCGGCAGAGGCCGAAGCAGAGGAAGAGGCCCCGGCCGAGGACGACGCTCCCGCAGAAGAAGACGCAACCGAAGGCGACGCCGAGTAGGCGCTTACCGCAGACAGTTTTCGACATTCAGTAGACCCAAGGAGAAACACAAATGGCAACTTCAACAGCAGATTGGATCGAGGAGCTCAAGGGCATCTCGGTGCTCGAGCTTTCTGAGCGCATCAAGGCCCTCGAGGAGGAGTTCGGCGTGTCGGCGACCGCGGTCGCGGCTGCTGCTCCGGCCGCTGGCGGCGCTGGCGGCGGCGACGCCGGTGGCGACGACGCATCCTCGACGGTTGACGTCATCCTCACCGGTGGCGGCGACAAGAAGATTCAGGTCATCAAGGTCGTCCGCGCGGCGACTGGCCTGGGCCTCAAGGAAGCCAAGGCGATCGTCGACGACGCTCCGCAGCCCGTCAAGGAGGGCATCGAGCGCGACGAGGCCGACAAGCTCAAGGCCGAGATCGAAGAGGCCGGCGGCACCGTCGAGCTCAAGTAGTTCCCGGACAGCGTTCCGCTGTACCCAAGGGCCCCGTCGAAGCAATTCGGCGGGGCCCTTTCCGTTGATCAACCCACTCCCAAGCGCTGAATCTTCCTTGCCTGCTCCCTCAGGGAGCAGGCAAGGAGTGGATGGCGTGTGGTTGAGGGCATGGGGTCTTGGCGGCTTGGTGGGGGTGGTTGCAATTGGTCCAACCAGTTGCTATATTGGTCCAACCAATGTCTCTCAGAGAAGCAAAGACCCGCTCGCTGGCCGACGATCTCTTCCGGCAGATCGCTTCGATGATCCTTGACGGGCGCTATCCCGTCGGCACCAACCTGCCGCCGGAGCGACAGCTCGCTGAGGACTACGGCGTCAACCGCCATGTCGTACGCGAGGCGACCAAGCGCGCTGAGCAGATCGGTCTTGTCAAGTCGCGCCAGGGCGGCGGCACGACCGTGCTCGACTTCGAGCACACCGCGGGCCTTGACGCGCTGGCGCTGCTAGCCGAGTACGCCGCGGAAGATCTCGCCGGAGCACGTCTCTGGCGTGCGGGCTTTGAGATGCGCGCTGCGATCGGTACCGACCTTGCGCGGCTCTGCGCGCTGCGCGCCGATCAGCACGTCAAGAATGACCTCCTCGCGATCGCCCATCAGCTCAAAGCCGCCCCACACGACGCCGGCGTCGTGGCGCTCGACCTGCGTTTCTGGGAGCGCATGCTCGACGGCGCCGACAACATCGCATACCGCTTGGCCTACAACTCGCTGATCCGCAGCGCCCAGGCCGCACCAGAACTTCAGCTCGGATGGACGATCAAAGAGCTTGAAACCTCCGACTTCCGGATCCCGATCGCCGAGGCGATCGCAGCTGGGGACTCGGCGGCCGCGGAAGCCGCCACGCGCACTTCGCTGCGCGGAGCGATCGTCGCAATCGATGCGGCGATCGCCGAACTTGAAAACCAGAAGGAAAGCGCCTGAAAATGGGACACGCACACGCACACCCGAACGAGCAAGCAACCTCCGTACCCGCCGACTACAACGACCGCCTGACCTCAGATCGCGATGATCTCAAATCGCTCGGCAACTGCTGGCGCGAGTTCATGCACCACTTCAGCGGCCGCGCCGTGCTGGCCGCGATCGTGCTGGTGGGTGCCGCGCGTCTAGCCGTAGGAGAGTGGAGCTGGTACGAGCTGCTCGCCCCGCTGATTCTGCTCGCGATCCAGCCGTTCGTCGAATGGTTGATCCACACCTACCTGTTGCACCTGAAGCCCTTCGAGATCGGCGGGCGCAAGTTCGACCTCTACACGGCGAGGGCGCACCGTCGCCACCACAAGGATCCGTCGTCGCTCGATCGCACCCTGCTGCGCCCGTCGGAGATTCTCGGGTCGATGTTCCTGATCGCAATTACCGCCGCGCCGCTGGTCGGCGGGTTCGTCGCGCTCGTCGCCGGCCTGCCCTTCCTGCCGACATATCTGACCGCGCTGTTCTGGAGCTACGTGGGGCTCTATCGCTACGAGTGGAGTCACTTCCTGATCCACACCCCCTACATCCCCAAGACGCGCTTTTTCCGCTCGATCTGGCGCAGCCACCGCCTGCACCACTTCAAGCACGAGGACTATTGGATGGGCGTGACCAGCAACTTCAGCGATCGCGTGCTCGGCACCTATCCCGACCAGAAGAAGGTCAAGAAGTCGCCGACCGCGCGCACGCTCGGCGTCGAGACCGAGGACTACGACAGCTCGGCGCGGGCTTGATCGTCTAGGTCTGGACTCCCAGCTCGTCCTTCGTCTCGAAGATCGCCTTCGCCATCGCCTCGCCAACGGCCTGCACGGCTGAGAGCGGGCGGATCATCACAGTGAACTCGTCGATCAGTCCTGCCTCATTCAGATGAATGAAGTCGCAACCGTGCACCGCCTTGTCGCCTACGCGCGCCTTGAAGACCAGGGCGCTGTCGCGACCATCGTCTGAACTCATCTCGCTGACGTACTCAAAGTCCTCGAGCGTGCGAAGGGCGGCGAGCAGAACCGCGGTCACGTACGCCTTGCCCTCAAAGGGGGCGAATACGACCGGACTGCGGAAGATTGCTTCGTCGGCGAGCAGTGGCGGCACGGCGTCAAAATCGCGCGCCTCGACTGCGGCTCTGAACTGCTTCATGTGCTCGTCCTTTTCTGGGAAAGTCTGTCTTGTAGTTCGATCCTGACCGAAATTCCGGACTTCAGGTCGGATTTCAGGCTATCCTTACTCACCACCCGAGGCGGACTCGTCATCCCAGTTTCGTCGCCTCGATCGGACACACGGCCTTCGGACTCTCCCAGCCGCCCGAGGGCAGACCAACCTCAAATCCGCAGGAGCACGTTCTCGCCATGAGCAATTCAACGATTGATTCTTCGATCGATTCGATGACGCACGTAAAGCTGAAAACCTGGATCAAGGAGATCGCCGAGCTGACCAAGCCGGACTCGATCAAGCTGATGGACGGGTCGGCAGAGGAGTACGACGCTCTCTGCCAGGAGCTAGTCGACAAGGGCGTCTTCACCAAGCTTTCCGAGGCCAAGCGGCCGAACTCCTACGCAGCCTTCTCCGACCCGTCGGACGTGGCGCGAGTCGAGGACCGCACCTTCATCTGCTCCGAGAACGAAATCGACGCAGGCCCGACCAACAACTGGATGGCCCCCGACGAGATGCGCGCGACGCTCGCGCCGCTCTTCGATGGCGCCATGAAGGGCCGCACGATGTACGTGATCCCCTTCAGCATGGGTCCGGTCGGTTCGGACAAGTCGCACATCGGTGTCGAGGTCACCGACTCACCGTACGTCGCAGCCAGCATGCGGATCATGGCCCGCATCGGCGCAAGGGTTCTCGAGCAGCTGGGAACTGACGGCGAGTTCGTTCCCGCAGTGCACACGGTCGGCGCGCCGCTGGCCGAGGGCCAGGAAGACGTCGTCTGGCCCTGCAACGAGAACAAGTACATCGTCCACTACCCCGAGACCCGCGAGATCTGGTCCTACGGATCGGGTTACGGCGGCAACGCGCTGCTGGGCAAGAAGTGCTTCGCCCTGCGCATCGCCAGCGTGATGGCGCGCGACGAGGGGTGGCTTGCCGAGCACATGCTGATCCTCAAGCTCACGTCACCAAAGGGAGAGGTCAAGTTCATCACCGCCGCCTTCCCGAGCGCCTGCGGCAAGACCAACCTCGCAATGCTGGTCCCGACGCTCGAGGGATGGACCGTCGAGACCGTCGGCGACGACATCGCCTGGATGAAGTTCGGTGACGATGGCCGCCTCTACGCGATCAACCCCGAGGCCGGCTTCTTCGGCGTCGCGCCGGGTACGTCCTACAAGACGAACCCGAACGCGATGGACACGATCACCAAGAACACGGTGTTCACCAACTGCGCATTGACCGACGACGGCGACATCTGGTGGGAGGGCATGACGGACGCCGCCCCCGATCACCTGATCGACTGGCACGGCAACGACTGGGCTCCGGGGTCAGAGACGACTGCCGCACACCCGAACGCGCGCTTTGCCGTTCCGGCTGGACAGGCTCCGTGCATCGCGCCCGAGTGGGAGGACACCGCCGGCGTGCCGATCGACGCAATTCTCTTTGGCGGTCGCCGCGCGACCGTCGTGCCGCTGGTGCGCGAGTCCTTCGACTGGGAGCACGGCACATTCCTGGCCGCCACGATGAGCAGCGAGATGACCGCGGCTGCCGCCGGCACCGTCGGCGCTCTGCGCTTTGACCCGTTCGCGCAACTTCCGTTCGCCGGTTACAACATGGGCGACTACATCGCCCATTACCTGAAGATCGGCAAGACCGACGGCGCCAAGCTGCCGAAGATCTTCTACGTCAACTGGTTCCGCAAGGACGACGACGGCAACTTCATCTGGCCGGGCTACGGCGAGAACAGCCGCGTGCTCGACTGGATCTGTCGCAGGCTCGACGGCGAAGTCGGAGCCGAGGAGACCCCGATCGGCCTGGTGCCGCGCGCGGAAGACCTCAACCTCGAGGGTCTGGACATCTCGGCCGAGGCGCTCGAAGAGCTGCTCAAGGTCGACACCGAGCTCGTCAAGGCAGAGCTGCCGCAGGTCAAGGAGTTCCTGGCCAAGCTCGGCGAGCGCCTGCCGGAGGAGATCAACCAGCAGGTTGCAGCGCTTGAGGCGAAACTGGGCTGATGCGAATTCGGCCGCCGTTCGCTCTGGCGATGCTTTGTGCATCGGTGGCAGCTGCGGCGCTGCCAGGAGTGGCCGCCGGCGCGTCGGTTGACGTCGTCAAGCGTGGGGAAGTGGTCGACTTCGACGTCGACTCGTCCGGGCGGACGTACACGGCCTGGTCCCTGGGGAAACGTGCGTACGTCACTGTGCGAACGCGCAATGGCAGGCTGCTCGCCCAGAAGTCGGGGCGTGGCTCGTTCATCGCCGGTTCGCCGCGCGTGGCCGTGATCGGCAACGGAATCGCGATGGTGTGGTTTGGCGGTACGCGTGAGGTCGCGACCTACACAAGCGGCGGTCGCAAGATCGCTGCCTACAAGTTCAACGACGACGTGGTCGGGGTGTCCGCCGACCCCGCTGTCGATGGACTCGAGGGCCGAGGCGGTGCCGTCGCGTTTCGCAGCGGCGAGGACGATGACGGGGTGTCATCCGTGGTCAGATTCGCGCCCAGCGGCAAGCTGATCGGAGCGGTCGCGCCGTTCATGCCGAAGCTGTTTGCCGACAGCATCCGCTTTGGATTCGACATCGGAGGCGCCCTCACGGCGTTCGCCACGGGGGAGAATCCCGATGGCTACGACATCAACGCGCCGGTAGTGGTTGCGCGCCGAATTGACGGTGACAACCAACTCGGAGCGCTCCTGACGCTGAACGTCCCAGGCACTGGGCGGACTTTGTTTGCCGATCCGACGGCCGTTGCGCTCGGTCGTGAGAAGGACGGTTCAGCCGTGCTCGGGTGGCCCAACGTCTACCAACCCGATACGGGCAACAACAGCTGCACCTATCAGGCCCGCAGGGTCAGCGCCGCCGGGGACCTGGGACCGCTTGTGCAGGCGGTGCCGACTCTGACGTCAAAGCGTGGCGTCTCAAACTGGACGAACAAGTGTCCTTACGGCGCGGGAATCGCAGCGGCCGCCGGTGGATCGACGGCGCTGGTCGGCTACGGCGACAACCTCCGGGTCGTACGAATGAGCCCCGGTGGTTCAGCGAACGAACTGCGGCGGATCAGCGTCGGCAATTGGCAGCGCGGCAGGGTGTCGCGGACGAGCTCCGCGCAGGGCTGGGCCGTTGCGTCGTGGGCGAGGTACAGCAACAGCTCCAAGCGGACGACGATGAAGTTCGTCGTCACCAGTTCAAAGGGCTCGATCCGCCAATACCAACTGCGCACGCCAAACGCACCGGCCTCGCTGCTGGATGTCGATGTCTCACCCAGCGGGCGGCTTCGTGCTCTGGTGCGCCGGGGTGACAATTACCTCAGCGGCGCGCGCGTCATCTCGTTTCGCTGAAGTCGATCAGCCGACGGGGTCCAGCGCTTGAAGGGGCGCTCCGCTGAGCGCCGCCGCCACCCAGTCTGAGAGCCGCTTCGTGCTCTCAAGCATGTCCGCATAAGAGTCCAGCGGCTCGACCGCAAAGTGCTCGCTGAAGATGCCGTCGAGGCCTCGGGCGAGCGGCTCTCCAAGCAAGTCCAGGTATTCACGTCGGTAGCCCGGCTCGGGCGGAGGATCGGCGGCAGCGGCGGCGGTCGCTTTGAGCCGCGCGAGCGCCCGTCTTGCCTCACGTGAGAGGCGGCCGCTGGGCAGGTGCCGGGTGATGTCCTCGGCTTCGATCGATCTGAGGATCCGCACCAAGTGGGCGTTCATGCGATTGGCGAAGAGTCGACCGACGCTACTGCGGATTTCAGTGTCGCCGTCGCCGACGGGCGACCAGTGCTGCAGCGCGATCAGCGCCTTTTCGATATCGATGTCGATCTCGGCCGGCGTGCAGTCGTCGGAGATCTTGTGTAGGGCGGTCTTGAAGCACGTGTAGCAAGCACTACACACCTCCTCACCGTCCTTCTGCGAATAGCACGAATACTGCAGGTCACGCAGTCCGACGTATCGCTGGTTGAGCAGGCGATTGATCTGGAAATGATCGAGCGCCGCGATTGCGCCTCCATACTTGATCCCGGCCTGCTGAGTAAGCCCGCTTAATGCGCGTTGAGTCGCGCCTGAGTAGGCGAAGTGTTCAATCTGGACCACGGTCCCGGCTCGCCGGAGGTTTTCTTGGGCTTCGGCCTCCGAGGCCACCATGATCTGCTCCGCCCCGCGGGCCCGGGCTGCGACGAACGCGCACGCGAAGTAGAACAGCGCGTCGGTCATCTCACTGACCGCCAGTCGGCAGCGAGCGGCCAGCGGGTGATTGTTTACGAAGCAAGTGCGCAGGTCCGACCGCACGCGCAGCAGCTCGACCCCGGTGCGTTCTGCCACTTCGGCGAGCACCCGCTCGTAGCGCGCAGTTGCGAATTCGTGCGAGCCGACGCGCGCCGATGTGACGTTCACCAGCAGTGGCGTCAGCCCCAGTTCGCGCATCGCCCCAAGCTGGACAAGGCTGTCCCGTCCGCCGCTGAAGCTGCACGCGATCAGCGAGTCGTCCCGCGACTGGGCAGGCAGGAGCGGCTCGGCGGGCGGTCCAGCGTCGATCAGTTCGACCTGGCGCCGCGAGCGCCGGGGGAAGGCGTCTCCACCTTCGGCGTCGCGGTCGTTCTCGGTCGTCCATACGGCCGCGTCGATCAGCCGCTGCCAGAACTCACGTTCCTCCTCGCCGAGCGCGCGTGGCAGTTCAACGCGACACGGTCGCAGCAGCGCCCAGTGAGTGTGGAGGCAGATCAGCATCACGCGCAACCAGATCGCATCCGGCACCCTCGCGAGCGGCACTGCGTCGGGAAAGTCGACCCGGAACCCGGGCCGGAGGTAGAACCCGCGATCGCCTTCCGATTCCCAGGCAAAGTGCACCGATTGGCCGTCAACCCGCGGCTGCTTCAGCCGGACCGTCACCGGTTGCCTGGCGGCCATCGGCTAGCCCGACTTTCCAAGCAGTCGCCAAAGCGGCTGCAGGCGACCACGGAGTTGCCACCAGGCACCCGCTTCGATCGCGGCGAGGGTCGCATCGCGTTGTTCGAGTTCGCGCAGACGCTGCGCGAATTCCCGACCGAGGAGGGCCTCGAAGTCGCCATCGAGCCAGCTTGCGAGGGTCCAAGTGGCGCCGCGGGCTCGCACCAACTCGAGCAGCAGTCGCGCGCGTCGCTCGTCGAGCAACCCGTCGGGATCCAAGAACTCCGGGAACAGCTTCGCCAGCTCGTCGGGCATGATCACGCCGTGACGATCGAGCAGCGCAACATGCGATTCGAGCGCTCGCAGCCGCGGCGCGAGCAGCGGCATCGTCTCGCCGACCGGGAGATCGGCAGCGGGCGGGGTCTCAACTCGCGCGCCCGGCACCCGGACCACCGGAGCCGTCGAGCACCTCCCGCGTGCGCGCAGCGCCCAGTCGGCATCGCGGCAAACGCTCTCATTGATGTCCTCGATCGGCAGGGTTTCGAGCGCCGAGGCTCGAAAGAGCCCTCCCGCGGTCGGCGCCCAGTCGCAACGCGCGCTGTCGTCGGAGGGCAAGCAGCTCCGTAGTGCGACGCTCGCGCGACCTGGAGCGAGCCAGCCGCCGCAGCCGAGTGATCGCCCATCAGGTGCGCTCAGCTCGGGCGCCGCAGCGATCGCGTCCGGCGCGCCGCGGAGCGCGAGGGCGAGCTCCTCGATCGCACCGTCGAGCGGGCGCTGTCCGTGATCGAGCAACATCACGAATTCTGCCTCGCGATTCCCGGCGATCCGATCGGCCAGAGAGGGCAGGTCGCCCTTCGTGAGCAACAGCACATCGTCCGGCGCGTCGATCGCGGTGGCGGCGTCGATCGCTTTCGGCGCTCCACTGACGAGCGGGTTGACGTCGAATCCAGCAAGGCACGATCGCGCGATCGCCCCGAGCTTGAAGTAGTTCCCCTCGGCGTAGTTGACGCGCTTTCCCATCAGCGCGGCGGCGATCATCACGTGGGCGCGGTCGGTATCGACGACGGCGTGGCGGGAGATCTCGGCAAGCCAGTTCTCCAGCGAACCTGCCGTGACCGAGATGTCGTCGCCAAGTTCGCGCGCCGGTCGAATGTTCGCCCGCTCGCCGTCTGTGCGGAAGGCCACCAGCGTGCCGCTCCCGGGTTCCGTAAAGCGCGAGAAGTCGGCAAAGAAGGCACAGTCGTGAGCGAGGCGCGCATCACAGAGATCGCGGATCGCGGCAACTGAAACCGGCTCGCGCGCGAAGACCAGCGCCGAGGTCCGCGAAAGAGCCGCGCGCACTCGCTCGACGGCGATCTCGAAGGTCGTCGGAAACACGACCACCCGCTCAAACCGGTCTTCGGCGATCTCCAGCACTTCGGGCATGTATTCGTTGAAAGCGCGGCACCAGCCGCCGCCGCCGGAAATCACCGCCAACTCGCCGCGCTCGCCGGGCAGATCGTCGACCGAGATCTCGCGATAGATGCGCGGGCCGAGTAGTTCGCGCGTGCCCGCCCAGATCAGCTCGTCACCGATATTTCCGTACGGGCGAATAACCGTGGGCGCATCGGCCGAGTCGAGCACGTCCAGCAACATCTGCCGGCTCGCTTCGAGGGTCGGCATTGCGGAGGGGTCGACGGCGCCGAGGCCGCCGATCGATGATGTCGGTTTGAGTCCGGTCACGTTGTGGGCCGTGTCCTGCCGGGTGAGTCCATCGTACCCACGCATTTGTCCCCGACCGGTGCTACAGTTACGCGTTCGGCCGTCTATATCCGTAGCCGCGCGAACGTGCCCAACGCACATCGCCCGGGGTCCGTGAGGCGCCGAACCTTCCGAATCTTTCTACGACCGATCGCCAATCGGTCGCCCCCAAAATCCGTCGTCGCCCGGCAAGCACGGCTGAATACTTTCGACCGCCCAACCATCTGAGGAGTTGTAGACCCTTGGCCACCACTGCGCCTGCACCGCGTACGCGCCGCACCTTTGCGCGACTCGACAAGAAGCTCGACGTCCCGAACCTGATCGACATCCAGAAGCAGTCCTTCGACTGGCTTGTGGACCCGAAGAAGGGCGGCCTGCGCCAGACGATCAACGACGTCTCGCCGATCGAGGACTACACCGGAAACCTCGGCGTCGTCTTCGGCGACATCAAGTTCGAGGAGCCTGCGCACAGCATCGCCGAGTGCCGCGAGAAGGACCTCACCTACTCGCGCCCGCTTTCGGTCACGGTCGCCTTCCAGAACCGCGAGACCGGTGAAATCCGCGAGCAGAGCGTCTTCATGGGCGACTTCCCGTGGATGACCGACCGCGGCACCTTCATCATCAACGGCACCGAGCGCGTCGTCGTCACGCAGCTCCAGCGCTCGCCGGGCGCCTACCTGATGGAGCCCAAGGACCGCGAGAAGCAGGTCTTCGTCGCCAACCTGATGCCGTCACGTGGATCCTGGCTTGAGGTCGAGATCGACAAGAAGGGCCGCGTCTACGCCCGTATCGACCGCAAGCGCAAGCTGCCGGTGACGGTGCTGCTGCGTGCGCTCGGGTTCGTCGATCACGACGAGATCCTCAAGATGTTCGACAACTCGGCCTACATCAGGAACACGCTCGAGGCCGACGCCGAGGGTGTGTTGACCCACGAAGGTTCGCTGATCGAACTCTTCAAGAAGCAGCGTCCGGGCGAGCCGCCGAGCCTTGACAATGCGCGCAACCTGCTCGAGAGCCTGTTCTTTGACCCCAAGCGCTACGACCTCACGAAGGTCGGCCGCTACAAGCTCAACAAGCGCCTGCAGCTCGACGAGCCGCTCGACCAGCGCCAGCTGACCAAGAACGACATCGTCGCCCTGGTCAAGGAGCTCGTCTCGATCCCGCGCGACATGGGCATCCCCGAGGACGTCGAGTTCAAGGACTACGCCGCCGAGGGCCAGACCTACGCGCGTGAGCCGATCCAGTCGCGCCTCGACGAGTTCGAGCACTTTGGAAACCGCCGTCTGCGCACGGTCGGCGAATTGATCCAGGACTACTTCCGTATGGGTCTCTACAGGATGGAGCGCACGGTCCGCGAGAAGCTGACCACGGAAGACGCCGACACGATCACGCCGCAGACGATCATCAACATCCGTCCCGTCGTGGCCGCGCTGAAGGAGTTCTTCGGCTCCTCGCAGCTCTCGCAGTTCATGGACCAGACGAACTCGCTGTCGGGCCTGACGCACCGACGCCGCCTTTCGGCGCTCGGTCAGGGAGGCCTCACCCGTGAGCGCGCTCCGATCGAGGTCCGCGACGTTCACACCACCCACTACGGCCGCATGTGCCCGATCGAGACGCCGGAAGGCCCGAACATCGGACTGATCGGCACGCTCGCATCGCACGCCTCGATCAACGAGTACGGCTTCGTGACGACGCCCTACCGCGTTGTCGAGAACGGCGTTGTGACCGAGAAGATCGTCCACCTCGACGCCAACGAAGAGGCCGACAAGCGGATCGCCCAGGCCAACGCGGACGTCGATCCCAAGACCGGCAAGATCAAGGGCGAGACGGCATGCCGTTTCGAGGGTGAGTACCTCACGCTCGCGCCCAAGGAGATCGACCTGATGGACGTCTCCCCGGAGCAGATCTGGTCTGTCTCGGCCGGAATGATTCCTTTCCTCGAGCACGACGACGCCAACCGCGCGCTGATGGGCTCGAACATGCAGCGCCAGGCGGTGCCGCTGCTCGTGCCGGAGGCTCCGCTGGTCGGAACCGGCATGGAGTACCGCGCCGCGATGGACTCCGGCGACGTGATCGTCGCCGAGGCCGACGGAGTGGTCGACTTCGTCGACGCCGAGCGCATCGTCGTCGCCTCGGGCTCGAAGAAGCGCGAGTACCCGACGCTGAAGTTCATGCGTTCAAACCAGGGCACTCTGATCCACCAGAAGCCGCGCGTCGCGGTCGGTGACAAGGTCAAGGCCGGCCAGCTGCTGGCCGACGGCTCCTCGACCGACCAGGGCGAGATGTCGCTGGGCAAGAACCTGCTCGTGGCGTTCATGTCCTGGGAGGGCTACAACTTCGAGGACGCGATCATCCTCAGCCAGCGCCTGGTCAAGGACGACGTGCTGACCTCGATCCACATCGAGGAGTACGAGGTCGACGCCCGCACGACCAAGCTGGGCGACGAAGAGATCACGCGCGACATCCCGAACCGCAGCGAGGAGTCGCTGCGCAACCTCGACGACCGCGGAGTGATCCGCGTCGGCGCCGAGGTCAAGTCCGGCGACCTGCTCGTCGGCAAGGTGACGCCCAAGGGCGAGACCGAGCTGACCGCAGAAGAGAAGCTGATCCGCGCGATCTTCAAGGAGAAGGCGCGCGAGGTGCGTGACACATCGCTGAAGGTTCCGCACGGCGAAGGCGGCGTCGTGATCGACGTCAAGACCTTCTCGCGTGAGGCCGGTGACGACCTCTCGCCGGGCGTCAACGAACTGGTCCGCGTGTACGTGGCCAAGAAGCGCAAGATCGCCGAGGGCGACAAGCTCGCCGGACGCCACGGCAACAAGGGAGTGATCTCCAAGATCGTCCCGGCCGAGGACATGCCGCACCTCGAGGACGGCACCCCGGTCGACGTGATCCTGAACCCCTTGGGCGTTCCGAGCCGTATGAACGTCGGCCAGGTGCTCGAGACGCATCTCGGTTGGGCCGCGGCCGAGGGTTGGTTTGACGACCCCGACCGTCCGCAGAACCAGCTGACCGACGGATCGCCGGATGCGCGTACGCACGTAGCGACGCCGGTCTTCGACGGCGCAACGGTCGCCGATGTCGACAACGCGCTGGTCGGCTGGGCTGAGAAGCACGCCGAGCGCGGCATCGACTTCGGCGTTGACAACAAGGAGATCGAGGGCCGCCGCTCCGCCGGCAAGGTCCAGCTCTACAACGGCCGCACAGGCGAGCCGTTCGAGGAGCGAGTGACCGTCGGCTACATGTACATCCTCAAGCTGCACCACCTGGTCGACGACAAAATCCACGCTCGTTCGACCGGCCCGTACAGCCTCGTCACCCAGCAGCCGTTGGGCGGTAAGGCGCAGTTCGGTGGTCAGCGTTTCGGAGAGATGGAGGTCTGGGCGCTCGAGGCGCACGGCGCCGCATACACGTTGCAGGAAATGCTCACAATCAAGTCCGACGACACGATCGGCCGCGTCAAGGCGTATGAGTCGATCGTCAAGGGCGAGAACATCCCCGAGCCGTCGGTGCCTGAGTCGTTCAAGGTGCTGCTCAAGGAGATGCAGTCGCTGGGCCTCGACGTCCAGGTGCGCTCCGAAGGCGGTGGCGACCTCGAGATCGCCGAAGAAGAAGACGATCTGCTGCGCGCCGCTGAAGAGCTCGGCATCGACCTCTCCGGGGTTCGTGCCGCCGACGACGCCGAGACGGCTGAGGCCGACGGCGACCTGACCGAGCAGCCCGCCCCCGAGGCTGCTGAGGAGCCCCTCGTCGAAGACATCGCCACCGGAGAGATCAACTCCGACGGCGGCGACGAGTAGGCGACCAGACCACCGAATAAGAGATAGAGAGAGATCACATGATCGACATCAACGAGTTCGACACAATCAACATCGGTCTGGCGTCTTCCAAGCAGGTGCGCTCCTGGAGCCACGGCGAGGTCACCAAGCCGGAGACGATCAACTACCGCACGCTCAAGCCGGAAAAGGACGGCCTTTTCTGCGAGCGCATCTTTGGTCCGACCAAGGACTGGGAGTGCTACTGCGGCAAGTACAAGCGTGTCCGCTACAAGGGCATCGTCTGCGAGCGCTGCGGCGTCGAAGTGACGCGCAGCAAGGTCCGCCGCGAGCGGATGGGTCACATCGACCTCGCTGCTCCGGTCAGCCACATCTGGTTCTTCAAGGGCGTGCCGAGTCGAATCGGCTACCTGCTCGACATGGCGCCCAAGGACCTCGAGAAGGTGCTCTATTTCGCCGCCTCGATCGTCACCTACATCGACGAGGACGCGCGCCAGAAGGACATGGGCAAGCTCGAGAAGGAAGTCC
>CAZRAA010000047.1:0-17739 GCA_964597975.1 uncultured Thermoleophilaceae bacterium | reverse complement strand
GGCAAGCAGCTGCTGATCACACGCGGCGCACTGACGACATTCTCGATCGCCAACGACATCGCCAAGTACTTTGCGATCCTGCCGGCGATCTTTGCCGCGACCTGGGCGGCCAGCAGCTCCAGCTATGGACCGATCGAGCGTCTAAACCTGATGAACCTCGGTTCGCCGGAGTCGGCGATCATCTCGGCGATCGTCTTCAACGCACTCGTGATCCCGCTCTTGGTCCCGATCGCCCTACGCGGAGTGACCTACCGCCCACTGGGTGCAACCGCGCTGCTTCGGCGAAATCTTCTGATCTACGGACTCGGCGGGGTGATCGCGCCGTTCATCGGCATCAAGCTGATCGACCTGCTCGTGCACAACCTCTTCGGGGCGTGAGAAGCTGAGGCGGGAATGAACCCGGCGAACGAAATGGCCGCGACCAAGAAAGTCGGCCGCTTCACGGTCTACCTGGGTATGGCGGCCGGGGTTGGCAAGACCTTCCGAATGCTGCGCGACGCGCAGCTCGAAGCCGAGCGCGGTGTCGACGTGGTGATCGCGTATCTCGAGCCGCACGACCGCCCGGAGACGATCTTCGAATCTGCCGCGCTCGAGATGATCCCCCGCAGGCTGGTCGAGTATCGCGGCACGCGCGTCGAGGAGATGGACCCAGCGGCGGTGATCGCGCGCGCACCAGAACTCGCGCTGGTCGACGAACTCGCCCACACCAACGCCGCGGGTGCCGAACACGAGAAGCGCTTCCAAGACGTGCGCGACCTGCTGGCGGCGGGAATCGACGTCTGGAGCACGATGAACGTGCAGCACCTTGAGAGCCTCAACGACCAGGTCAGTGAGCTCACCGGAACGAAGGTGAGAGAAACCGTCCCGGACGGGGTGCTCAGCGAGGCAGACGAGGTGCTCCTGATCGACCTGCCGCCGGAAGCGCTGATCGAGCGGCTGCGTGCGGGCAAGATCTACGCGCCCGAGCGGGTTGAATCGGCGCTCAACAACTTCTTTCGGATCGAGAATCTCGGCGCGCTGCGCACTCTCGCGCTGCGCCAGGTGGCCGACGACGTCGAGGCCAAGCGACTGACGGTCACGACGGCGACCAGGCGAACTGATCGCATCGGGCAGCGCGCGGTTCCACAAGCGGTCAGCGAGCGCGCGATGGCGCTCGTGACGCCGCACCCAAGCTCACAACGCATCATCCGGCGCGCCTGGCGCTCGGCGCAGCGACTCGGATGCCCGCTCGACGTGGTCTGGGTGGAGCCACACGACGAAAACCCGGACGCCGATCAGAGGCACCAGCTCGCAGCGATCGCGCAGCTCACCTCCGTGCTCGGGGCCAACCTGATCGTCACCCCCGGAGACGACATCGCCCGCACGGTGCGCGAGCTCGCCAGGGAGCGCGGGACCACTTATCTGATGCTCGGTCCACCCAAGCCCCGCAGCGCGATCGAGCGATCGCTTCGGCCGTCCCTGTTGGACAGGCTGCTCGAAGCTCTGCCGGGCGTAGACCTGCGCGTCATCGCCGACCGGTCGAAACTCCCCGAACGAGACGAACAATGAGTTGGAACTGGCTCGATGATGTGGCAGTCGGACTGCTCGCCGGCCTCCTTGCGATCGCCGCGTATGAGCTGGTTCGCCGCGCAATCATCCGGCGCAGGCTCCGCACCGACATCCGTGAGCGTCGCGTGCTCTTCCCGTTTGCCGGACGATCGCTCTCCTACGGGGCGCTCGACGCTGCGATCCGCCTGGCGAACGCCGAGTACGCCACGCTCGTCCCGGCATACCTTGCGCGGGTACCGATGCGGCTCGGGCTCGATGCGGCCATCTCACGCGAGGCCGAGATCGCAGTTGAACTGCTGGAGGCGATCGAGCAGCGCGCACTGCGTGCGGGCGTGCCTGTCGATGCGCGCATCACACGCGGCCGAACCGGACAGCACGCGCTCCAGGAACTGACGCGGACTGAGCGCTACTACCGGATGGTCCTCCCTGCCGCAACTCGAACCGAAGACGGCCTCACCGCTCAGGCAATCGCGTGGGCACTGGAGCACGCACCCGGTGAGATTGTCGTGCTCAGACCCGGTAGCGCCCCGGAGCCCGTACTCTACGGCCGCAATGGCCGAACCCGTAACTCTCGAGAGCGATCTACTGCTGAGCGTGGACGCCGGAGCAGGCGCCGCGAACGCGATTCCGATCTTGCTGCTCCCCGCAATGGGAGTCCCAGCCTCCTACTACGACCCCCTCGTCACCGGCCTGACTGAGGCCGGCCACCCAGTCGTCCGCCTGCACTGGCGCGACGAGGACCGCAGCTTCCCAAAGCGTCACAAGGACTACGGCTACGCAGATCTCGCCGAGGTCGACGTCCCGGCGGCGGCCGCATACACGCGCGATCGCTTTGGCGTCGACCCGGTCGTGCTGGGTCATTCGCTAGGCGGTCAGGTCTCAGTGATCTCCGCCGCCAAGGGCGGCCCCTACGCCGGCATCGTCGTCGCCGCTTCCGGGACCAACTACTGGCGCGGATCCGGCTTCGCGTGGGCGCTGGGTGTCGGTTTTGTCAGCTTCATCTTCGCGCCGATCGCCGTGAGGATTCTTGGCTACTGGCCCGGCGGACGCTTCGGATTTGGCGGCCGGCAGTGCTCGCGGCTGATTCGCGATTGGGCGCGACTCGGGCGCACCGGAAAGTTCCTGCCCGAAGGCGCAACGCTCAACCACGAGGCCGCGCTGCGTGAGCTGGAACTCCCGGTACTCGCGTTGACCGTCGCCGGCGATCGCTACGTCTCCCCCGGCGCGACGACGAATCTGATCGAGAAGCTCGAGCGCTCACACGTCGAGCACACGCACTGGCGCGCGCCAGAGCGCGAGCACCGCGGCCACTTCGCCTGGGCCAAGGCGCGCTCCGGTCCGGCCGAGATCATTCACGAGTGGACCCAACGGATCAACCAGGAGGCCTGAGCGTGGCGATGCCCGCCGCCGACAGTCACGATTTCATCCGCGTCCAGGGCGCGCGCGAGAACACCCTCAACCACGTCAGCCTCGAAATCCCCCAGCGGCGCATGAGCGTATTCACCGGAGTTTCGGGTTCGGGCAAGAGCTCGCTCGTGTTCCACACGATCGCCGCCGAATCGCAGCGACTGATCAACGAGACCTACAGCGCGTTCCTGCAAGGAATGATGGAGACCGTCGGCCGCCCGGATGTCGACATTCTGGAGGGCCTGACCACCGCGATCATCGTCGACCAGGAACGCATGGGATCAAACCCTCGCTCAACCGTCGGCACCGCCACCGACGCCAACGCGATGCTGCGGATCGTCTTCAGCCGCCTGGGCAAGCCGCACATCGGCTCGCCCAAGGCCTATGCGTTCAACGTGCCTTCAGTCAGTGCCGCCGGCGCGATCAAGATCGAGCGCGGAAGCAAGAAGACGATCAGAAAGACCTTCTCGGTGACCGGCGGCATGTGCCCGAGGTGCGATGGCATTGGTTCGGTGGCCGATATCGCCCTTGCCGAGGTATACGACGAGAACCTCTCACTCAACGAGGGAGCGATCAAGATCCCGGGCTACACCGCGGATGGCTGGATGGTCAAGCTCTTTTCCGAATCGGGCATGCTCGACGGCGACAAGCCGATCAAGAAATACACAAAGAAGGAACTCGACGACTTTCTCTACCACGAGATGACAAAGGTCAAGATCCAGGGCGTCAACCGCACCTATGAGGGCCTGATTCCGCGGATCCAGAAGTCCTTCCTGAGCAAGGACCGCGACTCGCTGCAACCGCACATCCGCGCCTTCGTCGACCGCATCGGCACCTTCTCCGCCTGCCCGGAGTGCGGCGGCACCCGCTTGGCCGAGGGCGCGCGCAAGTCGAAGATCGCGGGCATCTCGATCGCCGACGCCTGCCAGATGCAGATCAGCGACCTTGCCGACTGGGTCGGAGGGCTAAGGGAACCGACGGTCGCGCCGCTGCTCGAGGCGCTCAAGGAGGTGCTCGACTCGTTCGTCGATATCGGCCTGGGTTACCTCTCGCTCGATCGCCCAACTGGCACCCTGAGCGGCGGCGAGGCCCAGCGGGTGAAGATGGTCGGCCACCTTGGATCTTCGCTGACGGATGTCACCTACGTCTTTGACGAACCAACAGCTGGCCTGCACCCGCACGACATCGAGCGCATGAACGACACCCTGCGCAACCTGCGCGACAAGGGCAACACCGTGCTGGTCGTGGAGCACAACCCAGAGACGATCGTCGCCGCAGATCATGTCGTCGACCTCGGTCCAGGCGCCGGCGTTGGCGGCGGCGAGATCTGCTTCGAGGGCACGGTCGCGCAGCTGAGAAAAAGCAAGACGCTGACCGGCAAGCACCTCGACGATCGCGCGTCGCTCAAAGACTCCGTGCGCAAGCCGAGCGGCAAGATCCAGATCCGCAAGGCGAATGCGAACAATCTCAACAACGTCGATGTCGACGTCCCGCTCGGCGTATTGACCGTCGTGACAGGCGTCGCCGGTTCGGGCAAGAGCTCGCTGATTCACAGCTCGATTCCTTCGGAAGCTGGCGTGGTGAAGATCGACCAGACGCCGATCCGCGGCAGCAACCGCAGCAACCCGGCCACCTACACCGGGATGCTGGAGCCAATCCGCAAGGCCTTTGCCAAAGCCAACAAGGTCAAACCGGCGCTGTTTTCGGCAAACTCCGAAGGCGCCTGCCCCAACTGCAACGGGGCAGGTGTCACTTACGTCGAACTTGGGATCATGCAGAGCGTCTCGACCACCTGCGAGGTCTGCGAGGGCAAGCGCTTTGAGCCCTCCGTGCTGGGCTACAAGCTCGCAGGCAAGGACATCAGCGAGGTTCTGGCGATGCCGGTGGACGAAGCGCTCGAGTTTTTCCAAGGCGGCAAAGCAGAGACCACGGCGGCCGCGCAGATCCTCCAGCGACTGAAGGATGTCGGCCTCGGCTACGTCTCGCTGGGCCAGCCGCTGACCACGCTCTCGGGCGGCGAGCGCCAGCGTCTCAAGCTCGCGGTGCAAATGGCGGATGACGGCGACGTCTACGTACTCGACGAACCGACCACCGGCCTGCACATGGCCGATGTCGATCAGCTCCTGGAGATGCTCGATTCGCTCGTCGAATCAGGCAAGTCCGTGATCGTGATCGCGCACAACCAGGCCGTGATGGCACACGCCGACTGGATTATCGACCTCGGCCCTGGCGCCGGTCATGACGGCGGCGAAATCGTCTTCAGCGGTACCCCCGCAGAGTTGATTGAGAAGCCGAAGACGCTGACAGCCAAACACCTGGCCAAGTACGTCACCGGCTGAATCGTTCGCCGCTACGCCATCTGCGCGTGATCGACCGGGCAACGCGCCGCGGAGCTGAACTTGCCGGCCTCAAGTGGCACCGCCCGGCGCCGGAAGCGCCCGACGCCCCCCTTGGACGGCGCATAGGCGACGCCGCGGAAGCTCTCCTTTTCGGGCGGAGCATCGGTCGTCAGGATCTCGAAGTGGCTGATCAGGGTTTTCAGGACGATGTCCATCTCGACCTGAGCAAACGATGCGCCGGCGCAACGCCGCACCCCGCCGCCGAACGGAAGCCAGGTGTAGGTGCCCGGCTTCTCGTCGAGGAAGCGATACGGGTCGAACTCGTCGGCCGCTGCGTAGATCTGATTGTCATGGTGGATCGAAGCGGACGCCGGCATCAAGAAAGTCCCAGGTGGCACACGCCACTCACCGAACTCGAAGGGCTTGACGGCGACCCGGCCGACGCCGGCGATGATCGTGCGCAGTCGCTGAAGTTCCAGAATCGTCGCTGTGCGAAGCCCGGACTCGCCGTCTTCAATCTCGCACTCCAAGCGCTGCACGATTCCTGGGTGCCGGGAGAGTTGCTCGACCGCCCAAGCCAACGAAGAAGCGGTCGTCTCATGGCCCGCCACCAGCAGGGTCAGAAGCTCGTCGCCGATTTCACTCTGATTGACCTCCTGGTTGCGATCACGCAGACCGAGGATCATCAACGAGAGAATGTCAGTGCGCTCGGCTAGGTCCGGGTCGGCGACACGCTCGTCGACCAAGCGACCGACAACCTCGTCATAGAGCGCGCGCAGCCGTTTGAAGCGGCCTCCCGGACTGAAGCGGCCAAGGTCGCGGCGCAGGTACGGCATCGTGACCAGGCGCTGTCCGAGTGCGACGCCTCGCGGCATTTCACGTTCGAGAATCTCAAGATCGCTGCCCTCGGCGCCAAACACGGCGCGGAGGATCACCCGCAGCGTGATCCGATTGAAGCTCGGCAACGTGGCGAATGACTTCTCGTCGGGCCAATCGGCCATCGCCGCCAGAGCCTCCCCCTCGATCAGTTCGTGGTAGGTCGCGAGGCGATCGCCGCGGAACGCCGGCAGAAGCAGGCGGCGCTCGTCGAGGTGGCGCTCCTCATCCATCGAGAAGAGCGAACCGGGGCCGAGGACATCGCCCAGCGGATTCTTTCCAGCGTGCAGGACATCGGTCGGCGCCGTGAAGACCTGCTTGATGCACTCTTCGTCGATGATCACGACGCCTTGTCCGACAGAGGGCAGCCGAAGCGTGAAGACGTCGCCGTACTCGCGCCTCAGCCGCTCAAAGTAGGCCTGCCGGCGAAAGAGGAACTGGAGTCCGTTGTAGGCCCGGTGTGTCTTCGGACCGTCCGGGATTCGGTATGCAGCTGTCATGAAAGATCGCTTCCTTCGCCGGGCTGGTAATCGTGAGTACCAGTATGGTAACCGTTGTTACCGCAACTCTGCTCCTCGCCCGAACTCGTCCCATGAACCCCAAGCCGACCAACGTCGAAAACCGCAGGCGCATCGCCGCCGCCCTCGCCGCCTCGCTCACCGAGAAGGGTCTTCGCGGCACGCACGTGAACGATGTCGTCAAGCGCGCCCGCATCTCCAAGCGAACCTTCTACGAGTGCTTCCCGGACAAGGAATCCGCGTTCGTGGATTTGATCCGCGAGTGGAATATGCAGCTGCAGGCGGCAGTTGAACGCGCGATGGACCCTCACGCCGACTGGGAGATACAGATCGACCAGGCGATCGACACCTACATCGCCGCACTCGTCGCGGGTGACGGCGTGGCGATCACGGTCTCACGAGAGCTCGACTCCCTGGGCGATCGGGGTGCTGCTCTGCAGCGGGAGGGCATCGACATGTTCGCCCACCTGATGGTGAGGATTTCCGAGCGGCCCGAATCGCGCGCGCTCGGCGTCGAGCCGGTCAGTCTCGACTCGGCGGTGCTGCTGATGGGCGGCATTCGCGAACTGATCGGGCGCTGCGTTCAGGACGGCACCGACCTCGCCCCAGCCGCCGATACCGCCAAGAAGGTGATCAAGGCGGTCGTCAGGCCACGCGAGGCGGGATCAGCCCGCAAGACGCAGAAGTTGAAGAAGTAAAGCGTCGCGGCAAAGCCGCCGAAGCACAGTCAGCGGTGCGCTGATCATGGAGCAACAGTTCCTGGAAAACACGATGCCTGGATTCCCCGGCTCTGACACCTTTGAAGGGTCCGAGAACTCCACGCTGCACGAACTTCGCACGCTGGTGCTTTCGCGCCACGCTGCGGTCTCAATCGAAACCGATGACGAGGAGCGGGCGGACGGACTGATCGCGACTGCCGCGCGCGATCTCAACCTCACGCTCGTGGAGTGGTCGATCGCCGCGGGAATGACGTTTCGTGGTAGCGGCAATTTCGTGCCCGACAGCAACACGCCAGCGAAGGCGGTGCGTGCGATCGACGCCTACAAGGGCGACGCGATCTTCATGATGAAGGACTTCTCGTGCCACCTCGCAGACCCCGCATTGGCGCGCCAACTGCGGGAGATCCTCGAGCGCTTCAGCCGGCCGCCGAGCCTCTCAACCGTAATCATCGTCGACGCCCACGTGCAGCTCCCGCGCGAACTCGAGGCCGACGCCTTCGCACTCGACATCAAGCTGCCACAGCCGGGCGAGTACGAGCAGGCGATCCGCGGTGTGATCGAAACACTGCTGGTCAATCGCCGCGCTCGCGTTGAGATCACCTCAGATCAGGTCCCTCAGCTCGCCGAAGGGCTGCGTGGCCTCACGCTCAACCAGGCCCGCCGCGCTGTCGCACAGGTGGCGATCCAGGACGGTCGTCTCTCGCTCGAGGATCTTGCCGCGCTGGTTGAACTCAAAGCCGACGCGCTCGAACGCGGCGGACTGCTCGAGTACATGCCGGCAAGTTCGCTCGACGCGGAACTCGGCGGATTCAGCAATCTCCGCGCCTGGCTCGAGCGCCAGCGTCAGGGCTTCACTCCCGAGGCACGGCAGTTGAACCTCCCAGTACCCAAGGGCGTGATGTTGGTCGGCGTGCAGGGCTGCGGCAAGTCGCTTGCGGCCAAGGCGATCGCCCGCGGCTGGGGTTTGCCACTGGTGCGCCTGGACATGGGCCGCCTCTACGACAAGTACATCGGCGAGTCGGAGAAGAACTTCCGCCAGGCGGTCTCGATCCCCGAATCTCTCGCCCCCACCGTGCTTTGGATCGACGAGATTGAGAAGGCGATCAGTACAGGCGCCGGGGCGAGCACAGACGGCGGTCTCTCGCAACGCATCTTCGGCGCGTTTCTGACATGGCTCCAGGAGAAGCAGGACAGCGTCTTCGTAGTCGCGACCGCCAACGACCTCTCAGCGCTGCCGCCTGAGCTGCTGCGGAAGGGACGCTTTGACGAGATCTTCTTCGTCGACCTGCCCGACGCCCAGGAGCGGGCGGAAATCTTCCGAATCCACCTGGGGTTTCGCAAACAGGACCCGTCGCGGTACGACCTTGCCGCGCTCGCGGTCGCGACCGAGGGCTTCAGCGGCGCTGAGATCGAACACGTTGTCGTCACCGCGATGCTCGCAGGGCTCCAGATCAAGCAGCGGCCGGACACCGCGGCACTCGTGAAGGTTGCCGAGTCGATCGTCCCGCTCTCAACCACTCGCCGGGAAGACATCGAGCGCCTGCGTGCGACCGCGCACGAACGCTTTATTCCCGTACATTGACGTTCACGGCGGCGCGCTACATTTGCGCCGTACTGACTCCGCGTCGAATACCAACGCCTCGTGGACACCCTGTCAAATCACCGCATTCGTCAGCCGCGCATCGCCGTAGTCGGTGCGGGCATGTCCGGCATCGCAATGGGCGTCGCGCTGAAGAACGCCGGATTCGATGACTTCGTGATTCTTGAGAAGGGAGACGCCATCGGAGGCGTCTGGAACTGGAATCACTACCCGGGCCTCAGCTGCGACGTGCCGTCGCAGATCTACCAGTACAGCTTTCACCTGAAGCCCGACTGGAGTCGGATGTTCGCCGAGGGCGCCGAGATTCGTGAGTACCACGAAGAGGTCGCAAAGGCATACGCGCTCGACGAGAAGATCCGTTTGAACGCCGAGGTCACCGGTGCGAGCTTCACGGGATCCGGGTGGCATCTGACCACCGGCGACGGCCAAGAACTCGAGGTCGACTTCGTGGTGATGGCAACGGGCGTCCTCCACCACCCCAACACCCCAGAACTCGACGGAATCGAGAGCTTCAGCGGCCGCGACGTGCACAGCGCTCGATGGGATGACTCGATCTCGGTCGCCGGCAAGCGCGTCGCCGTGATCGGCACCGGGTCGACCGGCGTACAGCTGGTCTCGGCGTTCCAGCGCGAAGCCGCCAACGTCACGCTCTTCGCCCGCCATCCGCAGTGGGTGATCTGGGCGCCGACCGGCATCAAGCAGCCGGCCGTATTCGCCGGACTGCTCAAGCGCTTCCCGCAGATCAATCGGGCGATCCACCACACCGCGGTCTATCTCGCGCGCATCTTCACCGACGTCACCACCAGGCCCAGCTGGCGCCGTCGCCTGATCCAAGGCGTCGCGCGACTCCAGCTGCGGATGATCCGCGACCCAGAGCTGCGGGCGAAGCTGACGCCGGATTACGAACCGCTCTGCAAGCGCCAGGTCGTCTCGGGCTCGTTCTACCGCGCCGTGCAGAAGCCGAACGTCGATGTGATCAGCGAAGCGATCGACCACGTCGAGGCAGATGGGATCGTCACCAGCGACGGCAAGCTTCACAAGCTCGACCTGATCGTCTACGCGACGGGATTCAAGGCCCACAACTACATGCGGCCGATGAACCTCACCGGTCGCGATGGGGTGACGATCGACGAAGCCTGGAAGGGTGGACCGCGCGCCTACCTGATGACCGCGATTCCGGGCTTCCCGAATCTCTTCACGTTGCTGGGGCCGAACTCGCCCGTCGGGTCTCTCCCACTCCACCATGTCGCCCAGCGCAACGCGCGCTACGTGATCGCCTGGCTCGAGCGCTTCGCCAGGGGCGAGCTCGACACCGTCGAGGTATCCGAGCAGGCCACTGCCGAGTTCAACGAAGAGGTCCGCGTGGGTCTTGGGCCCACGGTCTGGAACACCGGCTGCAACTCCTGGTACCAGAAGGAAGACGGCACGATCGACCTCTGGCCCTTCTCGCGCGAAGTGCTGGACGAGCGATTCGCGGCGCCGCGGGAGGCAGACTTCGTGACCCAGCGCGGCGGCGTACCGACGGAAGCGGTCTAGTTGGCGCGCGACGCGATCGTCATCGGCGGTGGAATCTCCGGCATCGGGTCGGTGATCGCGCTGCGCGAGGCGGGCTTTGAAGATCTGCTGCTACTCGAGCGCTCCGACCAGCTCGGCGGCACCTGGCGCGACAACACCTACCCCGGCTGCGCCTGCGACGTGCCGTCTGCGATCTACCAGTGGTCGTTCGCCAAGAACCCGGACTGGAGCCGGGTCTTCTCGCGCCAGGAGGAGATCCGTCAGTACGTGCTCGGCGTCGCAGAGGAGTACGGCGTCTACCAGTTTGTGCGCACCGGCGTCGAGGTGCTTGAAGCGTCCTGGCTCGCCGAGGAACAGGTCTGGAGTGTGCAGACTTCGGATGGCGAAGAACGAGCGAAGCACCTGATCATCGCCGCGGGTCCACTGCACGAGCCGGTGCTTCCAGACGAAGCCGCAGACAGCGTCTTCGAGGGCGAGACATTTCACTCGTCGCGTTGGGATCACGATGTCGACTTCACTGGCAAACGTGTGGCGATCGTCGGCACCGGTGCTTCCTGTGTGCAGTTCTTGCCGCACGTGCGACGCACCGCCGAGCATGTCGTGGTGCTGCAGCGCACGCCCGGCTGGGTGCTGGCCAAGCCCGACCGCGCGGTCAGCGAACGCGAAAAGAAGCTGCTGCGCAGGTTTCCCGCGCTCCAGGAACTGCAGCGCCAGCTCTGGTGGGGATTCTTCGACATCTCGCTCTGGGTCTCGCTGCGCCCCCGATTCGTCTGGATCGCAAACTTCCTCGGAAAGATGAACATCCGCCGCTCGATCAAGGACCCGGAACTGCGCCGCGCGCTCACGCCCGATTATCCGTTCGGCTGCAAGCGCGGGATGTTTTCGAATGACTACTACCCGGCCCTCGCCAAGCCCAACGTGAAGCTCGTCCCGCACGGCCTCTCCGAAGTGAAGCCGCATTCGGTGGTCGCCGCCGACGGCAGCGAGCACGAGGTGGACGTGCTGATCTACGGAACCGGATTCCACGTCAGCGATCTGCCGATCGCCGAGCGTGTACGTGGTCGCGATGGTCGCACGATGGCGCAGACCTGGGACGGGGCCCCGCGAGCGCTCTACGGCACCAGCGTCGTCGACTTCCCGAATGCCTTCATGATCTTTGGACCCAACATCGGGTCGATCTCGGCCTTCGTGATGCTCGAGAGTCAGCTCAACTACATCGTCAGCGCGATGACCCAGATGCGCTCACGCGGGCTCGACTCAATAGAGGTCAAACCCGAAAGCGTCGAAGAATTCAAGTCCTACGTCGAACAACGACTCTCCGGCTCGGTCTTCCGCGCCGGCTGCAGCAGTTACTACCAGGACTCCAAGGGCGGCATCTACTCGGTCTGGCCGGGCACGATGCGCTCGATGTCGCGCACGCTCAAGAGCTGCGACCTCTCCGACTACGTCACGCAAACGCGCGCGTAGCTACTCCAAGAACAGTCCGCGCCGCCCGCCCGGGCATCTTGTTATGCTCGGCTACATAGATGAATGTCGATCTAATCATCGAGCCCAAACAAAAGCGTCCGGTCGGGCAACCGTGCTGCGAGCCGCTGGTCCGTCCGGAGGTGTCGACGCTCGACGCCGAGGCACTCGCGCGCATCGCGACGGCACTCGGCGATCCGATCCGCCTGCAGCTGGTTGACGTGTTGCGAAAGCACGCCGGCGAGGTCTGCGTCTGCGAGTTGCAGCCGCTGTTCGACGTTTCGCAGCCGACGCTCTCGCACCACCTGCGCAAGCTGAAAGATGCGGGGATTCTCGGCGTCGAAAAACGCGGGCTCTGGTCCTACTACTACGTCATCCCTGAATCGATGGAGGCACTAGGCAAATGGCTGTCATGAGACCGCACCTCGCAATCAACGTGAGCGACACGCAGCGCTCGATTCCGTTCTACTCAGCGCTCTTCGGCGTGGAACCGGCGAAGGTCAAACCCGGCTACGCCAAGTTCGAGGTAGCCGAGCCTGCGCTCAACCTGACATTGAATGAAGGCCGCATTGGCGAGGGCCTGGGAACCTTCAACCACGCCGGGATCCAGGTAGACACGACCGACGACGTGCTTGCGGCTCAGCTGCGCCTGAAGGCGGCCGGACTTGCGACCTTCGACGAGATGGACAGCACTTGTTGTTACGCCAAGCAGGACAAGATCTGGGTCCACGACCCTGACGGCACCCCGTGGGAAGTGTTCACCGTCATCGAGGACGTCGACACCTCCGGCCACCACCTGCCGCTCGCCGGCGAGATTCGCGAAGCGGTCGCGTGCTGTGACCGCTGAGCCCCGGCCCGCCCTGATCCGGCGCAGTCTCAGCGAAGGCCTCGCTGCGTTCACATTGGTGTTCATCGGCTGCGGTGCGATCGTCACGGCGACCGAGTTTCCGCAGGGCCTCTCCAGTGTCGGTGTCGCAGCCGCCTTCGGCTTGGTGATCATGGCGATGATCTACGCCACCGGTCACCTCTCGGGAGCACACATCAACCCCGCCGTGACGATCGCGTTCACGCTCACCCGGCACTTCCCCGTTCGCGATGCAGCGGCCTACGTCGGCGCTCAGCTCGCGGGTGCGGCGATCGGCGCATTCGCGCTGCTAGTCGTCTGGCCGGACAAGCCGGCCAATCTCGGCACAACACTGCCCTCGATCGGCCTTGGCGGGGCGTTCGTCTACGAGTTCCTGCTCACGGCATTCCTGATGTTCGTGATCATGGCCGTGGCGACTGACACCCGCGCAGTCGGGGCAGCCGCGGCAATCGCGATCGGCGGCGCGGTGGCGATGGACGCGCTGATGGGCGGCCCGATCACCGGCGCCTCGATGAACCCCGCGCGCTCGTTCGGTCCCGCACTCGCCAGCGGCGAGTGGAAGGACTTCTGGATCTACGTACTGGCCCCGGTCTCGGGCGCCGCAGCCGGCGCACTCGCCTACCAGTTGGTGCGCGGAGACCGCAACTCGAAGGAGACCTGATGGCAACCGCACTCTTCGTCTGCCTGCACAATGCAGGGCGCTCGCAGATGAGCCGCGCCCTCTTTGACCGCGCAGCCGAGGGCCGCCACTCCGGGCTCTCGGCCGGGACCACGCCAGGCGATCGAGTCCACCCGGAAGTGGTCGAAGCGATGAATGAACTCGGGATCGATCTCGCTGGCCTGACGCCCCAGCTCTTGACCACCGAGCTCGCCGAGCAGGCCGACGTGGTCGTCACAATGGGTTGCGGTGACTCCTGCCCCTACATCCCCGGCAAGCGCTACATCGACTGGGACCTCACCGACCCGAAGGACAAGCCGATCGATCAGGTACGCGCGATTCGCGACGACATCGACCGGCGGGTGAGGGCCTTGGTGGAGGAACTCGACGAGCAGTGACTCGCGCCGAGCGAGCGACCCTGCTCGCCGCCTCGGTGGGCACCGCGCTGTTGCTGCTCGACGTCACCGTCGTCTACGTCGCCTTGCCGGCGATCGGCCACGACCTTGGAGCACATTTCGCCGAGATCCAGTGGGTTGTCGACGCGTACACGGTGGTGCTCGCCGGCACCCTGCTCGGGGCCGGCGTGCTGGCGGACCGCTTGGGGCGACGAAAAGTGTTCAGCGCCGGCGTGGCGATCTTTACTGCCTGCTCAGGCCTCTGCGCGATAGCGACCTCCGGGTTGTTCCTGGACCTTTCACGGGGAGCCCAAGGCGTCGGTGCGGCCGCGATCTTCTCGGCCTCGCTCGCTCTGCTGGCAAACGAGTTCCAAGGTGACTCGCGCGGGAAGGCCCTCGGGCTTTGGGGCGCGGTCACCGGCGTCGCACTGGCAGTCGGACCACTGATCGGCGGCCTGATCGTCGAGGGCCTCAGCTGGCGCTGGATCTTTGCGATCAACATTCCGATCGGCGCTTTCCTGCTCGTACTGTGCGCCCGCGCGGTGCCGGAGTCCCGCGCGGAAGGGCGACGCGAGCTCGACTACGTGGGCGCGCTGCTGTTTGCCGTCGCCTGCCTCCTGCTGGCGCTCGGCTTGACGCGTGGGAACGCGGCCGGCTGGGACTCAGCGGAGATCATGGGATCCTTTGCGGGAGCAGGTATCGCAGGCGCCGCCTTCGTCGTGGTTGAGCTACGCGCGGAGGCCCCGATGATGCCACTCCAGCTGTTCAGGATTCCTGCGTTCAGCGGCACAGCGCTGGTCGCGTTCGCGCAGTCGGTCGCGATCTATCCGATCTTGATCTTTCTCGCGATCTACCTGCAGGAAGGTCTGCAGTACTCGCCGCTCGAGGCGGGACTGCGACTCCTCCCCCTGACGCTGCTGATCCTCCTGGTCGCTCCATTCTCTGGCCGCCTCACCGGCCGGGTGCAGCTGCGGCTGCCGCTGCTTTTTGGCCTCGCTCTACTCGGGGTTGCGCTGCTCCTGGTGCGCGGAAACTCCCCTGGCGACGACTGGCACGCTCTGCTCCCGGGAATGGTCGTCGCCGGCATTGCTGTCGGCGCGATCAGCCCGTCGCTGGCGGCGGCGATGGTCAGCGTCCTGCCGACCGAGCAGAGCGGAATGTCCTCGGGAATCAACAACACGTTTCGCCAACTCGGTATCGCGGTCGGAGTAGCGGCCCTGGGCGCAATCTTCGATGCGCGGCGCGCTGCCGAAGGCGGCGGACTTGGCGGCATCGTCGACGGACTCGACGCAGTTGCGCTTGTCGCCGGGCTCACAGCGCTGATCGCAGCGGCGATCGCCTGGCCGCTGCTGCGCGGGCACCGGGCAGTCGGCGACGAATCACGGGATCGGACCGCCGGCTAGCGCGATCGCGGTGCCAAGCGCACCGGCGATCAGAAGTGTCATCACGATCTCTCGCTTGAACGCCAGGAGGCTCAACGCCGCCCCAGCGAGCAGCAAGAACTGCCAAGTCTCCTCCAACCCGAGCGTCAGCGGCACGACCGACCCGAGAATCGCGCCGATCGCCGCCGGTCCAGCGCCTCCCAAGAACGCGCGCGCATCAGGATTAGCCCGCAGCCTCTCGAAGCGCCCGCCGCCAATCAGGATGAAAGAGAACGAGGGCAGGAACCCGACAGAAGCAGCGAGCAGTGCCCCGCCGACGCCGTGAGCGGCATACCCGACAGCCGCAAGCGTCGCTGTAACCGGACCCGGCGTCACCTGTCCGAGCGCGACGGCGTTCAGAAACTGCGCTTCGGTCATCCAGTGGTAGACCTCGACGGCGTCCTGCTGCATCAGCGGGATGATCACGAAGCCACCACCGAAAGAGAGCGCTCCGACCTTGAAGGAGGTCCAAGCGAGCGCTCCGATTCCACCGACAGAGGCCGTGGCCAGAACGAGCGCGCCAGGCGAGATGGCAAGCGAGGGCATGCCCTTGCGATCACCGACCCGCCGCACCGCGATTTCGATTGCGCCGCAGGCGATCAGCACCAGCACCAAGTACGCACCAATGAGCGCAGCGGAGACCGCCCCTAGCACGACGAAAAGCAGCCACCGCGCTTCGTGGCGGCTGTCCTCTTTGGCGTGCGCAAAGCTCGGACCAAGCAGATCGACTCCGGCGCGCAGCGCGACAGCGGCAACGGCGGCCCCTGCCCCGGCGCCGGCGCCCTTAATCCAGAGCGGCGGCGCGCTCGCAAGGAACACGACAGATAGCGCAAGCACCATAAGCACCGCAGGCACCACGAAGCCAAGCCCGCCGACGATCGCTCCCGGCCACCCGGCGAGCCGGTGCGCACAGAAGATCGCGAGCTGAGTCGAAGCCGGCCCAGGAAGCAGCTGGCAAGCGGCGTGTGCCTCCTCGAATGCGCGCGCGTCCATCCAGCGGTACTTCTCAACAACGAGTTTGCGCAGCAGCGCCACGTGCGCCGGCGGCCCGCCAAACCCGGTCACGCCGATGCGAGTCCACTCACGCGCGATCGTGCCCAGTGACGCCGAGGGTGCATCCATCGCGCGCGAGCCTATTGGGCGCAGCCGCGATCTCTCATCGCGGTAGCTTTCGCAGCCATGAACTCACACCTTCGAGAGATGTCAATCGGGGCGGCACTCGGCCTAGGCGGGGTGCTGATCACCGCGCTGCTGGACGAACCCGGTCGCACGGTGTTCTCCGGCCTGCTGCTGGCCGTGATCGGCGCCGTCTACTTCGGCTTCGCCGTCAGCGAAGGAGAAGTGCGCAGCATCGTCGTGCAGACGATCAGCATGACGGTGTTCTTCTGCGTGGCCTACTTCGGTGTCACCGAGGACAACCATCTGCTGCTCGGCCTCGGCTTTCTCGCGCACGGCATCTGGGACGTGTTCCACCACGAGCACCACGGCCCGACCGAGGTGCGAACCTGGTATCCGCCGTTTTGTGCGGTTGCCGATTTTGTGCTGGCGGTGCCGCTACTGGCCGGCTGGATCTAGTCACACGTTTGCCCCTGACGGCGATCTGAACGCCCTGCGAAGAAGCCAGCTGACAGCTCCCCGCAGAACCGCAAAGCGATAGATTCGTACTCAATCGTGAGTACACCGCCCCGGGATAGTTTTGTGCTCATACACGGCTCCTGGCACAACGAAAAGCTCTGGGAGCCGGTGGCCAGCCGCTTGCGCGATCGTGGCTACAGAGTTGTGGTTCCGACGGTGCCGATCGAGCGAGCCGCCGATGGCGCCACCGAGCACGCGAGGTTCATCGCCGATGCTTGTGCGAGCGTCGAGAAGCCGATCATCGTTGGTCACGCGTCAGCCGGACTCGACCTGCCGTTGGTGCCAGGCATCATCGATGTCAAGGCGCTTGTATACGTGAACCCGCTTCTGCCGAGGATCGGCGCCTCCGCGCAGACGGAGGCAACCGAGGAGGGCTTCATACACCGATTCAACATCGGTCGCGTCTTCGACCGAGAGGCACGAAACGTGTGGGAGGACTACGACGTGTATCGCGCCCGGCTGGCCGCCGACGTGGACGAGGCTGTCACGGCCGCGTTTTGGCGAGAACTCCGGCCGCAGGGCAGAACCGTGTTCTCGGAAATGACCCCGTTGACTTCCTGGCCGGACGTGACCAACGTCGCCGTTCTCTACGTCGACGATGAAGAGCTACCGGTCGACTGGATGCGCCGACGCATGCGTGAAAGCCTTGGTACCGAGCCGATCGAGCTCCCCGGCAGCCATCTCGGATTCGTCGCCAATCCCGATCTATTTGTCGAGGCGGTGACCGGGGCTCTTGGACTTCCGGCGTAGGGACCGAGTGAGGCTCTTTTGCGCCAATG